>CANIRG010000386.1 GCA_947469635.1 Rhodospirillales bacterium | reverse complement strand
TCGGCGAGGTCGGAGATGAACTCCTCGAAATCCTTGGCCTCGCGGAAATTGCGGTAGACCGAGGCGAAGCGCACATAGGCCACGGGATCGAGGGCGCGCAGCGCGTCCATCACCAGCTCGCCGATCTGCGTCGAGGGAATCTCGCTCTCGCCGGAGCTTTCGAGGCGGCGCACGATGCCGTTGACCACGCGCTCGACGCGCTCGGGATCGACCGGCCGCTTGCGGCAGGCCACCGAGATCGAGCGCGCGAGCTTGTCGCGATCGAACTGCACCCGCTGGCCGTTCTTCTTGACGACGGTGAGCTCGCGCAGCTGGACGCGCTCGAAGGTGGTGAAGCGTGAGCCGCAGGACGGGCAGTAGCGCCGCCGGCGGATCGCCGAATTGTCGTCTGTGGGCCGCGAGTCCTTAACTTGGGTGTCCTCGTGACCGCAGAATGGACAGCGCATTCAGTCCCCCTGATTTCTTCTGGCTTGGCGCTTCATCAATCGCGGTAGATCGGAAAACGCGCACACAACTCACGAACCTTGCCGCGCACCTGCGCCTCGACCTGGGCGTCGCCCTCCGGGCCGTTCTTGGCGATGCCGTCGAGCACATCGGCGATCAGATGGCCGACCAGGCTGAACTCGGCCGTGCCGAAGCCCCGCGTCGTGCCGGCCGGCGAGCCCAGCCGCACGCCCGAGGTGACGGTGAATTTCTCCGGGTCGCCCGGGATGCTGTTCTTGTTGGCGGTGATGCCGGAGCGGTCGAGCACCGTCTCCGCGACATTGCCCGTGGCCTTCTTGGGCCTGAGATCGACCAGCATGACGTGGCTGTCGGTGCCGCCCGAGACGATCTTGAGCCCGCGCTCGGTCAGCGACGCCGCGAGAGCGCGCGCATTGTCGACGACGTTCCTGGCGTAGACCTTGAAGTCGGGCTGCAGCGCCTCGCCGAAGGCCACGGCCTTGGCTGCGATGATGTGCATCAGCGGCCCGCCCTGCAGGCCAGGGAACACCGCCGAATTTATCTTCTTCCCGAGCTCCGGGTCGTTCGACAGGATCATGCCGCCGCGCGGCCCGCGCAAAGTCTTGTGCGTCGTCGTGGTGATGACATGGGCGTGCGGCAGTGGGCTGGGATAGTTCCCGGCCGCGACCAGCCCGGCATAATGCGCCATGTCGACCATGAAGAAGGCGCCGATCTCGTCGGCCACCTTGCGGAAGCGCGCGAAGTCGATGTGCCGCGAATAGGCCGAGGCGCCGGCAATGATCAGCCTGGGCTTCTCGCGCCGCGCCACCTCTTCCATCTGCTCGTAGTCGATCAGGTGCGTGTCGGGCTTCACGCCGTAGGACACGACCTTGAACCACTTGCCCGACTGGTTGGCCGGCGAGCCGTGGGTGAGATGGCCACCCTGGTCGAGCGCCATGCCCAGGAACTTGTCGCCCGGCTGCAGCAGCGCCATGAACACGGCCTGGTTGGCCTGCGCGCCGGAATGCGGCTGCACATTGGCGAACTTGCAGTCGAACAGCTTGCAGGCGCGGTCGATGGCGAGCTGCTCGGCCTTGTCGACTTCCTCGCAGCCACCGTAGTAGCGGCGGCCGGGATAGCCCTCGGCGTATTTGTTGGTGAGCACCGAGCCGGCGGCCTCGAGCACGGCGCGCGATACGATGTTCTCGGAGGCGATCAGCTCGATCTGCTCGCGCTGGCGTTGCAGCTCGCCTTTGAGAACAGCCGCGATCGCAGGATCGGAATCGGCCAGGGAACGCGTGAACATCGACATCCAATATCCTCAGGAAAGCTTGGCGACACGGCCGACGTGGCGGCCGCCGGCGAACTCGGTGTTCAGGAAAGCCTTGAGCGCCTCACGCGCCGTCTCAACTCCGATCAGGCGCTGGCCGAACGCGACCACATTGGCATCGTTGTGCTCGCGCGAGAGCCTGGCCGAGGTGACGTCGTGCGCAAGCGCCGCCCGGACCTTGGGATTGCGGTTGGCGGCAATGGAGATGCCGATGCCCGTTCCGCAAACCAGCACGCCACGTGCGGCTTTGCCCGAAGCGATCGCCTCGCCCATGGCCTTGCCGAAATCCGGATAGTCGACCGACGCGCTGGAATGCGTGCCAAGATCGAGCACATCGTGACCGGCGTCCTGCAGGTCGCGCTTGAGAATTTCCTTAAGGTCGAAGCCGGCATGATCCGACGCGACCGCAATCGTGGCCCCCGCCATTTCGCCGATCGATCCCTTCTAGCTGTTGATCCAAGCGATACCATATCGGGGGCCGCGATGTCACCGTTCCGCAAAATCGTGGGAAGGCGGGCACAAGGCGTTGAAGTGACTGACAAATCGCATGACCACGAAAAAGGGCCCGCCGAAGCGGGCCCTCCCTCGCGATCCGCGGATCGCTTACTTGGTCGCCGGGTAGGACTTGCCGTCCTTCCAGACGTAGATGTCGTAGACCGGGTTCTTGATGTCACCCTTCTGGTCGAAGGCGAGCGGGCCGACGGCCGAGTCGTAGGTCTGGCTGCGCAGTGCGGCCGCGACGGCGGTCGGCTCGGTCGACTTGGCCTTGGTAGCGGCAGCCGCCCACACCTTCACGGCGGCGTAGGTGAACAGCGTGTAGCCCGCGGGGTCGTACTTGGCGTCGCGGAACTTCTTCACCAGCGCGGCATTCTTCGGATCGTCCTCGGCCTTGGGCGGGAACGACATCAGCACGCCATTGGTGGCGGCGCCGCCGAGCTTGCCGAACTCCGGATCCTCGAGCGAATCGAAGCCGACCATCTGCGAGGACAGGCCCTGCTCGCGCGACTGCTTGATCAACTGCGCGCCGGCGGTGTGGTAGCCACCGAGCACGATGATGTCGATCTTGGCCGCCTTCATCTTGCTGATGAGCGCGGTGAAGTCCTTGTCCGTGTCGTTGTACGATTCGTACATGACCTCGCGGACACCGCCCTTGTTCAGTGCCTTCTTGGTCTCGTCGGCCACGCCTTTGCCGTAGGGCGACTTGTCGTGGAGGATCGCGATCTTGGCCTGGCGGTGCCACTTGATGATGTAGGTGCCGACGGTGAGGCCCTGGACGTCGTCACGACCGCAGGTGCGGAACACCGTGGTGTTGCCCTTGGTGAAGGCTTCGTCGGTGAGGCGGATGTTGGTCGAGGCCGGCGTGATCTGCAGGATCTTGCCTTCCTTGTAGATGTCGGACGCCGGGATCGAGCTGCCGGAGCAATAGTGGCCAGCCACGAACACGTTCTTGTCGGCGACCATCTTGTTGGCAACCGCCGTCGCCTGCTTGGGATCGCAGGCATCGTCGCCGATCGCCAGCTCGAGCTTCTGGCCGTTCACGCCGCCCGCCGCGTTGATCTCCTCGACGGCCATGGTGGCGCCGCGCCGCATCTGCTCGCCGAACGCCGCGTTCTGGCCGGACATCGGTCCGACAGCGGCGATCTTGATCTGCGCGAGTGCCGGTGTCGCCGCAAGTGCGACGGCCGCGGCGACAAGCGCACCGAATTTCCTGGTCATGTGGTATCCCCTCTTTGGCTCTCCACGGATGTGGAGCTCGGGACGAAGCTTAGTGCCGCTCCTCCCAACCCAGCAAGCCTTTGCGCTGATAGAGCCAGGGATATTGCCGGGTCATCTGGCGGGCTCGCGTCAGCCGGTAGGCGAAGGTGGCGACGGCGAGCTGCACCAGCCAGCCCAACGCGAAGCCGGCGATCGACCACAATTCCCCACCGCCCAGTGCATAATCGAGGAAGCGCAACCCCGCGGAGAGAAGCGCCGTGTAGAACGGCAACTGTCTCCAGGGGCGCCAGTTGATGGCGAGGCCGTGCCCGGTGGCGAAGGCGGCCGGGCCCACCACGGCGAGGTTGAAAATCAGCACATTGAACAGCGTGTCGCCGAACCAATCGAACATGAAGGTGTCGAGCGGGCTCATGACGCCGCGCCCTCGAGGTAGGCCGACCGGACCTCCTCGTTGGCCAGCAATTCCTTGCCGGTGCCGCTCAGCCGCACCCGGCCGTTGACCAGCACATAGCCGCGGTCGGCGAGCTTCAGGGCGTGGAAGGCATTCTGCTCGACGAGAAAGATGGTGACGCCCTCCTCCCGTGCGATCCGCCGGATGGTATCGAAGATCTGCCGCACGATCAGCGGTGCCAACCCCAGCGACGGCTCATCGAGCAGCAGCAGCCGTGGCCGGCTCATCAGGGCGCGGCCGATCGCCAGCATCTGCTGCTCGCCGCCGGACAGGGTGCCGCCCCTCTGCTGGCGCCGTTCGGCGAGCCTCGGGAACATCGTGAAGACACGGTCCAGGTCGTGCTGGAAGTGCGCCGGATCGACGATGCTGGCGCCCATCTGCAGGTTCTCGAACACGCTCATGCGCGCGAAGATGCGGCGCCCCTCGGGCACCTGCGCCACGCCGCGCCGCACGATCTCGTGCGTGGCGAGACCGGTGATGTCCTCGCCGTCGAAGCGGATCGCACCGCTGCGCGCGCGGGGGCTGCCGCAGATCGTCATCAGGAGCGTCGACTTGCCGGCACCGTTGGCGCCGATCAGCGTCACGATCTCGCCCTTGCCGACCTCGAGGTCGACACCGTGCAGGGCCTGGATGGCGCCATAGAAGGTGGTGACACCCTTCACCGAAAGCATGGGAGCCTCAGGCATCCGGCCCGTCCTCGTCGGCCCCGAGATAGGCTCGGATCACGGCGGGGTCGGCCCGCACTTCGGCCGGCGCGCCCTCGGCGATCTTGCGGCCGTAGTCGAGGACCACGACGTGGTCTGAGATGCGCATGACCACGCTCATGTCGTGCTCGATCAGCAGCACGCCCACCCGGTCGCGTTCGCGGATCGAGGTGAGCAAGGCATTGAGCTCGGTCGATTCGCGCGGATTGAGGCCCGCTGCCGGCTCGTCGAGGCACAGCAGGCGCGGCTCGGTGCACATGGCGCGGGCGATCTCCAACCGCCGTTGCGCGCCGTACGGCAGTTCGCCGGCCGGCCGGTCGGCGTCGACGACCAGGCCGATACGTTCCAGCCAGCTGCGCGCCATCTCGACCGCCGCCGCCTCGGCCTTGCGATAGCGCTGCAACCCGAGCAGCCCGAACACGCTCATGCCCGAGGCGCGCATCAGCTTGTTGTGCTGCGCCACCAGCAGGTTCTCCAGCGCCGTCATGCCGGGGAACAGGCGGATGTTCTGGAAGGTCCGCGCCACCTTCGCCTGCTGGCCGATTTCATGCCCCAGCATGCGTTCGAGCAGATATTCGCGATCCCCGCGCAGGGTGAGCCGGCCGACGGTCGGCTTGTAGAAGCCGGTGATGCAGTTGAAGACCGTCGTCTTGCCGGCGCCGTTGGGGCCGATGATGGCGGTGATCTCGCCCGGCCGCGCCGTGAAGGAGACGTCGTCTATCGCCACCAGGCCGCCGAAGCGCATGGTGAGGTGCTCGACCTCGATGAGCGGCTGGGTCATGTGCCGCCGGCCCGCGATCGAACCGCATGCAATCGTTTCGACGGCTCGCGGTGAGCGATGAGGCCGCGTGGCCGGAACACCATGATCAGCACCATGGCGAGGCCGAAGACCACCATGCGGTAGATGCCGAGGTCGCGGAACCATTCCGGCAGGCCGATCAGGAGCACGGCTGCGAGCACCACGCCGATCTGGCTGCCCATCCCGCCCAGCACGACGATGGCCAGGATGATGGCCGATTCGATGAAGCTGAAGCTTTCCGGGCTGATGAAGCGCTGCTTGGCGGCAAAGAACGATCCGGCGAAGCCGGCGAACATCGCCCCCACGGCGAAGGCCGTGAGCTTGGTGTTGGTCGGGTTGATGCCGAGCGCGATGCAGGCCGTCTCGTCCTCGCGCAAGGCCTCCCAGGCCCGCCCGACGGGAAGGCTGCGCACGCGGTGGGTGAACAGGTTGGTGATGAGCGCCAGCACGAGGATGATGTAGTAGAGGAAGATCAGCCGATGGTTGGAGCTGAAGGGGATGCCCATCATCTCGGAGAAGGTCTGACCGCCCGGCCGGGCTGTTTCGGTGAAGGTCGCGCCGAACAGGGTCGGGCCGGGGATCGAACCGATGCCGGCCGGACCGCCCGTGAGATCGACCCAGTTCAACAGGACGAGACGGATGATCTCGCCGAACCCCATGGTCACGATGGCGAGATAGTCGCCCCGCAGCCGCAGCACGGGAAAGCCCAGCAGCACACCGAAGGCCGCCGCCATCATGCCGGCGAGCGGCAGCACGACCCAGAAGCTCAGGCCGTACTGCGTGCTGAGCAGTGCGTAGGCGTAGGCACCCACGGCATAGAAGGCGACGTAGCCGAGATCGAGCAGGCCAGCCAGGCCGACAACGATGTTGAGGCCCCAGCCCAGCATGATGTAGGTGAGCATCAGCACGCTGAGGTCCATGGTCTTCTGATCGGCGAAGGGCATGAACGGCATGAGGGCCGCCGCCGCGAGCAGCAGGCCACCGAACCATTTGAC
>CANIRG010000385.1 GCA_947469635.1 Rhodospirillales bacterium | reverse complement strand
GTTGTGGGGATGCAGGCTGAGGATGATCGAATCGCGGTACTTGAAGTTGCGATGGCACCATTCGATCTGGTCGGCATAGACGTTGGCCGAGGCCATCTCGACCGTCGCCGGCAGGTTGATGATCATCTTCTTCTGCGGCGTCGGCTTGTAGATGTCGCCCACGGCGGCGCAGATGTCGCGCGCGAACTCCAGCTCGGTGCCGGTGAAGCTCTCCGGCGAATATTCGAACACCCACTCGGTGCCGGGGTCGGCGTCAGCCAATTGCTTGACCAGCTTGGCGCCGGACACGGCGATGTCGATGATGCCGCTGGTGTCCTGGCCGAACACGACGCGGCGCTGCAGCGTCGAGGTCGAGTTGTAGAGATGGATGATGGCGCGCTTGGCGCCGCGGCACGCCTCGAAGGTGCGCTCGATCAGCTCGGGCCGGCTCTGCGTCAGCACCTGGATGGTGACGTCGTGCGGGATCATCTTCTTGTCGATCAGCTCGCGCACGAACTCGAAGTCGGTCTCGGAGGCGGCGGGGAAACCGATCTCGATCTCCTTGAAGCCCATCTGGCAGAGCAGCTTGAACATCCGCGTCTTGCGGTCCGAATCCATCGGCTCGATCAGCGCCTGGTTGCCGTCGCGCAGGTCGACCGCGCACCACACCGGCGGCTTGGTGATGACCACGTTGGGCCATTTGCGGTCCTTGATGTCGATCGGCTTGAAGGGGACGTATTTCTCGCCCGCGGTCGGCATCATCGGCTTCTGGGGGGAAGTGCTGTGGCTAGACATCGGAGACTCCTGGCGCCGCGCACGGCCAAACGGCTCTAAGCGAACCTGACTGACACTGCGATGGAAGGGGAGGGTGGCGGCGACGATGGTGGGAAGTGACGAACGACACGCGATCCGCAGGGCCCCTTCCGATTGGTCGGGGCGGCGGATCAGCCAATAAGTCGAAGCGTCGTCAGTCGCAGCATGATGGGCGTCACAATACGGCGGCGCCCTCAGGAGTCAACCCGCCGGATGGAACTGCCATCCGGCGGGGTCGCGACGCGAGCGGTTACTGCAGCGGAATGTTGAAGTTCAGGTTGAGGCCCGAAGGCGCCGCCTGGTACGCCGGCATCTGATAGACGGGCGGGGCGACGACGACGGGGCGGCGATCGACGATCACAGGGCGTTCGTTCCGATAGTGATGATAGACGTGGCGGTCGCGACGATCGTGGTCGTGGCGATCGTAGCGGTCATGGTGGCGATTATGCCGCCAGTGATCGTCACGGGCCTCGGCGCCGGCCGAGACGCCGACGATGAGGGCGCCGGCGCAGACCGCAGTGGCGATGGCAGAAAGGTTGAGACGTTTGAGAAAGTCACGCATGGCACACCTCCGATACTTGGGGATACGCAGCGGCCCGCGACTCCTCCCCGGCTCAATTGAGGCATTGTTGCGAAAAGACGTTCCGGATTTTGCCATGTTTCGCCGCGGGACGCCGGGCGGCTATGATCGGCGGCCAAGAACCAAGAAATTCGGAGGAAGACGCAATGGCGGGCCCCCTGGCCGGAGTACGTATTCTCGACTGCACGACGGTGGTCCTGGGCCCCTGGGCCGCGCAGCAGCTGGGCGATCTCGGCGCCGACGTGATCAAGATCGAGCCGCCGGAAGGCGACACCACGCGCCAGCTCGGGCCCGCGCGCCATCCCGGCATGGCGGCCTTCTATCTCGGCTGCAATCGCTCCAAGCGCTCGATCGTGCTCGACCTCAAGCAGCCATCCGGTCTCAAGGCGCTGTTCAAGCTGGCTGAGACCGCCGACGTGCTGATGCACAATTACCGCCCCGATCCCGCGCGGCGGCTGGGCGTGGAGTACGAGGCGTTCGAGAAGATCAATCCGCGCCTCGTCTATCTCGCGACCTACGGCTACCGCTCGGCCGGCCCGATGGGGCCGAAGGCCGCCTACGACGACATCATCCAGGCGGGCTCCGGCCTTGCCGCGCTGCAGACCGTGGTGGCGGGCACGCCGCGCTTCCTGCCGACGATCGTGGCCGACAAGACCAGCTCCAACGGCGTCGTGTCGGCGCTGCTGGCCGCCCTCTACGCCCGCGAGAAGACGGGCCAGGGCCAGGCGGTCGAGGTGCCGATGTACGAGACGCTCGTCTCCTTCGTCATGGTCGAGCATCTCTACGGCGAGACCTTCCTGCCGGCGCTCGACACCGCGGGCTACAAGCGCGTCCTCAACAAGGAGCGGCGGCCCTATCCCTCGAAGGACGGCTACTTCGCGCTGCTGCCCTACACCGACGGTCACTGGAAGGAGTTCTGCATCCTCGTTGGTAGACCGGACCTTGCCGCCGACGAGCGCTTCCAGGGCATGGCCAATCGCCTCAAGAACGTCGAGCAATACTACTCGACCCTGGCCGAGCTCTGCGCCCAACGCACGAACGCCGAATGGGTGGCGCTGCTCGGCAAGTCCAACGTCCCGCACGGACCGGTCAACACGCTCGACGACCTGTTCGTCGATCCCCAGCTCAACGCCACCGGCTTCTGGAAGGAGGTCGATCATCCCTCCGAGGGCAAGCTGCGCATGCCTGACATCCCGCCGCGCTTCAGCAAGACCAAGCCCGAGGTCACGCGCCTTCAGCCAAGGCTGGGCGAGCACAGCGTCGAGGTGCTGGAGGAGGCGGGGTTTACCTCGGGCGAAATCGACGCCATGCTGAAGACGGGCGCCACCAAGACGGCATAGACCGTCCAAACATAAAGCGCGCCCGCAGGGAGGAAGGAATGATCGTTCGCCCATCGCGGCGCGACCTGCTGCGCTATGGCGCGGCCTCGTCGCTGGCGGCCTTTCCGGCGCCGGCGATCGCCCAGGCGTGGCCTGCCAGGCCCATCAAGATCGTCTGCACCTATCCGCCGGGCGGCCTGACCGACATCTTCTCCCGCGCCTACGGCGAGTTCGTGTCCGCGAAGGTGGGCCAGCCCGTCGTCGTCGAGAACAAGACGGGGGCTGCGGGGGCGATCGGCGCCGAGCTGGTGAAGCAGTCGCCGCCCGACGGCTACACGCTGATGTTCACCAATTCGACGACCATGGTGCAGAACAAGGTCCTGTTCAAAAAGCTGACCTACGATCCCGACAAGGACTTCGCGCTGGTTGCCTGGTTCAACACCGGGCATCTGCCGACCTCGGTCAACAAGGACATCCCCGTCAAGGACATCGCGGAGTTCGCGGCCTGGTGCAAAGGCCGCAAGGTCTCCGCCGCGACCTACGGCGCCGGCTCCTTCGCCCATGTGGTGGCGGCGACGCTGAACAAGAGCCACGGCTTCAACATGGAGGCCGTGCACTATCGCGGCGAGGGCGCGATGTGGCAGGACGTGGCCTCGGGCAATGTCCAGACGGCGACCGGCAGCTACGCCTCGCAGCTTCCCTTCCTGCAGCAGGGCGCGGTCAAGGTGATCGCGGTGCCGACGCTGGAGCGCATGAGGAAGCTGCCCGACGTGCCGACGTTCCACGAGCAGGGCCTGACCGACAAGGCCTTCCAGGTGCGCGGCTGGGTCGGCTGTGCCGCCCCCGCCGGCACGCCCGAGGCGATCGTGCAGAAGCTCTCCGATCTCATGGTCGAGGGCGGCAAGACCGAGCGCGTGCTGAAGATCAACGATCAGTTCGGCATCGACGAGGGCGCGCGCGACCGCGCCTACTTCAGGAAGGTCCTCGACGAGGAGGGGCCGGTGGTGCTCGACGTCATCAAGGGCCTGAACATCGAGCCGCAATAGGCCAACAGAAAGCAAATCAGGGAGGAAGGAATGATCGTTCGTCCGTCACGGCGCGGTGTGCTGCGTTATGGGTCGGCCGCGCTCGCCGCGGGGGCCTTGCCCGCGCCGGCCATTGCCCAGGCCTGGCCCAGCAAACCCATCAGGATCATCTGCGGCTATCCGGCCGGTGGCCTCACCGACATCTTCGCCCGCGCCTACGGCGACTACATCTCGCAGAAGACCGGCCAGCCGGTGACCGTCGAGAACAAGGCCGGCGCCTCGGGCGCCATCGCCGCCGAGCAGGTCAAGAGCGCGGCGCCCGACGGCTACACGCTGATGTGGACGATCTCCACCACGATGATCATGAACAAGGTGCTGTTCAAGAAGCTGCCCTACGACCCGGACAAGGACTTCGTGCCGATCTCCTGGATGGACGCGGGCCACCTGCCGACCATCGTCAGCAAGAACGTGCCGGCGACCAACCTCAAGGAGTTCGAGGCCTATGCCCGCAACAACAAGGTGAGCCTCGGCACCTACGGTGCCGGCTCCTACAGCCACGTCGCCGTCGAGGCGCTGAACCGGCACTACGGGCTCAAGATGGAGGCGGTGCACTATCGCGGCGAGGCGCCGATGTGGATCGACGTGGCGTCCGGCTCGGTGCAGGGCGGCAGCGGCAGCGTCGCCGCGGCGTCGAGCGTGCTGCAGACCGGCAGTGGCCGGGCGATCGCCGTCCCCACCAAAGCGCGCATGAGGAAGCTGCCGGACGTCGGCACTTTCCTCGAGCAGGGCCTCACCGACATCGCCTTCCAGGTCCAGGGCTTCATCTGCCTCGTCGGTCCCGCCGCCATGCCCAAGGACATCGTCAGGAAGCTCTCGGACATGATGGTCGAAGGCGGCAAGAGCGAGCGCATCCAGAAGATCCTGGAGACCTTCGGCATCGACACGCCGGCGCAGGACCATGTCTTCTTCGAGAAGATCCTGGCCGAGCAGGGACCGATCTGGCTCGACCTCGTGCGCGGGCTGGGGCTCGAGCCCCAGTAGCCAAAGCGGGTCCGAGCTTCGATCGCGCCCATGCGTTTGCGCGGTTTAGCTATTTGCAGCGGTGCCTTTGCACGGAATGGTTGATGGTATAAGTCAACTGCAAGTGCAGCAACGCCGGGATGCCGCATGAAGGATCGGGGACCCCTCGTCGATGGCTTTGGACGTCTATGTCGGTTCGCTCACGCGTTATTACGCCGGGGATTGGGAGAATGTCGTCGAAAGGGCGGACCGCGAGCGTGGTGCGGGTGCGCCGGTGCGACGTCCGCGCGAGACAGCAAGCCGGGCCCGGGAGTCCGGGCCGATCCAGGCGGCCGTGCTGTCATGGCGGGAGGCGCTCGCCGCCTCGCTGGGCGACAGCATGCCGGTGCCGCTCGATTGGCAAGAGACGCCCGAGGCGCCGTACTTCACCGGACGGCCGGGCTGGGACGACTTCGGCGCCCTGGTGCTGTGGGCGGCCTATGCCGAGCACCCGGCGCTGAAGCCTCCGGACCTTCTGCCGGAGGAATGGGACGACGATCCGGCCCTGGTCAAATGTAACGCTGCCGGCTTCCGCTCGCGCTATTCCCATCTCGCGCGCAACGTCGAGCTGTGGCTGCCCGGCCCGTTCGAATTCACCTTCGAAGGCGAGGATGTCGACCGGCGGCGGATCGTGGTCGGGTCGGCGGCGACGCTGGTGCGTCAGCTCGCCGACCTCAACGACGCCACCTGGAGGGCGGCCGACGCGGACATCGCGGGGTGGGCGGGCGAACCGGCCGCCGACGAGGCGCCCCTGGAGCCGCGGGCGCGCCATGCCTTTGGCGTGCTGGCCGGCCTCGCACGGCAGGCTGTCGACCATCGCCTGCCAATGAAGCTCGATTTTTAGGCACTTTACGCCAGAGAGTCTCACGGGAGTCTCACGAGTCTCACCGGGCGTGAGACGCCTTCGATGCCCATAGCATAAGCCTTTCAGGCACTTCGTCTCACGTCTCACGACTCTGCCCCTCGAAATGACACCGCCCGCGTTTGGCGTCGCGGGCGGTGCTTCGATCGCAGCTTGCTGGATCAGGCGGTCTGCGTCGTCGGCTCCTTGGCCGGCGGCGGGTTGTTGCGGCGCTCGGTCATGAACTGGTCGAACTCGGCACGGTCCTTGGCCGAGCGCAACCGGTCGAGATAGTCGCGGAACTCCCGCTGCTCGTCGTCGAGCTTGCGCAGCGTCTCCTCGCGATATTCGTCGAAGGCGACGTTGCCGCTCGAGCCGTGGCGGCCCCAGCGATTGCCGCGTCGCCACGCGCGGAACTCCTGTCGCGCCTCACGCCTCTCGCTGCGCCCCTCGGGGGCGTTCCAATGGCCATAGTGGCCGTGACGAGAGCAAAACATGCGTCCACTCCATTTGAGGTAAATGAGAAGGGCGAGGCCGATCGGCCAGAAGAGGATGAAACCGAGCACCACCAGCGCGATCCAGGCCGGGCGGGGGAGGTCGTCTAGTCTTTCCATCAGCCCGTACATGGGGCCTCCTGTTTAACGGCGTTAACGATGTAAATGTTAACGACATTTACATCGAGCATTCAGACCCCGGGAGTCAAGGGGCCCTCAGAGCTTTTGCGGGAATCCCAGGCCCTGGAGGTAGACCAGCATGGCCGATTCGAGCAGCTCCTCTGCCGTCATGGGCAACGAGCGGCGGCCCGCGTCGCCGCGCCCGAACAGGGAGGCGATGCCGTGGCTGAGC
>CANIRG010000384.1 GCA_947469635.1 Rhodospirillales bacterium | reverse complement strand
TTGCGCCTGGAAGCCCGCAGCGTGCGGCACGTCTTCCTTCATGATGCCGGCGGGGCCCATCAGCTCCATGGCGAAGGCGCCCATGTCCTGCATCTTGGGGGCGGCCACGATCTTGATGATCGAGGATTCCGGCCCGGGCGTCTGGCCCTTGCTCAGCGCCGTCAGCGTGCGATAGCGCGTGAGCTTCAGCCCCTGCTGCTGGACGTACCAGTCGGCGATCTTGCCCCTGACCTGCTGGTTGCGGATCGCCTGCCCGTCCTCCAGCTCGGTGTCGCGCGCCAGCTCCATCAGCTCATCGATGTCGAGCCCGCCCGACGGCAGGCCGACCGCCAACCGCTCGTTCATCAGCGTCGTGAGGGCCGCCTTCCAGCCCTCGCCAACCTTGCCCAGCCGCTGGCTGTCGGGGATGCGCACGTCGGTGAAGAAGACCTCGTTGAAGTTGGCGCCGCCGGAGATCTGCTTGATCGGCCGCACCTCGACGCCCGGCGTCTTCATCGAGAGGAAGAACATCGTGAGGCCCGAGTGCTTGGGCACATTGGGATCGGTGCGGGTGATGACGATGCCGTAGTCGCAGTAGTGCGCGCCCGAGGTCCAGACCTTCTGGCCGTTGATCACCCAACCCGCATCCGGGCCGTCGCCATCACGCTCGGCGCGCGTGCGGATACCCGCGACGTCGGAGCCGGCGGCCGGCTCGGAGAAGAGCTGGCACCAGACCTCGTCGCCATGCAGCGCGGGCTTCACGTAGCGGTCGAGCTGCTCCGGCCTGGCGTAGGCCATCATGGTGGGGATGCACATGCCCAACCCGATGTCGAAGAAGCCCAGCGGCACGAGGTAGTTCGCCTCCTCCTGCTGGTAGATCACCTGCAGGATCGGCGAGGCGCCGCGACCACCGTATTCCTTCGGCCAGGTCATGCGCGCGTAGCCGGCCGTGGCCTTCTTGTCCTGCCACGCCTTGGCTTTCACGAGCAGCTCGGGATCGTCGTTGCGTGCGCGGAAGGCCTGCCGGTCGTCGCTCTTGCGCGTGGCGTTGGCGTCGAGCCAGGTCCGCACTTCCTTGCGGAAGGCGGCTTCTTCGGGGGTGTCGTTGAAGTCCATGTCGATTCCTTCCCTCAAGCTCCTCTCCCCCGCTTGGGGGAGAGGTGGGGAGAGGGGGGTGCAGGCGATCATGGTCGCCCCCTCTCCTAGCCTCTCCCCCAAGCGGGGGAGAGGAATATGAAACTACGCGGCGTTCTTCTGCTCGAGCCGCGTCACCAATTTGTCCTTCCACGCCATCGGCCCGCCGATCGCCAGCGCCATGACGCGCGAGCGGCGGTAGTGGAATTGCGTGTCGGCTTCCCAGGTGAAGCCGATGCCGCCATGGGTCTGAATGTTCTCCTTGGCGGCGAAGTCGTAGGCCTCGGTCGCCGCGATCCGCGCCGCCGCCGCCGCCAGCGGCAGGTCGGCCCCGCCCTCCGTCAGCATCATGGCGCCGTAGTAGGCGTTGGAGCGCGCCAGCTCGAGCTTCACGTAGCAGTCGGCGAGCTTGTGCTTGATCGCCTGGTAGGAGCCGATCAGCCGGCCAAAGGCATAGCGTTGCAAAGCATAGTCGCGCGCCATCCACATCGCCGCCTCCGCGCCACCCACCTGGGCGAAGGCGAAGTACACGGCCGCCGCATCGTGCAGCCGTTCGAGCAGTCGCCAGCCCTCGCCCTCGCCACCCAGCAGCTCGGCCGAGGCGCCGTTGAAGGTGAGCTCGGCATGCTTGCGCGCGGGATCTATCGTCTCGACGCGCTTGCGAGTCACCGCGGCCTGCGCAAGGTCGACCAGCACCAGCGAATTCTTGGCCATCACCACCGCGAAGGTCGCGGCCTCGCCGTCGGCCACCGGGACCTTGCGGCCGTTGAGATAGCCGTTGCCGAAGGTCGTGGTCACATTGCGCGGCTTGGGCGGCTGCGGTCCTTCGGCGACGGCCAGCGTGCCGATGGCCTCGCCGGAGGCCAGCAGCGGCAGCCACTTCCTCTTCTGCGCCTCCGAGCCCGCAAGCTTGATGGCTTCCGTCGCCAGCACGACCGAGGAGTCGAACGGCACCGGCGCCGCGGCGCGGCCGATCTCCTCCGCGACGACGCACAGCTCCAGCGGCGTGAGCCCGAGCCCGCCGTACTCCTCGGGGATGCCGACACCCGGCACGCCCAGCTCGACCAGGCCCTTCCAGACCTCCTCGGCATGGGTCTCGTTGCCATCGAGCACACGGCGCACGACCTTGGTCGAGCACTTGTCGGTGAGGAATTTGCGAACCTGCTCCTTGAGCAGCTTCTGGTCGTCGGAGAAATCGAAGTTCATGATGGGGGTGAGGCTAGCAAGCGCCCTCCCCTCGGGGAACGGCTTTAGGTTCCGTCTGGCGGGTGGAGTGGGATGACGCGGAGAATGGTCTAGGATGCCGACATGAACACACCGGAAATCAAGGACTGGCACGCCCACGTCTATTTCGACCCTGAGTCGCGCGATGCGGCGTGGGCGTTGCGCGAGCGCATCGAGCAGACCTTCCCCATCGAGATGGGCCGCTTCCACGAGAGACCGGTCGGCCCGCACCCGATGTTCAGCTACCAGGTGCATTTCAAGAACGAGCAGTTCGGCCCGCTGATGTCGTGGCTGACGCTGAACCACGGCGAGCTCATCGTCTTCATCCATCCCAACACCGGCCAGGACCTCGAAGACCATCGCGACCGCGCGATGTGGATCGGGAAATCCGTGCCGCTGGTGCTCGACATCTTCACGAAGAACAAGGACTGACCCATGGATTCGCTGCTGCCGCTGGCAAAAAAGGTCGGCGAGAAACTGAAGGCGCGCAAGGAAACCATCGGCGTGTCGGAATCCTCCTCGGGCGGGCTGATCTCCGCGGTGCTGCTCGCGGTGCCCGGCGCCTCGGCCTATTTCATGGGCGGCGCCGTGGTCTATACGCGGCCGGCCGGCGAGGCCTTCCTCGCGGCAAGCCCGTCGAAGCGCGCCGGCATCCGCTCCTCCTCCGAGCCCTGGGCGACACTGGCCGCCGAGCTGGTGCGGGAGCGGCTGAAGACGACGTGGGGCCTGGCCGAGACAGGCGCGTCGGGACCGACGGGCAATTCCTACGGCGATCCGGCGGGACATACCTGCGTGGCCGTCGTCGGGCCCAACGGCAAGGTCGCGCGCACGCTGCGCACCGGATCGAACGACCGCGTCGCCAACATGCGCGCCTTCGCGGCCGAGGCGCTCAAGCTGATGGATGAGCAGCTTTCGTAGCCCCCTCACCTAACCTCTCCCCCTAGCGGGGGAGAGGAACATGAGCGCTCATGCTGCGCTCGCCGCATCACTCCATCTCCAACGGATCGTATTCGGTGATGCAGAAGGCCCGACGCGAGCGCTGCATGTGGGCGAGGCCTTCCATCGTGCGGTCGGCGTAGATCGGGCGGCCGGCGACGGGCTGCGCGAAGGTGAGCGCCAGCGCGTCGGCGTCGTCGGGCGAATAGCCCAGCCGTGCCTTCACCTGCTCCTTGGGCTCGAGCAGCAGGCGGTCGCCGCGGAACGAATAGGTCGTCTGCGACAGCGCCGCGACCAGCTCGGGGATCTCCGGGATCGCGCCGCCCTTCTTGATCCATTCCACCGTCTCGAAATACATCTCGGTGCGCTTGTTGTCGTAGCGCGGATCGTTGGGCCGCGACGAAAAACCGACACCGATCGGCGCATGGCCCAGCAGGCGGAGATTGTCGATCCACGAGGCGCCCCAGCCGCCGGTGTCGTCGACGAAGATGGCGTCGGCCCGCCAGTCCGCGACCTTGCGCGCGACGGCGCCCGCGCCCTGGATGCCGTCGACGTTGCGCAGCTTCAGCGGCGGCAAGGCCAAGGGCCCCTGGCGCGGGAAGATCACCGAGGCATCGTCGCCGAAGCGCGCCACGTCGACGCCCAGCACGCGCGGCGCCCGCGCATAGTCTTCCGGCCGATACACGCGCGTCGCCGCCTCGCGGCACTCGTCGGGACCGATCAAGGTATTGAGCGAGCCTGGCGGGAACTTGCCGAAGACGTTCACCATCACCCAGGGATTGTCGCGCCCGTACTTCTCGATCTGCTCCTTGGCCCACCCCGCCTTCACGCGCGTCGAGCGCCGGGGATCGTCGGGGTCGGCGGTGATCTCGGTGACGTGCCACAGACGGCGCTCCGAGGTGCAGGCGCGCCACAGCGGCCCGTCGAGATGGGTGGGATTGCCCGCCTGCACGATGTGGCCGTCGACGCAGGAGGCGAGCGCGGCCTCCGCCGTCGCCATCACTGCATCGGGAATGCCGCCGCTCTCGTCGAGGATAAACAGGATATTGTCGGCATGCAGCCCGGCCAACGTGCTGCCCTGCTGCGACCGGTCGGTGGTGCGGTTCCAGGTGCGCGCCGACATCCACCAGTTCTCCGGCCGGCCGCGGCAGACGATGCGCTCCTTGCCCCAGTCGAAGTGGGCGCGCAGCCAGGGCGAGCGCTGCTGCCACTTGGACATCTCGGACCAGAGATTGTCCTCGAGGTTGGGCTTGGTGATCGAGGTCGCCGCGATCTTGGGGTCGAGGCGCGTCGCCAAAAAGTTCCAGGCGAGCCAGGCCAGCACCGCCGTCTTGCCCGGCCCCTTGCAGGCCTTCATCGCGAGGCGCGGATGGCGCGGGAAGGCCTCCAGCACCTCCTCCTGCCACTTGTCCGGCACGACCCCGAACTGCTCGCGCACGAAGGCGGCGGGCGAGTCCTGCCACGCCGCGAGCTGGGCCCTGCCGCCGCGCATCAGCGGCCAGCGCGGCGCGTGCCGGTAGGATGCGTCTCGGGCATGCCATGCGCCTGGGCGGGCGACATGCCGATCTCGTCGTCGAACTCGGGCTCCCTGCGCCCGACAGACGCGCCCTTGCCGCCCCACATGCCGGCCGTGCGGCCCATCAGTTCGATGTAGCGAGCGGGAGCGGTGTGGACATCGCTGGCGAGCGCCCTGCGGAGCGCCAGATCGAGAAAGCCGCGGACGCGCCCCGGGGTGAACTCCGGGACCTCGCCGACCGACTCGAGGTCGCCGTCAAAAAACGCCTCCTCGCGAGGATCGCCCGAAGAGGCCCAATCCGCCTGCATTTCATCCGATTCCTCGCGAGCCTCGCGAGCAGGCGTCGGCGGCTCGGACGGAGCTGCCGGAAGGCGGCTACGCGTCGGACGGTCGATGGTCTGCAGCTGCCGCCACTGCGGAATACGCAAGTAGTCGACGCCCTCCACGCTGTAGCGCTCGATGCAGCCCGCGCCCTCCAGCTCGTCGAGCCACCCCGTCAGGCACATCGCCGCGTCTGGATCGAAGGGGAAGAGTTGCTCGACGAGCTGGTTCAGGATCAGGCGCAGGCGGCCAGCATCGTCAGCTATTGGCCATAAAAGGATAAACAATAGGCGGGCTTCGCGGCCGATGCGGCTCATGGCCGGGGATTGGGCGAAGTTGGGGCGGATGGTGCGAAGACGGGCCATGAGGTGGCTCCGGATATAAGGTGAGATCGACCGACCACTCGTCGAAACGACGAGCGTCACTCTGAATATTGCGATAATCTCTACCAAAGTCAATAGGAGATGCGATATTCGCCTCTCTCTTACTCCCCAACCTCCACAGCTCCGTTTCGTTTCAAATCGATCCGGGGCGAAGCTTTCTGCAGGTCCAGGGGACGTATAGATGGTGCAACCAAATGCGCGAGACAAAGCGGAGCATGATCGGCGGTATCAGACTTTCGTCTTCAAGTAAGCAAGGCACTCTTTGCACAAGTGGACGAGATCAATGATCTCGGCGTTGTACTCCACTCGAACAACGTCTCTATGGTCGGCGAACGAAGTGCCGTCTGAGAAGTAAGAGCCATCGGAAAATGCCGCCGAGGCCCCGACCTTTGTGTTTTCCACGGATAGGCCTTTTCGTTCACCATCGTGCGTCACGACGAAATGCTTACTTGCAATGGCGATATCCTTGACAAGTTTGAATTTGGGATAGGTCGAATAGAATTCGATTCGAATCGCAGCGACCGATAAGCCCCGTTCTGCCGCCAAGAAGTCTGCAAAGTGCAGAAGGGCGGTGACAGCAACCCAAGCGCGTCGAAGAGAGGATGGCTCGCGCTCCAAGTCCGAAACACTTGGTTCGCAAATATCGGCTAGGAAGATGTTCGGCTTCATTTTTTATCCATTCCTCAGGTACGCTGTCATGCACGTGGGCGGCATCAAATATTAGTTTAAACAGCGACCGGCGTTCTCCCGTCACTGGCCCGCCACAGTGAAGGCTATACGGACGTGCGGGAGCTGGCGATGCTACTGAGTTGCCGGAGGGGACATGCAGAGCAAGAACGCATGTACTGCACCCGGATATCTGGACACAAGGTAGGAGTTAAGCTGCCAGCCTGAACGCGCCCTGATCCCAAGCGGTTCTGGCGTCGTTTGGACTTCGGTAGTCGTTCTTTGCGATCAGCCACTGGGCATTGTAACGGTCGACGAAGACG
>CANIRG010000383.1 GCA_947469635.1 Rhodospirillales bacterium | reverse complement strand
GGGCGTTGCCGCGCACCCGCACGTCGGGCCCGCTCGAATCGAAGATCTGGTTTCGATTGGGCGGACGGTTGGGATTGTGGGTGTGTTGCTGCTTATGGGGATTGTGGCTACCGCCACCGCCGCCACCACCGCGGCCGCCGCGCGACCGCTGACGATTGTTTGGTCTCATTAATCCTAGAGCCAGTTACAGGCTAGACGGGTCTAGTAGTTTAGCTACCCCTTGCCCTTCGCGGGCGCCGTCGCAGCCGAATGTCCAGAGGGGGTTGCCCGTTGTTCCGGGCGGAGCCCTCGAAAGGGCAAAGGGAACGTAGTCTCAAACCTGCTTTCTGCCAACCTCTAATTGGGCGGCCAGCACACGATCGATGCCGGCGAGATCCTTCCAGGGGGGCATCACCTGGAGATGCGCGGCAGCAAAAATCTTCGCTATTCCAGGGACTTGGCCCTCACCGATTTCGACAAGCAAACGCCCGCCTGAAGTGAGCAGGTGCGGTACCGCCGAGGCAATGGCGCGATAGGCCTCGAATCCGTCGGGGCCCCCATCCAAGGCCAGGCGCGGCTCGAAACGAGAAACCTCGGGCATCAGACGATCGATCGTCGCGGCTTCTATGTAGGGTGGATTGGAGATGATCAGGTCGAACGGGCCGGCGACGCGAGCCGTCCATCCCGACAGCCGCCAGTCACTTGATACGAGCGTGACGCGATCGGCGACGCCCAGCGCCTGGGCATTGGCTCGGGCGACCTCCAGCGCGTCGGGCGAGGCATCGAGGCCAACCCCTGTCGCTTGCGGAAATTCGCGAAGCAGCGTGAGCAGCAGGCAGCCCGAGCCGACGCCGAGATCGAGCAGGCGCCAGGGAGACATGCGATCGGGCATCATGGCGAGCGCGGCCTCGATCACGGTCTCGCTGTCGGGACGCGGCACCAGAACGGCCGGCGAAACCTTGAACGGCAGGCCCCAGAACTCGCGCTCGCCCAGGATATAGGCCATGGGCTCGCGCTTCACGCGCCGGGCCGTGAGTGCCCGCAACGCCTCGACGGCCGGTGCGGGCGCCAGGTCGCGACCGCGGGCGATCAGCTGCTCGGTCGAAAGGCCCGACGCGTGCGACATCAGCAGCCGGGCCTCGAAGCGGGCGTTGTCGATGCCGGCCGCCGTCAGCGCGACCGCGGTGTCGCGCAGCAGCGTGTCGTAGCTGCCCGTCGGGAGGCCGCTCAGGCTGCCAGCTCCGCCAGCCGCGAGGCTTCGTCGTCGGAGATCAGAGCCTCGATCAGCTCGTCCAGCCCACGGCCCTCGAGCACCTGGTCGAGCGAATAGAGGGTGAGGTTGATGCGATGATCGGTGACGCGGCTCTGCGGAAAATTGTAGGTGCGGATGCGCTCGCTGCGATCGCCGCTGCCGACCTGGCCCTTGCGTGTGGCCGAGCGCAGGTCGTCGAGGCGCTTGCGCTCGGCGTCGTAGAGGCGCGCGCGCAGGATCTTCATCGCCTTGGCCTTGTTCTTGTGCTGGCTCTTCTCGTCCTGCTGCGACACGACCACGCCGGTGGGGAGATGGGTGATGCGCACCGCCGAATCGGTGGTGTTGACCGACTGGCCGCCGGGGCCTGAGGCGCGGAACACGTCGATGCGCAGGTCCTTCTCGTCGATCTTGATGTCGACATCCTCGGCTTCCGGCAGCACCGCGACGGTGGCGGCCGACGTATGGATACGGCCCTGCGCCTCGGTCGCCGGCACGCGCTGGACGCGGTGCACACCCGATTCGAACTTCAGCCGCGCGAAGACGTTGCGCCCGGTGACCGTGGCGATCGCCTCCTTGTAACCGCCGATGCCGGTGTCGGAGAGCTCCATGATCTCGAACTTCCAGCGGTGCTCGGCGGCATAGCGCTGGTACATGCGGAAGAGATCGGCCGCGAACAGGGCCGCCTCGTCGCCGCCGGTGCCGGCGCGGATTTCCAGGATGGCGTTCTTCTCGTCGGCCGCATCCTTGGGCAGCAGCATCCGCTTCACCGCCTGCTCGACCTCGGGCAGGCGCTTCTTGATGGCCGCGGCCTCTTCCTCGGCCATCGCCTTCATGTCGGGATCGGTCGCGAGAGCCTCGGTCTCCTTCAGCTCCTGCTCGGCCTTGCGCCAGGCATTGACCGCCTCGACCAGGGGCCCGAGCTCGGAATACTCCTTGGAGACGGCGACGAACTTCTGCGAATCGAGCGTGCCGCTGGACAGGGCCGCCTGCAGCTCGGCCTGCCGGGCCACGATCTGGTCGAGTTTGTGGGCAATGGACATGGGTGCCGCTCGTTACACAAAAGCCCCGCGTCGCGCAAATCGACGCTTACTCGAGCGGTCGGGACGGCCTGTTCCTGGTACATAGTGCGGATATGGTCAAAGACCTTCCTCTCGTTCGCGAGTTCAAAAAGCGGGCTTTGCAGGCGATGCCGCGCCGGGTGGCAAAAATCGTTCTGCATGGATCGCGGGCCCGGGGAGTAGCCCGCAAGAATTCCGATTGGGATCTGGCGGTATTCGTGAAGGGACGGCCCACGGCGCGCGACCGGTCGGTGCTGTCGCACATCAGCTACGATCTGATGATGGAAACCGGGGAGCACGTGCAGGCATTGCCGTTCCCAGCCAACCACGAGCGTTTGGATCACAGCTTCTATCGCAATGTCCGCGCCGACAGCGTGGGCGTTTGACGGATGAGCAACCGTTCATGATCTTCCGGACCGCGAGCCTCCGGCGCGCGGTCCGATGATCTTGAATTGAAGACGCTCCGGATCAGCCCTTCAGCGCATCGACGAGCGCATCCAAGGCCACTTCGCGTTGCGCACCGCTGTCGAGGTCCTTGAGCTGGGCCATGCCCTTGGCGAGCTCGTCGTCGCCGATGATGACGACGGCGCGGGCGCCGAGCTTGTTGGCGCGCTGCATGCGGCGCTTCATGTTGCCGCGATAGTCCTGCTCCACGGCGATGCCGGCGCGCCGCAGCGTGCGTGCGATGGCGAGCGCCTTGGCTTCGGCCGCAGGCCCCAGCGGTGCGAAGGCCACCGGCCGAGGCAAGGGCGCCGGCTCGTTGCACAGCATCATCAGCCGCTCGATGCCGCCGGCCCAGCCGATGCCGGCCGTCGGCGGTCCGCCCAGCTCGGCGATCAGCCCATCATAGCGCCCGCCCCCCAGCACGGTGCCCTGGGCACCGAGATGCGTGGTCACGAACTCGAAGGCGGTGTGGGTGTAGTAGTCCAGCCCGCGCACCAGGGCGGGATCGACCTCGAAGGGAACGCCCGAGGCCGTGAGCCCATCCTTCACCGCGGCGAAGAAATCGCGGCTCGCCTGGTTGAGATGGTCGGTGAAGGACGGCGCGTTGGCGTTGATCGCCTTGTCGCCCTCGTCCTTGCTGTCGAGGATGCGCAGCGGATTGCGCTGCAGGCGGTTCTTCGACTCCTCGGAAAGCTTGTCGATGTGGCCCGTGTAGTAGTCGACCAGCACCTGGCGATAGACGCCGCGGCACTCGGGATCACCCAATGAATTCACCTTGAGCACGCAGCGCTCGAGGATTCCCAGGCGATCGAGGATATCGGCGGCGACGGAGATCACTTCGATGTCGGCGCCGGGCTCGGGCGCGCCCAGCACCTCGAGGTCGATCTGGTGGAATTGCCGCTGGCGGCCTTTCTGCGGGCGTTCGTAGCGGAACATCGGCCCGGCGGCGAAAAGCTTCAGCGGCAGCTGCTGGGTGAGCTCACCGTTGGAGACGAAGGCACGGCAGATCCCGGCGGTGTACTCCGGCCGCAGCGTGAGCGACTCCCCGCCGCGATCGGCGAAAGTGTACATCTCCTTGGAGACGACATCGGTGGTCTCGCCGATGCCGCGTGCGAACAGCTCGGTGAACTCGAAGATCGGCGTCGCCATCTCGCGGTAGCCGTAGAGGCGCGCCACGTCGCGCGCCGTGTCCACGACATGCGCGAAGCGCCGATAGTCGTCGGGAAGGAGGTCGTGCGTCCCGCGCACGGGCTGATGCTTGCTCACAGGAATCGCCTTGAAAGAGAAGAACCAGAACGAAGGAAGCGCGCCGCTATTCCGCGGCGGTGCGATGTCGCTCCGGTTCGACGGCCGCTTCAGCGGCCTTCGCGGCCTCGATCTGGGCCGCCTTCTTCTCGATCAGCTCGACCAGATGGTCGACGACGCTGGCATCCTTCAGGCGATGGTGCGGCACGCCGGCGATATAGACCTGGTGCGTGTTGTTGCCGCCGCCGGTGAAGCCGATGTCGGTCTCGCGCGCCTCGCCCGGCCCGTTCACGACGCAGCCGATCACCGAGACGGTCATCGGCGTGGTGATGTGGGACACGCGCTTCTCCAGCGCCTCGACGGTGCGGATCACGTCGTACTGCTGACGCGCGCAGGACGGGCAGGAGATGATGTTGACGCCGCGGTGGCGCAGGTTGAGCGCCTTCAGCATCTCGAAGCCGACGCGGACCTCTTCCTCCGGCTCAGCCGACAGCGAGACGCGGATCGTGTCGCCGATGCCGGCCCACAGAAGCGAGCCCATGCCGATCGACGACTTGACGGTGCCGGTGCGCGTGCCGCCGGCCTCGGTTACGCCGACATGCAGCGGGTAGTCGCAGGCGTCGGCCAGCTGCTGGTAGGCCGCGACCGCGAGGAAGACGTCGGACGCCTTCACGCTGATCTTGAATTCGTGGAAGTCGTGATCCTGCAGGATGCGGGCATGATCGAGAGCACTCTCGACCATCGCCTCGGGGCAGGGCTCGCCGTATTTCTCGAGAAGGTCCTTCTCGAGCGAACCGGCATTGACGCCGATGCGCATGGAGCAGCCGTGATCCTTGGCGGCGTTCACCACCTCGCGCACCCGTTCCGCACTACCGATATTACCGGGATTGATGCGGAGGCACGCTGCACCCGCCTTGGCCGCCTCGATGGCGCGTTTGTAGTGGAAATGGATGTCGGCCACGATCGGCACGCGGCTCGCCTTGACGATGGCGGGTAGCGCCGCCGTCGATTCCTGGTCGGGGCAGGAGACGCGAATGATGTCGACGCCCGCCTCTTCGCAGCGGCGGATCTGGTCGATGGTCGCCGCGGCGTCGGCCGTCAGCGTGTTGGTCATAGTCTGGACGGTGATTGGCGAGTCGCCGCCCACGGGGACGGAACCAACCATGACCCGCCGCGACTTGCGGCGGACGATATCGCGATAGGGCCTGATACTCATGAGCCCCAATCTAGGCCGATTGGAGCCGGCTAACTAGCGTGCTTCGATGACACGGTAGGCGATTCCCGCCGGGACGGTGTAGCTCTCGCCGGCGCGAACATAGGTCATCGCCAGGATGTCGCCGTTGGGGGCCCGCAATTCCACCCAGCTATTACCCCGCACCATCAGAGGGGTATCGACCTTGGCTGGAATGGTGGCCGGACCCGTGGGTGACGGGGTTGGCGCCACGTTCGGGTTCGCGGGCTCGGCGCGGCGAGCTTCCTGCGGATCGACCGGCGCTTGGGCAGCCTGTGCCTGGCCAATGGCCGGCGCGGACATGACGACCGGAGGTGGCGGCGACGGTACGGCGACGACGATGGGCGGTGCCGGTGGCGGCGCGGCCGCCTCCTGGCGGGAGGCGGGCCAAGTCTGTAGCGGCGACGTGCTGCCGGACGCAGGACGGGTCTCCTGTGAACTCGGGCCGGCAGCGGTGGGCGCCGGCACGGTCGTCACAGGGGGAGGCGCCGGGGCAGCCGTCACTTGCACAGGTGTCACGGCTGGAGCCGAGGTCGTTGCGGGCGTCGGCGCCGGGGCGGGTTCGCTAATGACCGGGGTCACAGGGCGCGAGGCCAGGAGCCGATCCGGAACCGGCGGCACCTTTTCGGCAATCACGGTCTGATGGCGGGGCAGGTAGTGCCAGACGGCATAGCCGGCGCCGATCGCCAAAAGAACGGTCAAGACGGCAAGCCCTAGCGGCGCACGCTTCTCGACCAGAGGAAAATCGGCAGGAAGGGCGACCGGACGCTTGATGGGCACCGGACCGGACAGCTGATAGGCGGTCAGAACCTTTTCGGGATCCAGACCCAGATGACTTGCGTACATCCGCAGGAATGCGGGAATGTAGGCGGCACCAGGCAGGAGATCGAAACGGCCCTGCTCGATGGCCTCGACATAGTTTCGGCGGATGCGAATACGCTTCTCGACATCCGCTATGCTGAGGCCGCGCGCCTCGCGCTGGTCGTGCAAAAGACGACCGACCGCGCGGCCCGGCGTGGCCTCTCGCTCAATCGCTCGCCAATCGACCTGATCCGGCATTGTACCTTCCCCTCGCCTGTATCTTTTAGCAGAGGGCGGTTGACAGGGCAAAAGCGATTCGGTCTCAATTGTTTAAATTTCGATGGCGTGATCGGCGGCGAAGAGGCGCAGGGTCTCACGCATTGGTCGATCGGGCTGCGCTAATACACTTGTTACAAAACCCGACGCTTGCTTCAGATCGAGAGAACGGATCATGGCCTTCACCGGCCCGATC
>CANIRG010000382.1 GCA_947469635.1 Rhodospirillales bacterium | reverse complement strand
ACTATTCAGACTCCATCGGCGAGCGGCTGATCGGCGACCGACGGCTTCTGTCGACCGGGGTCGTGGTCGCGGGAAGCTGGTGGCACGGTGGATAACTTTCTTTGAACAGGCTGCAACTTTCGGGGTGGGAAGGTCGTTGATCCTGCAAGCCGGGTATCTGGCGTCGCTCCTGCCCCCCGCTCAGCGACGCCGACCCTCCCCGCCCGGCCCAAACGCCCGCTCCCGAGGAAACTCGGGGGCGGGCGGCCTGTTTTCAGGGCCAAATTTCAGGGGATCGCTTCCAACCAGGCGACCGCGAACAGGCCAGCCGGATCGGTCCAGGTTCGCCCAACCGTGAAGCCCCCACTGCGCGCCAGGGCCTCAAGGCCGGCCAGATCGTATTTGTAGGAATATTCGGTATGGATGCGCTCGCCGGCCGAAAAGGTGAACCGGCGGCCGGCGACCACGACCGACTGATCACACAGGCTACGAAGGTAGATTTCGATCCGCCCCTCTTCCGAATTGTAAAATGCTTCGTGGGCGAAGCTCTCCAGGTTGAAGTTGGCGTGCAGCTCGCGATTCATGCGCCGCAGCAGGTTCAGGGAAAAGGCGGCGGTGACGCCCGCCGAGTCATTGTAGGCATCATGCAGCAGGCGCGGGTCCTTCTTGAGATCGGCTCCCAGGACAAGCGCGCCGCCTTCGCCGAGCAGCCGACGGGCCCGACGCAGGAAAGACGTGGCATCCGCGGGCTCCAGATTTCCGATCGTGGAACCTGGAAAGAAGCCGAGGCGCCGGCGCGCCGCATGGCCGATCGCGGGCAGCGCCGGCAGCACCATGTAGTCGGCGCATATGGGTTCGATCGTCAGCGCCGGATAATCACGCCCGAGACGCCGTGCGGATTCGTCGAGATGCTGGCGGGAAATATCGATCGGTGCATAGACCGCAAGATCCGGGAGCGCATCGAGCAGCAGGCGCGACTTCACGCTGGAGCCGCTGCCGAACTCCACCAGGGCGCAGCCCGGACCGGCCAGGGCCGCGATCTCCCCTGCGCGCTCGCGCAGGATCGAGGTTTCGGTGCGGGTGAGGTAATATTCCGGCAGCCCGCAGATATCGTCGAACAGCGCCGAACCACGGGCGTCATAGAGAAACTTGGCGGGAATGGCTCGCGGCGAGCGGGCCAGCCCGTCCAGCACCGCTTGCCGAAATTCCTCGCGATCGGCCGTCTCGGCGACCTTGAGCGTCAGCACCTCTCCGTTCATCGACGATCCTCCGCCAAGCGGATTCCCCCGAACATCCAGCGCGCATCCGGCGGGAAGAAGTTGCGATAAGTCGTGCGGATATGGTCGGCCGGCGTCGCAACGCAACCACCACGGAGCACCATCTGGTTGGCCATGAACTTGCCGTTGTACTCGCCAATCGCGCCGGGTGGCTCGCGGTAGCCCGGATAGGCGACGTAGGGGCTCGCGGTCCATTCCCACGCCGCGCCGACACCCTGGAGGGTCGATACAGCGCTCTCCCATTCCGCCTCGCGCGGAAGACGCTTGCCCGCCCACTTTGCATAGGCGGCAGCTTCATAGGCGCTGACATGGCACACCGGTTCATCCGCCGACATCGTCTGCAAGCCGGCCAGGGTGAAGACGTGCCACCTGCCGTCCCGCTTCTCCCAGTAGAGGGGCGCCTCCCAGCCGCGCGTAGTCACGCAGTCCCAGCCCGCCGACAGCCAGAATTCCGGCCGGCGATAGCCACCCTCCTCGACGAACGCGAGATATTCCCCGTTGCTGACGGGACGCGAGGCGATCGCGAAGGGCTCGAGCCAAACCTTGTGACGCGGCCCCTCGTTGTCGAAAGCAAAGCCGTTGCCGTCGTGGCCGATCTCGGCCAGACCGCCCGCGCAATCGATCCATTGCAGCGCGACGGGCGCTTCCGCATTAGATGACGCTTGGCCGTCATAGGCGGGGCGCAACGGGTTGAGCGACAACAAGTGCTTGGCGTCCATCAGCAACAGCTCCTGATGCTGCTGCTCATGATGCAGGCCAAGCTCGACCAGCGACGCCGCCTCGTTGGCGCCGCCCTCGATCAGCTCGGCCATCGCCGTCGAGACGTGGCGACGATAGGAGAGGATCTCATCGACGCCCGGGCGCGTGATCATCCCGCGTTGTGGACGCGGATGGCGCGGCCCCACGGCCTCGTAATAGGAATTGAACAGATACTCATAGGCGGGATCGAAGATGCGATAGGCTGCTGCGTGTGGGCGCAACACGAAGGTCTCGAAGAACCAGGTCGTGTGCGCCAGATGCCATTTCGTCGGACTCGCGTCCGGCATCGACTGCACGGTCTGATCTTCGGCGGAAAGCGGAGCAGCAAGTTCTTCAGTGAGCGCCCGGACCGACAGGAAGCGGCTGACTTTCGACACGACACCTCGCTCGGATGCAACGTATGTCACGCAGGGCGGTTGCGGTGTAGCCTCGACCCAAGCACCAAGGGGAAGCAAGTGCCGATTTTCGAAATCGACCCATGGCGTATGCAATATTTCCAGAATGTCGCCTGCCCTGCCGACATACGCATTCCGACTGAAGACAGCGACGCGTGGTCGTGGAACCCCACCCATCGCTGGGTGTACGACAAGCTCGCGGTCGCCGCGAGCCAGGGCTTGAGGGCAGCGCCACATGGCGTGGCGCCACTTTCCTATCCCGTGTTCTCGAAGCCGATCTACAACCTTAAGGGAATGGGCGTCGGCAGCCGCGCTCTCGCCTCGCCCGAGGATTATGCGGCGGCCTATCAGCCCGGGCATTTCTGGACCGAGCTGCTGGCCGGCGACCACATCAGCAGCGACGTCGCGGTCGTCAATGGCGGGCCGCAATGGTGGCGGCATGCGCGCGGCCTGGCGGCAGGGGACGGCACCTTCGACTATTGGCAGATCGAGGCCGACCCCAATTCCAGGGTCGAGCAGTGGTGCGGGGCCTGGTGCCGCAAGCACCTCTCCGGCTACACGGGCATGGTCAATCTGGAGACGATCGGCGGACGCATCATCGAGGTGCATCTGCGCTTCGCCGACCAATGGCCCGATCTCTACGGCGGCGACGAATGGGTCGAGGCACTCGTCCGCCTCCATGCCAGCCGTAAATGGCATTACGACGATTCAGGCCGACGCACGGGCTATAGCGTCGTGCTGTTCGTTCCGCACGGGCCGCACTACCGTCATCCGCCGCGGGAACTGCAGGAGGAAGTCGCCGGCATTGCCGGCGTCTCCAGCCTCCAGATAACCTTCCACGAAGAACTGGCCCCCGAGCGACATGCCATGCCGCCCGGTGGGTTTCGCGTCGCAATCGTCAATTGCTGGGATCGCGCCGCCGGCAATGAAGCGCGCCGGCGGCTACGAGAACATTTCCTCAGCCCGGACGGCGATAGGTGACCTCGCGCTGAACGCAGCGGTCATACCGCTCCGTGCCGCGCACCAACCCGTAGGAGGCACAGGCCTCCTGCGAATCGCCGACAATGCGGGCCTCGGCATAATCGGCCGCCATGCGACCGCGGCGGCGCGCCGCAACCTCGCGCTCGGCGCAGATACGATAGGCCTCTGTGGCCGGCGTATAGCCGTAGGAGGTGCACGAATCCTCCGGCGGGGCGGCGACGACAGTCTTGTGCTCGGTCACCGAGCACGCGCCCACCATCAAGACGAGCGCCACGGCGCAAAGACGATACGACATGAAAACCTCCTCCGGTTGACGGCGTAGGCGACGGGGCCGCTGTCACGGGCTCCTGCGGAGGAAGCCCGCGAGCAGGCTGACCACGAACAACACCAGCGCAATCACGAAGAGGATCTGCGCCATCCCTGCCGCGGTCGACGCAATGCCGCCGAACCCGAAGACGGCGGCAATCAAGGCGACGACGAGGAAAACCAATGCCCAGTGCAACATGACGCGCTCCCTGAAAAGCCGGTTTGCGCTGCCATAACGTCACTTTTCCGCTGGAGTTCCCGTTGGGGCCGTCCCGCGCTCAGGTCAAAAAAACGGCAACCCCGAGGGCCGATGCGGCGTTCATTTGCCAGAGTCCCCTTGAACCCCCAACGGAGGCTCCATGGAGCAAGATCGAACACCCGTCGAAGCACGGGGCGGCGTCATCAGCGGCCGCGTCTTTCTCGTCCTGATCTCGTCCTTCCTCGGTGCCGTCGTTGCACTGGGATTGTGCTGGCTCCTTCTCTACCGAGGCTGAACCTCCTCAGCAGCTCCATTCATCAGTAGCGTTGAAATGAATCCGCCACCCAAGCTCAGCGACGCGGAAGGTGCTCTGCTGGACGAGATTTCCATTCTCGCCCGCAGCACCGGGCCCGAAGTTCCGATAAAGGATCTCGAGTTGCGGCTGGAGGATCGCGGCTTCAGCGACAGCCAGACGCGGCGAGCACTGATGTCGCTCCTGCGGCGCGGACAGGTCGCGCTGGCCGGCGCCAAACGCGTGGCCAGCAAGGTCGCCGGCCGCCCCTAGCGCCGGGTCAGCGGTCATCGAACTCCGGATGACGCCGCACATAGGCAACCACGAAGCTGCAGGCGGGCACGATCTTGAGCCCGCGCCGCCGCGTGTCGGACAGTGCCTCCTTCACCAGCTCCGACGCGAAGCCCCTGCCTTCGTCGGCAGGGGGCACCTCGGTGTGGGTGAAGATCAGCCGGTCGCCTTGCTGGCGGTAGACGGCGATCGCCAACCCATGATCGGTGTCGAGCTCGTACCGATTCTGCGCCTCGTTGTGTCTCACCGTCATCAGCGGTCGACCTCCCAGAACATCGGGTAGGACGACTGGATGAGGCCCTTGAGGTCGCTGCGATAACCGGCGGGAATGGTGAACTGCCCCCACATGATCGCCGGCGTGAGGTCGTAGGCGGCGGACTGTATATCGGCGGCCACGCGCTGCCGTTCCTCCGCCGTCGTCGCCCGCGTGAATTCCTTCAGCAGAACGGGGATACGGTTGTCGCACGACCAGCCGGGGAAATCGTTGCAGGTCGCCGCCACGTAGAAGTGCGTGAGCGGCGAGTACATGTCGGTGCCGTTGGAATAGACCGGAAACATCGACCAGCCGTCCTTCTTGGCGCGGCGGGCGAGCACGGTCGGCCAGTCGCGCGGCTGCGGCTCCACCGTGAAGCCGACGTCGCGCATGTTCTGAACCAGCACCTTCGACGCGGTCTGGCTGATCGAGCCCGAGACCTCGAGGATGATCACCGGCTCGCCCTTGTAGCCCGAGGCCTTGAGCTCGGCCTTGGCGGCGGCCAGGTCGAACTTGTTGCCGGCCGAGCCCGCGTCGGTGGTGAATTGCGTCCCGCACATCCAGAAGGAGGGGCACGACTTGGCGCGGTATTGCTCGGGCACGCCGATCGCCGTGAGCGTCGAGTCCTGATCGACGAGCTTCCACATCACCTTGCGCACGGCCGGATTGTCGAACGGCGGCGCGGCATGGTTGAGTCGGAAGTTGCCCTGGAACTGATGGATGCCACCCAGCCCCAGCAGCTTGACGCCCTTTTCCTTCTCCAGGATCGGCAGGATGTCGAAGGGCAGGTATTGCATGTAATCGATCTCGCCGGCGATCAGGGCGTTGGCGCCGGTGGATTGGTCCGGCATGACGCGCAGCGTCAGCTGATCGATCTTGACGTTCTTGCCGCCGGCCAGGAAATCGGGCGCCTCCTTGCGCGGCACATAGTCGGGATTGCGCTCCAGCACCATGGCGTTTCCGGGCCGCCATTGACCCTTGAGGAAGCGGAACGGACCCGAGCCGACCGGCTCGGAGATCTGCTGGTTGGCCGGTGTCGCCGCCAGGCGCTCCGGCATCATCACGGGCAGCGGCGCATTGGGCTTGCCCAGAACCTCCAGCAACAACGGGAAGGGCTCCGAAAGCGTGAGCTTGATCGTCCTGGCATCGGCCGCCTCGAGCGATGCGGTGGCGGCCATCAACATCTTGCCGAGCGGATCGCGGACCGACCACCGCTTGAGCGAGGCCACGCAATCGGCGGCAGTCACCGGATTGCCATCGTGCCACTTGAGTCCGTCGCGCAGCACAAAGCTCCAGTTCAGCCGATCGGCGCTGCGATCCCAGCTTCCCACCATCTGCGGCTTGATCTCGCCCTTCTCGTTCATGGCGAACAACATGTCGAAGACATGCGTGCCAAAAGTTCGGGTGATCGCCGCCGTGATGAAATGCGGATCGAGGATCGTGGCCTCCGATTCCAGCACGACCGTCAGCCCCTTGGCCGCCCGCGCCTCGCGCGGCCGGATGAGCGAGGCTGCCGCCAGCGCCGCGCCGCCTGCCAGTGTCGTCCGCCGGCCCAATCGAATGCTCATACGCTTGACCCCTGTCCAAGTTGGACCGGCAGCCTAGCGGATTCACAGGCAACGAAAAGGGCCGACCTAGGGCGTGTCGTCAATTGAGGCAAATGTAGGTTGCGGCGAGTTGTATGCCCGCGAGGAAGTTTCGGGCGGTCTTGTCGTAGCGCGTTGCAATGGCCCGGAACTGCTTGAGCTTGCAGAAGAAGTT
>CANIRG010000381.1 GCA_947469635.1 Rhodospirillales bacterium | reverse complement strand
TCTTCGTCGACCGTTACAATGCCCAGTGGCTGATCGCAAAGAACGACTACCGAAGTCCAAACGACGCCAGAACCGCTTGGGATCAGGGCGCGTTCAGGCTGGCAGCTTAACTCCTACCTTGTGTCCAGATATCCGGGTGCAGTACACCCGCTGCAAGCCGCGCCAATGTCCTGGTCATCGTATGAGTCCCCCCAATGTGTCCAGAGCAACCTATCGGAACGTCGAACTTTGTCATGGTTTGATCCTCTAGAAGAGAACGGTCAGTCGCAGCGTCATGGCGAGGGCGCCGGGAGTCGCGGACGATACGCCGGGTGTCGGGATGTAGCTGATGGTGGGCTGCAGGAACGTCGCATCGAAGAGATGCACCTGGTAGTAGGCCTGCACCATGAGCTCGATGGGCCGATCGAAGAGATTCGGATTGAGGCGGGACACTCCCAGGCCCAGGCCCATCGAATCGAGAGCGCGTCCGCCGATCAGGCCGAACCCGGTGATGCCGGCGCCGTAATATTGATGGATCGGAAGCGTCTCCGAGCTGTTGGAGCCCAGTTGGAAGAAGACGGAGACCGATGAGCTGGGCACGCCAGGGTTGACGCCGTAGGCAACGCGTTGGGAGCCGAACAGGTAGAAGCCGCCGAAGCCGTCCTCGGTGATGCCGCGCATGGCGATCTGGCCGGTCTGCCGCCACAGGCCGATGCCGAACTGTCCTGGATGATTGCCCTCGCCGATGAGCCAGTTGGTGCCGATCTCGCCGATATTGAAGTAATAGCCATTGAACATTGGCGGGTTGAGGCCGGTCTGGATGCCGCGCGCGCGATTGCCATCATACACGCCGAGATTGAGATAGAAGGACTTGGTCGGTGTGAAGTTGACCGTCACGCCGTTGCCCGGATTGTAGTAGCCGGGCATCGCCGCGATCATCGAGCCGTTGACGAAGACGGGCGAGAAGAGAAGGCCGCTCACGGCGGGAATGTTCTGGTTGGGGTCGGCGAAGGCTACGGGGCGCAGGACATTGCCGAAATCGTTGGTCGGCACGCTGCGGCCGATCCGCATCCTCAGGACGTCCTTGATCATTTCCTGCATGTACCAGGCTTCGAACAGCTCGGTGCGGTTGAAGGGCGGGGCGCCGACGATGCCGTTGTAGCCCGCGATGCTGCCGGCCTGGGCGTTCGAGTCCTCGCCGTTGAACTGCAGAAACTCGAAGCCGAACGATGCGCCATGCCAGTCGACGAGCTTCTCCGCATCGATTCCCAAGCCGATGAAGAGTGCGCTGTTGCTGGTCCATCCACCTGGCTGCACACCGCCTGTGGCGACGACATTGGTGTCGGCAAGCCAGAGGCCGCCCAATTTTACGCCTCGTTCGTCGCGCAACCCGAGCAGGTGGCCGAGCAGGCCCGTGCCGGTCGAGAAGTTCGTGGCGGCGGGATTGCCGCTGGTCGCGGCGGCAGCCGGCTTGGCCGCTGGCGGGGCGGTCGAACGGTCGGGCTCGCCTTGCGCGGCCGCGCCGCCGGCGACGAGCAGGGACGCCCAGCAATGTGCGGCGAGACGGACCGACGGCCAAAGGCAGGCGAGCAAACGAGCCCGGAAGGACCGCTTTTGCTTTTCAGGAAAGGCACCCGACTCCATCTCTTATTGCCCCGCAGACACCGCGTAACCCGCTGGCTAGGATGGGATATCTTCCTTCGTGGGGCGTGCGAGGGAGAGTCAAGAAATGGTCAAGATTGGCCAAAGCAGGTGGGGGCAAGGTCGCCATGCCGCTCTATACGTTCGGTCCGTTTGTCGTCGATTGCGAGGAGTATCGGCTGACCCGCGATGGCGGGCGCGTGGCCGTTCCGAAGAAGGCCTGGCAGATACTCTTGCTTCTGGCCGAGGCCGGCGGCCGACTGGTGCCGTACGAGGCGCTCCGGGAGAGGCTCTGGCCCAACATCGTGGTCGAGGACCACACGCTCGCCGTGCATGTTTCGACGCTGCGCAAGGCGCTCGGAGGCGGCGCTCCCTCGACCTATATCGAGACGGTGACGGGGGAGGGCTATCGCCTGGCCGTGCCTGTACGGGTCATGTCCGCGGGTCGTTCGCCGTCTCGGGCCGGTGGGCTGCGCAGCGTCGAGGCCCCGCCCCTTGCGGTAGGGTCCTTCTCGACCGTCAATCAAAGCGATGCCGATGGCTACCTGGGGGTCGGCATCGCCGATGCGTTGACGACTGCTTTGGGGGGGCTGCCCGGGCTGACGGTGTCGGCGGCCGGCGCGGTGGAGGACCTCGCCCGGGCGCGGGCGCTCGGTCTGAAGTACCTGCTCGAGGGAGCGGTGCAGCGCAGCGAGGGGCAGCTAGAGGTCTCGGCCAGGCTGGTCGACGTGATGAGCGGCCGCACACAATGGAGCGAGCAGTTCGCGCGCCCCCAGGCTGATGGCATCGTGCTGCAGGACCAGATCGCTACGCGGGTCGCGACGTCGCTGTCGCAAATGTCCGCCGTCGATGATGGCCTCCATAGCTACCGCCCGCGAGCAGCGGAGGCCTACTTCCTGCAGCTTCAGGCACGGGCCCATCTCAAGCCCTTTACACGCCTGCCGCTGCTGAAGGCCTTGACCTTGTTCGAGCAGGCGCTGGTGCTCGATCCCGACTATGCCATGGCCCACGCCGGGTTGGCGTCGACCTACCTCCTGATGGCCTCTACCGCGATGTTGCGGCCGCTGCCGGTCGATGAGGCGATGCCGATGGCGCGCCGCTCCGCCGAGCGGGCGCTCACCCTCGACGACAGCCTGGCCGAAGCCTGGGCGGCGCTCGGCCGCGTGAAGATGGAGCACGATTGGGATTGGGACGGCGCCGAGGCCGATCTGGAACGTGCTGTCACCCTCAATTCCAGCTCGGTCGAAGCACTCGCCGCCTTCGGCGAGTTCCTGAGTGCGATGGGCCGCCATGACGAGGCGATCGAGGCCATGGAGAAGGCGCGGCAACTGGACCCGAGGCGGGTCGAGACGCTGCAGCATCTCGGGATCGCCTACTGGATGGCGGGCAAAGGCGAACGTGCGCTCGAGGCGGTGAGCGATAGCCTGAAGATCGCTCCCGGTTCGCCCCGGGGTCATTACGGGCGCATGTTGATTCTCGACCAGCTCGGCCGCCGCGACGAGGCTATGGCCGAGCGTCTTGCCACGCTCCGAGGGCTGAGCATCGCCGAAGGGCTCGCCGAGCAGGTCGAAGCGCTCGCACGGAGCCAGGGGTGGCAGGCGGCGATGGCGCTGTGGATCTCTCTGCTCGAGCGCACCAACCGCTGGGAGGGTGCCGCCATGCAATGGATGGCCGTGGGTGACCGGGTGCGCGCACTCGATGCCCTCGAGCACTGCGTGAGGGCGCGCACCACCTACCTGTCGTTCACGGGGCAGAGCCCGTGCTTCCGCCCTCTCCATGGCGATCCACGTTTCCAGCAGATCTTGCGGACGCTCAACCTCGAGGGACGCGTCGACGCGTAGCCCCGAAGTGGCGACGGTCTCTACTTGATGTCGTCGAGGGAAGCGGGTCCTGATCCGCCGGAGATGAGCGCCGGCCACTGCTTCGAGCCGAAGGGGACGGCGGGGGGGAGGAAGGGTTCCTTGCCGCGCTTCTTCATCTCGGAGACGATGGTCTTGCGGGCGTCGCCTCCCATCAGCTCGAAGTCCATGAGGTGGGGGGAGTTGAAGAACAGGCCGCCGACCGACCGGTCGGAGATGATGCGGGTCATCGAGGTCAGCATCTCGTCGGGCGTGGTGGTGAAGCCCATGGTCTCGATCAGCATGAGGCGGTCGTTGATCGCGTCGGGACCGAAATACTGGGCGAGCACGCTGAACAGCACGTTGTTCTGGCGGGCGACGTAGATGGTGTTGCTGGCGGCATAGGCCTTGTCCCAGTCGGGTCCGAGCTCGGCCTTCCACTTGTCGAGGACGCCCATCCAGTGCTCGACCTGGGTGGAGGCTGCCCAGTTGATGGCGTGCCTGAGGAACGGGACCTGCTTCTTGGCGTAGGCCTGGACGCTGTCGGCCGTGATCACGCCCTTGCTCAGGCATTCTTCCATGTAGGCGATGTTGTTCTCGATGATGGTGCGGGAGTTGGCGCGCCATTCGGCCGGTATGTCGGCGGCATCGATGCCTTCGAGGGCGCTCTTGTTCTCGGTGAGGTAGGCACGCATCGGCGCCATCCAGCTCTTGTCGGCGGCGTTGTCGAGGTAGGGCAGGACGACCTCGGAGATCGCCAGCGTGCTGTGGCCGAGGGACTTCATGACCTGGTAGCGGCGCGGCGGCGAGGGCGCGTCGACCGGGGCCTGGCCGGGCTTGTAGAGGATCATGCGGCCGCCGGCGCCGGAGAACAGCGCCAGGATGATCGGGTGCTTGGCCATGATGTTCTTCTGGAAGACGCGCGCGGCGCTCTCGTACAGGGCGAACATGCTGGTGTTGAGCTGCAGCTCGTTGCGGGTCGCAAGATCGACCGCCGCCGGAGGCGTCGTCCCCGTGATCAGCTTCAGATAGTCGGGCAAGTCGGCTGCCCGGGCGGCCGGCAGGGCCGCCACGGTCGATACGGCGACAAGAGCGGCAGTCGCCAGACGGATCGATCGGTAGTGCATGAAGCCTCCCAAAAACCTCGGCCCGTGACGGTGGAAAGCAATGTCGCCATTCCACCGTCCGGAGCGTCCTGCATTATTGCAGTAGGGTGGCTTCAGGTCAGCTCAAATACCCGCACGTAAGCGCTAGGCGAAGTTCGGCAGCCGGTGAGCGGTCACGGCCGGCGCCGGCCCGTCGAAACGCTCGACCTCGACCAGGCAGGTCTGGGCGATGCAGCCCTGCGAGAGCTTGGACGCGCCGATGTCGAGCGTCAGTGCGTTCGGATTGCCGTGCTTCTCCAGCGGACGGTTGGAGCCCGCATCCTGCGGATCGAACCAGGCGCCGGTCGAGAGCCGCACCACGCCGCGGCGGATGCGGTCGCTCAGCCGCGCGGCGGCGAGGCACGCGCCACGATCGTTGAACACGCGCAGGAGATCGCCGTCGGCGATGCCGCGGGCGGCCGCGTCCTCGGGATGCAGCGTGATCGGCTGGCGGCCCTTGACCTTGGTCGCCTGCGAATGCGGGCTGTGGTCGAGCTGGCTGTGCAGCTTGTCCGTCGGCTGGTCCGACAGCATGTGCAGCGGATAGCGCTCGGCGGTCTTGGAACCCAGCCATTCGATCGGTTCCAGCCAGACGGCATGACCCGGACAGTCGTCGTAGCCGAACGAGGCGATCTTCTCGGAGAAGATCTCGATTCGGCCCGACGGTGTCTTGAGCGGATGCGCGGCCGGATCGGCGCGGAAGGCGGCCAACATCACCGGATCGCGGTTCTCGCCTTCGGCCTTGGCGATGCCGGCCTCCCAGAATTCCTCGAAGGGCGGGACCGACACGCCCGCTTCGGCCGACTTCACGCGGGACAGGCCATAGAGATGCGTGAGCCACGCCATCGTGTCGCGGCCCTCGGTGTAGACGTCGCCCGCGCCCATACGCCGGGCGATCTCGGCGAAGATCCAGTAGTCGTCGCGCGCTTCGCCAATCGGCTCGCGCGCCTTCTTCATGGCGATCAGGTAGGGCTCGCGGCTGCCGTAGCCGATGTCGTCGCGCTCCAGGCTGGTCGTCGCCGGCAGCACGATGTCGGCCATGCGCGCGGCCGGCGTCCAGAACTGCTCGTGGAAGACGATGGTCTCGGGCTTGCGCCACGCCACCATCAGGCGGTTGAGGTCCTGGTGGTGGTGGAACGGATTGCCGCCCGCCCAGTACACGAGCTTGATGTCGGGATAGGTGATGTCGCGGCCGTTGTAGGAGATCCTGCCGCCGGGATTGAGCAGCATGTCGGTGAAGCGCGCGACCGGGATGAAGTCGCTCACCGCGTTGGTGCCCTGCGGCAGGGTCGGACCGGAATATTTCGGATGGGTGCTGCCCATCAGGTTGACCGGTCCGTAGCCCACGCCGAAGCCGCCGCCCGGCAGGCCGATCTGGCCCAGCATGCAGGCGAGCGTGACCAGCGCCCAGAAGGGCTGCTCGCCATGATGGCTGCGCTGCAACGACCAGCCGATGCTGACGGTGGTGCGGGTGGCCGCCATCTCGCGCGCGAGCGTGCGGATGCGTGCTGCGGAAATTCCGCAAATTCGCTCCGCCCATTCCGGCGTCTTGTCGGCAAGTGACGGTGCGAACTTGTCGAAGCCCACGGTGCAGCGGTCGAGGAAGTCGCGGTCGTAGAGCCTCTCCTCGTGGAGCACGTGGCAGAGCGCCAGGATCAGCGCGGCATCGGTGTTGGGCTTGATCGCCAGCCATTCCACGGGGCCGCCGGTGTCGAGATCCTCCGCCGTGGGCGTCACGTTGACGAAGCGCACGCCTGCCTCGCGCATACCGAAGAGGCCGCCCTTGACGTGATGGAGCGTGGCGCCGCCGGCATTGATCTGAGCGTTCTTGCGCGGCACGCCGCCGAAGGAGACGAACAGCTTGCAATGCTCCGCCAGCACGTCCCAGTTCGTG
>CANIRG010000380.1 GCA_947469635.1 Rhodospirillales bacterium | reverse complement strand
GAGGGCCTCAACAACAAGATCCGCGTCATCCAGCGCCGCGCCTACGGCCTGCGCGACCAGGAATATCTGCGGCTCAAGGTCCTCACATGCATGCTTCCAGCGCTCTGAAGTTGCCCAAATCACCCACTCGATTCCCTGATGAGCCATTTTTCTTTGCCAGAGTAGCGCACGCGAAAGGACTGCGACTATTCTTGGCGGCTCGCCTGCTTGCCTCCCGCTGAACACACGATGCCGTCATCAGCCTAGCGGATCGAACCTGAGGCGCATCGAAAGACCAGTATTGCACTGAGGGATATGGGAGTCTCGTAGCTGGCGCTTTTACAGGCGGACAGATGTCTCAGATTTCGATGCCTCCAAACAGCTTGGGGCTGTCCGTGAATCCGCGCCGTATCTTCAATCTCGGCACTCTGATTCCTGGCGGCCCGTCAGTATCTATTCTGGGGAAATCGGCAAATCGACTGTACCTGAACTGACTGTCCTGCTATTAACGACCGTTAATATAAGGACAAGGATGTGGGAATTGCCTAAATCGGTAGCATACTTGCGGGTGAGCACGGTTCAGCAGGGCAGGTCCGGGCTCGGGCTGGAGGCCCAGCGGGCGGCCATCGCCGCCTTTGCCGCCCAGCACGGGCATTCGATCGAGGCCGAGTACGTCGAGGTTGAGACCGGCAAAGGACATGACGCGCTCGCCCGCAGACCGAAGCTCGCAGCGGCGTTGGCCGAGGCCAAACTACTCGGCGCCACCGTCCTGGTGGCCAAGCTCTGCCGGTTGGGTCGTGACGTCCACTTCATCAGCGGCCTGATGGCAGCTCGCGTGCCCTTCATCGTCGCCGAGCTGGGCGCCAACGTCGATCCGTTCATGCTCCATATCTACGCATCGCTCGCCGAGAAGGAGCGCAGCCTGATCTCGGCTCGCACGAAGGAAGCGCTGGCGGCGGCCCGACGGCGGGGCGTGAAGCTCGGCACCAACGGCAGAAAGCTGGCCCGCGAGAACAAAGCGAAAGCCAAGGCTACGGCGGCGCGGCTGGCCCCAATCGTCGCTTCAATCCGTGGCAGTGGTATCGTGACAGTCCGCGCAATCTCCGACGAGTTGAACCGTCGTGCCGTTGCATCGCCGCGTGGCGGTAGGTGGAGCAAGTCGACCACGGCAATGCTGCTGGCCCGACTGTAGGCGTCAGACTACGGCCGGCGGCGGCCAGGCGGCTGCGTCGCATCGTTCATCGGCGGTGCGACACAGTTTCCGCTCCGCTCCGCACTACCCGGGCAACCTTCGGCCGCCCGTCTATCCTGTAGGCCACGAATCGCAGCGCCTTCGTGTCGCCGCGGAGCGCCGCCAAAACGACGCAGCGGGCCGCGATGTCGAGTGTCGATAGCGGGGCCCACGGTGGTGGGGAGCGCAGCTCGGCGACGCTCAGCATCAGCGCGCGCCAGATCGCCGCCGCCGCCGGGCGATAGCGCAGGCGCTCGGGAATGCGGGGTTGCATCGCGCCCGTGAAAGCGGAGGATTGATCGAGAGGCATTGCGGAGGATTTATCGAGAGGCATTGCCGCCCAGCTTGCTCAGCAGGGCAGCCCCCTGTCGAGTAGAGCCTGCGCGGCGGGGACGAGCCGCGACGCCTCGACGTTGGCTCTCGCGGCCTTGGCCTCTCGACGCAACCAGCGCTGCCGCTTCTCGCCCGTCCGTCGCGTCGGGGTCTCGGCAGCTCGCTCGACGGCGCGCCAAACCCGCTCCTCGGCGTTGAGCATAGCGGCCAGCGAATGGCGGCCGAGGCAGGCCCGGCAGCCCCATCGACAGGGTCGTGCAGGAGCCGTCGGGTGTGCTGCGTCTTCAGCCGGGTCCAGGGAGACCTTGAGGAGCAGCCGGACCCAGCGGCGACAGGTGGGACATTCAACATGCCAGCGGCCGGGCGACCGAGCGAACGGTCGGAGTGCCAGTGGGGTGGCCGGCAGATCGGCCGAGGGGCTGGCGAGGCCGCCAGGGCCGACCTCGACCACGACTTCTTCTTGGTTCCAGCCGAGCCACAGGTCCGCTCGGCGAGGAGTTGTGGGCGGGGGAAGGAGCCCCAGCCGGAGAAGGGTAGCAAGGTCGAGCACGACTTCATTCACTCCGATTTCAATTGCAAATCAGCGTCAGCCGCGCCGACGCTGAACAAATCAACCGCGGACGGGTGCCTGGGGGACGCTGGTGACGCTGATTTGATCCCGTCCTCGATAGCATCGTCTTCCACAGCGGACCAGAAATCACACTTCTGACCCACTTGAGACCATGGGTACCCCGAAGATGGGGGTAAATCAGCGTCACCAGCGTCACCCCGGCATCCGCGCCCCAGAAACCCGATTACGAGTGCAAATCAGCGTCACCAATCCCCCAGCCCGGATCACCCGGCTGGTCCTCCGGCCTTGCTGCGCCGGAGCCTCCAGCACCTTGCGCGATGGGACGATCATCGGGTGGGGCGGCCGGAGCTTCGATCTCTACCCAGCGACTTCCATCAGAGCGGCCCTGCGCGAGCCGAAAGCCCCGCGACCGGAGCGCTGGGGCGAAGCGCGCTATCACCCCACTGAGGTGGTGAGCCGTCTGAGGCCAACTCTTCAGGTGTCTCTCGCGGTCCCAGGCGGCCCTTGTCAACGACTCCAGAAGTTCGCTCATCGTCCCCCGCCATCTACGTTCTGCGCAGCGGGGCGCCCATCGCATCAGTACGGCCGTCACCGCTGTCGTATCGAGTAGGGCGCCGATGGAAGCATCGAGACTCCCTCGATAAGCGGCCATGAACGTTCCCGCAGGCCAATAGGCGGTCTCGCAGTCGCTAGCGAACTGCGCGAAATCGGCCATGCGGGGCAGCAGCGCCAGCGGCGCCCTATTCTCCCGCCGCAATCCCTCGCTCAATCCATCGAGCAGCGCGCCCATGGCGGAAGGCAGTGCGGCGGCGATCCGCTCCTCCAAGTGGACATCGCGCATCCGCTCCTCGGGGGCGATGGTTTCAAGATGAATAAACACTGCACGGTTGGCCAGATCGGGTCGCGTCACGAACTCCACGATGCCATTCAACATGACCGGCGCGTGTGCCTTTACGATGATTTCATCGAGGTCCGAGTAATGCTGTCGTCTGCCCTCCGCTATTCCGGTGGAAATACGGCAGAGCGCATCGCTGAGCCACAGCGGCATCGAAGACAGGTTGTCGAAGGCGAGGACGAAGCTGTTGGCCACGGCGACGCGAAGCGTATCGTCGTCTCGCGGCGGAGGCCTGATGCCCGCCGCGTGCGGATCGCATAGGTTTCGCAGGATTTTCATGAATGTCGACTTGGCGGTGCCCTGCTCACCGAGAAGCACGAGGAGGGGGTAGGCACCCTGCCCACCCAACGCCATCAACAGCCATCCGATGGCCAGAACGAAGTCGCCCTCGCCGTCTTCGCCTTCCCGCAAATTAAGGATCGCGCGCAGTGGGGCCAGCGCGGCGAGGCGACCACGCCGCATCGCCTCCTCCGGGGGCTCCAGCAGATCGCCGGTGGAGACCGGACGGGCGCGTACCGGCTCTGGAAGCGCCTGCATCCCGGCAGGGCGATGGAAGCGAACCGGCGGGGTGATGACGGTCTCCCAGCCGTCGCGTGTCACCCTGAGGACCCGCCACGAGTCGTCGCCGATGTCGATCCAGATGACGTCGCCGATGCGCGCGGTGCGGCGATGCACGATCTCGCGAGGGATGGAGTGGTCGAAGCCCCTCCCTTCGATTGTGTCGAAAGCCTGCTTCAACGCTTCAGCGTTTGCGGCGGCTCCCGTTTCCTGCTGATAGCGGCGCATCAACCACCGGCGCACCCGGTGGCTGCGCAGCGGCCACGACTCGCGAACGCCCTCCGCATGGATACTGACGAAGACGCGGCCCGCATCGATATCGGCACGCTCGCTTTCCTCTTTGAGCCCGACGAACAGCATATCGTCGGGCACCAAGGCCATCAGCCTATCGGCTATCGTCGTGGCGCGGCGGGGCCTTTCGTCCCCACCGCCCGGCGCGAGGGGCACGCTCTCGTCATCGGCCCCCGTCGCGACGGACGCCCACTCGCTGAGTGTCGCGATATCGAGACCTCGCCCGTGTTCATTGTTGAGGCGAATACCCTCGATCAGCCACGCGTAGGCCGCGGGCGAGTGGTTGCCCACTGCGTCGAACGTACGCACCGTTCCGACGGGGTCGATCTCGCATCGGAAGAGTGCCATGCCCCGCGCACGCATCGTGCAGAAGAAAACGCCGTCATCGCGAAGGGCTGCATCGGAGCAGGCAGACCAGGTCCTGAGATTGGCGGCGATGGCGGCAATGGCGGCCGGCCGTTCGATTGTCGTTGGAGTTGTCATCAAACATCCTCCCCCCGCCACGCCGGGCGGAGATCAGGTTGCGGGGGACAGACATGGTGGGCTTGCAATACGTCGTTGAAGTCGCAACCCGACGTCTTCGGGCGTCGGATCTTCGCGGTGATGCCCGAGTAAAGCAGCCGATGAGCCAGTTTCTGCGCGGCGGCTTGGCCAGCATCGTCATGGTCGCTGGCGATCACCACATCGCGGACCCAGCTGGGAAGCCTCACGTTCTCAAGACCCCGCGTGCCGAGACAAGCGACGCCGAAGGGTTCGCTTTTCATGGCCATGAAAGACATCACGCTCTCGATGCCCTCGCCGACGACGACCCGGTGACAGAGACGGCCTTCGCCATCGAGCGCGGAGCCCAGCGGCACGCCGTGGCCGGAGTGCTCTCCGAGACCGAGACGGAGCTTGCGGCCGGCCCATACGACAGGTTCACCACCATAGCTGATCGGCAGTGTCGTGAGCCCGACAGAGCGAATCGCCGGCCGATCCAGGGTCGCCAGATCGACGATGGCCCCCAGCATTAGCTTGCGGGGCCAGCGCAGATCGTCGGCCTCACGAATGGCGGGCCCCAGCAGGTCGGTCCGCTTAAGCCCTCGCCGCGCGAGGTAGCGCGCCACGGCGGAGTAAGGCTGGATGTCCATCGACCGCCCCCACAGTTCGTTCGCTTCGACAAGCTGGGCCTCGCGGCGGTCCTTTCCGTCGCGCATGTGGCTTGCGAGCGCGGCGGGGCTTTCGCGACGAGGTCCCGAGATGCCGAGCGACGCGAGCGCCTGTCTCACGGCCAGCGGGCGACAGCCAGCACGGCAGTGCGTAACGATGAAGCCTTGTTTTCCTCGGAAGACGGCAAGCGAAGGTCTGTGGGTGCCGCTGTCGTTTTCGTGGTGAGGACATGGCGCGATACTGGCTCCGCGTTCGTGACGCGCCCGTCCTGAGCCGAGCGCGCGGGCGATGCGGTCGGCTAAATCGCGCACGGGATTGTCCTCGCCCTCGCCGACGACGACGCTCACCGCGCAACCCCATCGCGTTCGCAGGCACCGAGGTTTGGCGCAGGACGGGCGACGGGATGGACAGGCGCAGGAAGTTGGATGCACTCAATCAGGTCGTCGGCAAAAAGAACCCAGTCGGCCGACGTGCGCACCATGGCTTCCGGGCGGTACGGTGAGCGGCTGTAGTTGCGCAGCTTCGGCAGCCGTTCGCACCGTGGCGATGCGAGAAAGACCGTCGCCCACCCGGTCGGGAAGGCGCAGGGTTCGAACCGCGCATCGTCGTCGTCGCGCGCAAGCGGCCTGGATTGCCTCATCGGCATCGCGACATGGTGAACAAGATCGAGTGCCAACCGGCTGGCGCTGATAGTGAACGGCTGCAATCTGTCGCCCCGCCACTGCAGGTCGACAACCTTGTGCGAGCGAACGTCGAGGAAGGCCAGCGGAACAGCTACGATACCGCTGCGGCCGACATACTGGCGGCAACGAGCCGTCGCCAGCGCGTCGGCCAATCCGTCGAGGGCCAGGTCTGGATCAGTGCTATCGATGAGCAGGTCTTTCGGCGGGCCACACATGGTGGGGCTCCTTCAAATCAAGTCGTTGGGGGGGGCGGCGCGCTCTGCGGGCGGCAGGTCCTCGACATGCACGACGAGTCGTTCGTCCTCGTCGGTGCGGCACTGACCCGGCCGCATCTCACGCCGCCCGCCGCGCCGAGGCGCGGCGAAGCGGTGGTAGCGAGCAGCCGGACAACTTCGCCAAGATGGCCTCGCGGAACCTCACCGGATGGCCGAGCCACGTCGAGTTGGAGAGGCGCACGACAACGCCAGCGGTGTGCAGTTCGTCTCTGTGCGTGCGAATGAATTTCGAGGCGGCCTGTTCGCTGCCGGACAGGTTGAATTGTGGACAGGCCTGCGAGAATTCGAGCCAGATCGCCTTCGCTGGACGCCAGTCGGTGAGGTCGAGGCCGAGGGTGTTCGCGTAGAAGTGGGCTGACCAGCCCTGATGATTCGTCAACATGTCTAGGGTGTGTCCTCAATTAGGGGATTCCCACGGTTAAAGATGCATGATTCATAGCAAGTCGGCCAATCGAGGGACCGACGAATGCGACGCTATGGTTTGCGGGACGACCAATGGGATCGGATCAAGGATTTCCTGCCCGGCCGCGAGG
>CANIRG010000379.1 GCA_947469635.1 Rhodospirillales bacterium | reverse complement strand
GTCTTCGTCGACCGTTACAATGCCCAGTGGCTGATCGCAAAGAACGACTACCGAAGTCCAAACGACGCCAGAACCGCTTGGGATCAGGGCGCGTTCAGGCTGGCAGCTTAACTCCTACCTTGTGTCCAGATATCCGGGTGCAGTACAGCACTATGTCACCTGGTACTAGCTCGTTCGCAGGCACAGTGCCGTCAGTTTCGTCGCGGCGCACCTTAGCCACAGCCGGAAGCATGTTCCGAAGAGCAGAGAGGCTGCGCTCCGCTCGGAATTCCTGATAAAAGCCCACCGCTGCGTTGAGAAGTAGGACCGCAAGGATAACCGACGCGTCCTTGTAATTGCCAATGCTGGCCGCCAACGCAGCCGCGCCCGCTAACACTACGATCACGAGCCTCTTGAATTGCCGAAGAAAGATCGCCAACGGCGTCGGCCCCGCCGATTCCGGAAGCCGATTTTGCCCATATCTTCGCTGTCGCGCCTTGATCTCCGCCGAATCGAGGCCCGATACCTGTGCTACAGCCAACCGTCGCAATGCTTCATCCGGAAGGACCGCATGCCACTGCGCGTCAATCTGCGCGGAAGCTGCTCTAGGTAGCAATGAACTTAGCCACGACGAAGGTTAGCGCGCCGCTCAACAGGACGCCCGGCGTCCAGATCAGGGCCGAAGCGACGTTTGTGAGCCAGAATCGACCTTCGGTCATCCCGAACATGCCAGCAATGAAGGGAACCACGGCCCTCAATGGAGCGATGAAGCGGGACGCAAACACGCCGGCGATGCCGCACTCCTGAAACAACGACCGAACCTCGGTGATGAGCTCGGGGTTGCGACTAAAGGGCCACACCCGGTCGGGCGAACGGCGAAGGGATCGCCCTAACCAGAAGGAACTCGCCTGACCCGCGACCGCTCCGAGTATTGCACCCACGAGGATGCCACTGAATGGACCCGGCGCTGCAGCGACGATGACGCCAACGACGAACAACAACGTACTTCCCGGAAAGACGAAGCTCACAAGGACGAACGATTCACAGAATGCGATGGCGAAGCCCGCAGCCACCGATGCTGCCGGATGATGGGCGAGAAACTCCGCTACAGACTGCATTAGGGGCACGCTTCCTCTAATGCGACAGGAAAACCGGTACTGGCGGATGAGTAAGCATACTTTTTGTCACTCCTCCGAGCATTATTTCGCGCATCCGCGAATGCCCGTAGCCCCCCATTACCAACAGGTCGGCGGAGTGCTGTCGCATATAGATCGTCAGCGCCGCGTCAGCGCTGCACCCTGCGGCGCCGACCATGTCATGGACAGCTCCGACGCCGTGCGCGGCAAGATGCTTCAGGATCTCACCCAATTGGGGATCTGATCCCATGGCTTTTTCATCGACGATCGTGAGAACGCGCACTGATTTGGCGCGTTGGAGTATGGGCATTGCGTCGGCGATCGCCCGGGCCGCCGCCCTGCTGTTGTCCCAAGCCACCGTGATCGTACCCAAGGAACCGAACTCGGCGGCGCGGTAGCCGTACGGCAACACGAGGACGGGACGGCCCGACTCGAAGAGCGCCGTCTCAACATACCAATGCGAATCGAGGTGTCCCCAATACCCGCCGTCGGGCATCGGCATGACGGTCAAGTCGTGGAGTCGCGCATGCCCCGCCAGCAACGCCGGCACGTCGTCTGGGGCGCACTTCCTGAAGAGTTCCTGTCCCAGCACGTTACGCTCTCGCGCAGTATTGGCAAACTCTTGCAGGAGCTTCTGTGCGTCGCTCGCTATCTTGGCGTGCGCCTGCCCAACCAAAGCGGGGATGAAGGCGCCGGACAGTGGGCTTTTGTGGACGCGCGGGACTATGGCGCACGACAGCGCGGAAATTCGGGCCTGCCATGCAGCGGCAATGTCCACGGCGCTGGCGATAGCGGCAGTATCTGTCAACGCCGGATAACTGCGAAGCAGTATCAACAGACTCCTGAAAGCCATTTTCTCTTCCTTTTGAAGAACATACCTGGCGGAAAGAATCAGCAGCTTTGGGGATCGCCGCGCTAGCGTAGGCTCAGGATGTAAGCGACTAGAGCGTTGCGCTCTTGGGAGCTGAGCGAGAAGTCGGGCATGAGCGTGTGCCCTCTGGAGAGGTAGCGGTCGAGCGAGCCTGACGTCGTGCTCGGGTCGGCGGCGATTACCCGAAAGCTCGGCGCACTGTCGCTGGCCGTAGGCGGGTTGGGCTCGACGACGTGACACGCCATGCACCAAAGTACGGCGAGCCTCCCTCCAGCCCCGGGATCTTGCGCGGCCGCCGGAAACACCAGCAGAGCTAGCGCCAATACCGTCTCTATTGCTCTTCGCATATGCTTTACCCTCCGTTGAACCGCCGCGTTGCGGCAACGGAGGCGTTGAATTCCTTTATCAATCCCTTATCGCAGGCTCGCACAGTCAATAATCGAACCGGCGACGGCCCTGGCGCCATCGCCAAGAAGGACATTTCGCTTCTTCAATTTAGCGGCTCGCTTTCCAGCCCGAGAATGTTTTCTGTTCCCAAGCACGGGTTGAACGCTGCCGACCGACTTAAGTTCCAGTATTAAGGTCTATGCGAGTAGCGAGGGACATCGCCGCTATCCCCTATTGGTTCTCTCAACCAAATGGCCGCCTTCCGCCAGTTGGTTAGTGTTACGCCGCTTGTCTGTGGTAATCGCACAAGCTCTTGCGTGAGAGTTCGAACCCGTTCGTCCCGATATTCTCCCATTGGTGACTTCGGATTACACCGACACAAGCTTGCTCCACTCTCGCGTTCCCCAAGCCTTCTTAGAAAAGGACAGATATGTTCAACATTTCCACTGGTCAGATGAGCGACTATTGCGGGCGCTGACCCTGCAGCCACCGAAAAGCATACCCTCCTTCCCCACAGTCACGATGGCGGCGGCTTTTGGATTGACAGGACTCGTCAGCGACAACCTGATTACATCGTGTGATGCGGGCCTTGAATAGGTGCTCGAACACCGCAAGGCACAAACATTCTTGGCGCTTGTCGAGGCGCAGTATTTGGTGGGGCGATGGTGGGCGCGACAGGGATTGAACCCGCGGCGCCCGCCGTGTCAAGGCTACGGACGCGAGCTGCAGGCTTCTTGTCGAGGCGGCCTCAAGCCCTCAAGATGCGCGATGCCTCCAAACGACATCCGTCCCTTGGCGCCAATCGTCCGCGATCGATTTCCCGCCACACCTCTGACAGCCATCTCCTTCGCCGATTTCACGAGAACCCGCACCTACTCGGATCTCGTGGCTTACTTCAAGGGCTGGCCACGCCATTCCTTCATGACCGACGATTCGCGGGCAGTCCTCTACGCGCTGATTCGCATTCTACGGCCAAGGATGGTGGTCGAGATCGGCACCCTGTTCGCGGGCACGGCACAAGTCATGGCTCGCGCGCTATGGGAAAATGGCGAAGGAATGCTTCACACCACCGATCCTTTCGGTACGTAGCGCTGTCCGGCGATCATCGGCACATGGCCACGCGAACTTCAGGTCATCACTCGTTTCCATTCACTCAATTCCATGGATTTCTTCGTCATGGCGGATCAGCAAAAGTTCGCGCTGGACCTGGTCCTGGTCGACGGCAATCACGATTACGAGTTCGCCTTGTTCGACCTCCAGATGGCCGCCCGCCTGCTGAGGCCCGGCGGCGTCATCGTGATGGACAACGCTGAGCAAACGGGGCCATTCCAAGCTTCCCGGACTTTCCTCGCCGCCCATCCGGCATGGCACGAACTGGGAAATTCCATATCGTCATACGATGTGAGCAATCCCTTCGATGCCAACCGCGCCTCGGCGCCGGGCACGACATTCGTGCTCCTCCGGGCGCCGCCATATCTGTCGATCGGCCTCGGTCCACACAGCTGGGGGCAACTGCGAACGGAACGGTCTTCCGTCGCGGCGTTCGCACTCGAACTACCCGATCAAATCACATCCGGCACGCTCTACTATCAAGTCATTTTTCGAGCATTCGGCGATGAGAATCGCGCCGGCTCCGAAGACAAAAGCATCGGCAGCATCACGCTCGATCTCAAGAAGGGTGAGGGCGCCAGACTGGAGCACAAGCTCGACACTGTCTTGAGCTCAAACATGCGCTCGAGGCATGCCGACGCAGCCTTCACGTTCGAGATCGATCTTTCCTGGCAAGCCCATGCAGGATGCCCGCCCCTGGCGCTAGGGACGGTGCCGAAGCATTTGTGACTTCGGCATTTTCTGGGGATTACCAGGGATTGCGGACCGGCGATGGTGGGCGCGACAGGGATTGAACCTGTGACCCCTGCCATGTCAAGGAAGGGCGTGCGGACGTTTACGGCGAATTATCGCGATATTAGAAGATTTTAGGCGATCTGGGAAGTCGTAGCTGGCGGCCCCTAGCCCTCTGTCCCGAGCCGTCCGTCCACAGCACCGATCATATCGTTCAGCGCCCTGAAGCACCGTCACCGGCCCTGCCGCCACTCCCACGCAGGCTGGCATTCGTGCGCATGGTCGCCAAGCCTGTCGGCCTTAGAGGCCCCAATCTCCGACGGCATCTGGGGCACCGCTCATTTGCGCTGGCGCGGCTCGGTCGGGTCGGCGGTGGTGAAGCCCGCTAGCTCCGGGTTGTCCGCCGCCAGCCGCGTAACAGCGGCGGGATCCAGCGGCAGGTTGAGTTTGTGGTTCGTCAGGATCGAGATTACGTCAGCCATCACCGTGTGCGCGGCGTCGGCCGCGGTTTGCTGACCGGGGATGTCGTCGGAGCAAGCGATCTCGACGCGTGTCGTCCACATGCCGATGTGACGGCCGAGCATCTCGGTAGCCCTGATTGCGGCGGCAAACTGCCCCGCCTCGGCCGCTGCGCTGCGCAGCGCGATCAAGTCACGCAGAATGTCGTCGTGGCTCAACTCGATGCGGGCCGAAGTTGCTGCCTGAAGCTCAGCTATCCGGCGTGATGCGTGCGGCGGCGGGTTCGGCCAGACATTCCGGCGCAAAGAACGACAAGTACGTTAACCAGCGCCCGTATAGGCCACCTTGCCGTCGGCGGTAGAGCTTCAATGATCTGTGGATGGATAAAGCAGAATCGACAGGTGTCACGCCTGTGCGTGACATGCGGGCGCTGCCGGCAGTGGAGCGGACGGTCACTCACCGTAGGCGCTACAGCCCGGCGGAGAAGCAGACGATCCTGAAGGCGATTGCCGAAGCCGGGGCGGCGGTGTCGGAAGTGTCGCGCCAGTATGGGATTGGGGCGGAGCCTGATCCACAACTGGCGGCGGCAGGAAGCGGTGGCGATGCTGGGTGCGACGGTGCGCTTTGCGCCGGTGTCGGTTACGCCGGAGAAGCCTGCATCGAGTGGCAGCGGGATCGAGATCGAGCTGGATGGCGGCGTTCGGGTGCGCGTCGATGGGTCGGTCGACGAAGCGGCGCTGAGGCGGGTGCTGCGGGCGCTCGGCCGATGATCGGCTTACCTGCCGAGACGCGGGTGTGGCTGGCGAGCGGCGCAACGCACAATGGTTGCCTTTTAGAGCCGGAACGACTTTGTCTGCTGCGGTGAAGAAGCCAGCTAGACTGGTGACGAATTTTCGCCGCGCGTGCTGTGGACAACACACACTCGTGAAAACTCCAGTCCCACATTCAGTAGGTCAGGCCGCGGTCGACACCCGATGCTGATGGCGAAAGAGAACAGAACAAGAAAATAGGAGTCGCGCACCGCCGGTCACCGACGGTAGGAATCGGGCATGCCCGACACTGCCTCCTCTCTTCGGACTTTGGGCGATGTCGTACCGTAAGGGTGAGGATACGCTGGCCAAGAAGCGTCGCCGGCTTCCGGTCTCGGTCGTCATCGAGCGCGACGACGGCTTCCAATCGGCCGACATCGCTGAGCTCGAGGGCGCCTGTCGGCGGATCACCAACGGCGGCGAGTTCCTCTATTCGAGGGACCGGTTCGGCGACCACTATTGGCACGTCATCCGCTTCGGCGCGCAGCACCAGGCCGATGCGCTGAAGCTCTGGCTGCACCAGAACAGCTTCGAAGGGCGCCCGGCGCCGCGCTTCGGCCCCACCGATGACGAGCGGATCGCGTTCGAGCGAGAGGCGCTGGCCTGGGGCTTTCGGACCGGCGCCATCCGCCGTGTCATCCAGGCCTTCCGGAAGTGCAACGGGACGCTCACCCAGCAGTGGTCGGCCGCGCACCAGGTCGCGTCGAACTACAAGATGCCCGACGGTGACGTCTCGCAGGTGTTCGTAGGCTGGGCACAGCGGAATCATCCGCACTGGTTTCACCGCTGGCGAAAGCCGACGCAGACGCCGTGGGAAGACCCGAACGACTATCCCCCGCCAGGCGCCTATCCGCATTCCGAAGATGACTAAGGCGCGCGGGCGGCAGAGGGTGCCGTCGCGGAGTTGGTAGGAATTGAGTGTGGCGTAGTCTCCGGGGTGTTCAACCTCGAATTATCCGGCATTGAAGTGCCGGACTGGAGACCACGCCATGACAAGCATTACCACGAAGCCTGATTC
>CANIRG010000378.1 GCA_947469635.1 Rhodospirillales bacterium | reverse complement strand
CTCGCCGTTGAGCGATTCCAGCACGTCGCCGCGCTTGAGGCCGGCGCGGTCGGCCGGGCCGCCGTCGGAGATGCCGCCGACCACCAGCCGGCCCATATGCTCCAGCGTGATGATGCCAAGCCACGGCCGGGGCGGCGTCGACAGGCGTCCCGTCTGGACCAGCTCTGTCAGGATCGGCTTCAGACGGTTGATCGGCACATACATGTTGCCGGGGAAGGCGGGCGAGCCGGGCCCCAGAGCCTCCTGCACCAGCAGCGAGCCGACGCCCAGCAGCTTGCCGTCGGCGCCGATCAGGGCCGAGCCGCCCCACAGCGGATAGGCAGGCACCGTGAATATTGCGCTATCGAGCAGATATTCCCAGTAGCCGGCGAATTCGCGCCGGCCGGCGACCTTGACCTTGAGCGCCGCCTTCTCGCCGCCCAACCCGGCCACGAAGGCCTCGTTGCGCAGCGTCAGCGCGTCCGAATCGCCGAACGGCAAGGGCTTGATGCCGGGGACCACATTGGTGCGCACCAGGCCGAAGCCGCTTTGGTAGTCGTGACCGACGAGGGTGGCAGGGAAGACGCGCCCATCGATGTCGGTGACCGTGATCTGGGAGGCTTCCATGATCAGGTAGCCGATGGTGAGCACCAGCCCCTCGTCGTCGATCACGATGCCATGGCCCTCGCGCTCGGAGCCCAGCGACTGGGCCGAGCGGCGGTTCTCCGGAATCCTGGTCTCGACGCCGACCACGGACCCCAGCACGTCGGAGACTTCCGCCGGCAGGCTGGAGCTGCCGGGCTGCCCCGTCTCGACGCCTGTCTGCCCGCTCAGCCAATTGCTGGCGCCGTTCGCGGAACCGTTCAACCCTCGGGCCATCCCTACACCTCTATATCCTGTGGGCGGGTCGTCGCAGGAAGGATAGGCGTCTGCCGTCCCGATTGCTATATGACGCTGCATGGCGCCTCCCGCCGATCCATTCGAAATCACCGACGAGCCCGCCGCTGCCGAGACGCCGCCGGCCCGCCGCGCCGTCGCGCCCGCCGTCTATCTCGACGGGCTGAACGAGGAGCAGCGCCACGCCGTCACCCATGGCGACGGGCCGCTGCTGGTGCTGGCCGGAGCCGGGACGGGCAAGACGCGCGTGCTGACCACGCGCATCGCTCATCTTCTGCTGACGGGCCGCTCGCGGACCTCGCAGATCCTGGCCGTCACCTTCACCAACAAGGCGGCGCGCGAGATGCTCGACCGCGTCGCCAGCGTGATCGGCGGCGCGGCCGACGGCATGTGGCTGGGGACGTTCCACGCCATCGGCGTGCGCGTGCTGCGCCGCCATGCCGAGCTGATCGGGCTCAAGAGCAACTTCACCATCCTCGACACCGACGACCAGGTGCGGCTGATCAAGCAGCTCCTGCAAGCGGAAGGCATCGACGACAAGAAATGGCCGCCGCGCGTGCTTTCCGGCGTCATCCAGCGCTGGAAGGATCGCGCGCTGACGCCCGACAAGGTCGCGAACGAGGATGCCGGCGAGTTCGCCAACGGCAAGGCCGGCGAAATCTATCGCCAGTACCAGGCCCGCCTCGCCGAGGTGAACGCCGTCGATTTCGGCGACCTGGTGATGCACTGCGTCAGCCTGTGGCAGAAGCATCCCGACGTGCTGGCGATGTACCACAGCCGCTTCCGCCACATCCTGGTCGACGAGTACCAGGACACCAACGTGGCCCAGTATCTCTGGCTGCGGCTGCTCGCGCAGGGCACGCCCGACGTCTGCTGTGTCGGCGACGACGACCAGTCGATCTACGGCTGGCGCGGCGCTGAGGTCGGCAACATCCTGCGCTTCGAGAAGGATTTCCCCGGCGCCACCATCGTGCGGCTGGAGCGCAACTACCGTTCGACCCCGCACATCCTGGCCGCCGCTTCACATCTGATTTCCCACAACGAAGGCCGGCTGGGCAAAACCCTGTGGACTGAATTGAAGCAGGGTGAGCGCATCTCGCTGCGCGGTGTGTGGGATGGCGACGAGGAGGCCCGCACGATCGGCGAGGAGATCGAGGCGCTGCAGCGCGACAAGCACCTGCTCAGCCAGATCGCCATCCTGGTGCGCGCCGGCTTCCAGACCCGCGAGTTCGAGGAGCGCTTCATCACGCTCGGCCTGCCCTATCGCGTGATCGGCGGCCCGCGCTTCTACGAGCGCCAGGAAATCCGCGACGTGATGGCCTACTGCCGGGTCACGGTGCAGCACGACGACGACCTCGCCTTCGAGCGCATCTACAACACGCCGCGCCGTGGGCTCGGCGAGTCGGCGCTGCGCACGCTGCGGATGATCCAGCGCAGCCAGAAGATCTCGCTGTTCGAGGCCACAAGGCGCGCGCTCGAGACCGACGAGCTGAAGGCCCGTCCGCGCAAGGCGCTGGGCGACCTGATCAAGAATTTCGAGCGCTGGCGCGCCATGCTCGACGGCATGAACCATGTCGAGGTGGTGGAATCCATCATCGAGGAATCGGGCTACACCGACATGCTGCGGCTCGACCGCTCGCCCGAGGCCGAAGGCCGCATCGAGAATCTCAAGGAGCTGACCAACGCGCTTCAGGAATTCGACAGCCTGCCCGCCTTCCTCGAACATGTCGCGCTCATCGCCGACAATGCCGAGAAAGCCGGCGCCGACATGGTGAGCGTCATGACGCTGCACGCCGCCAAGGGGCTGGAGTTCGACACGGTGTTCCTGCCCGGCTGGGAAGAAGGCCTGTTCCCCAACCAGCGCGCGCTCGACGAGAAGGGGCTCTCGGGCCTCGAGGAGGAGCGCCGCCTCGCCTATGTCGGGCTGACCCGCGCGCGCAAGCGCGCCTATGTCTCCTTCGCCGCCAACCGCCGCATCTTCAACCAGTGGCAGGCGGCCATCCCCTCGCGCTTCCTGCGCGAGCTGCCCACCGGCCATCTCGCCGAGAGCAGCGACGCCGGCCTCTACGCCACCTACTCCGCCGGCCATCACGGCGGGATGCGCGACCAGGCGACCGGCTTCGAGTACGAGAGCCTGGGCGTCGGGGGCAAGCGCACGCGCTGGCGCGACGAGACCTTCGACGACCGCCGCGCCGTCGAAGGCGACAAGCCCGATCTCAGCATCGGCCAGCGCATCTTCCACCAGAAATTCGGCTATGGCCGCATCGTCGCCGTCGACGGCAACAAGCTCGACATCGAGTTCGAGAAAGCAGGCCCCAAGAAGGTCCTGGACAGCTTCATCGAGGCCGCCTGAGAGTCTTTCCACAGAAGAGAGCCATCATGTTCCGCCGCAGCCTTGTCACCCTTGCCGCCCTGCTCGCCAGCACCGCCGCGTTCGCGCAGAGCGGAAAAGTCACCGTCGTCACCTCCTTCTCCAAGGACGTGACGGATCCGCTGAAGAAGGCCTTCGAGAAGGCCGTGCCCGGCGCGGTGCTCGAGGTGCAGAACCGCAACACCAACGCCGGCGTGAAATTCCTCGAGGAGACCAGGTCGAACAACCAGGTCGATTTGTTCTGGGCCTCGGCGCCCGACGCCTTCGAGGTGCTCAAGGCCAAGAAGCTGCTGGCCGCCTACAAGCCAAAGGCCACGGGCATCGCCGAGAAGGTCGGCTCCTATCCGGTGAACGACAAGGACGGCTTCTATGTCGGCTTCGCCGCCTCCGGCTACGGCATCATGTGGAACGAGCGCTACGTGAAGGCCAACAAGCTGCCGACGCCCAAGGAATGGCAGGATCTCGCGCAGGCCCCCTACTTTGATCACGTCTCGATCTCCGCCCCGTCGCGCTCCGGCACCACCCATCTCACCATCGAGACGGTGCTGCAGGGCGAGGGCTGGGCCAAGGGCTGGCGCACGACCAAGGAGATCTCCGGCAACCTGCGCCAGGTGACCGACCGTTCGTTCGGCGTGCCGGAGGCGGTGAACTCGGGCCAGGTCGGCTACGGCATCGTCATCGACTTCTTCGCCTTCTCCTCGCAGGGCGCCGGCTTCCCCGTGAAGTTCGTCTATCCCTCGGTGACGACGCTGGTGCCGGCCAATATCGGCATCGTCGCCAATGCGCCGAACGAGGCGGGCGCCGAGGCCTTCGTCGAGTACCTGCTCTCCCCTGCCGGCCAGGAGGCGCTGCTCGAACCCACCATCCGCCGTCTGCCGGTGCGGCCCGAGACCTACGCCAAGGCGCCGGCCGACTATCCCAATCCCTTCAAGGACAAGAACCTGCAGGGCCTGCTCACCTTCAATGCCGAGACCTCGGAAGGCCGCACCGCCGTGGTCGACACGCTGTTCGACCAGCTCATCACCTTCCAGCTCGAGCCGCTGAAGGCCGCCACCAAGACCCTGCACGAGGTCGATGCGGCGCTGGCCAAGAAGCCCAACGCGCAGGCGAGTGCGCTTGCCAAGGAGGCGCGCGACCTGATCGCCGCCATGCCCGTCACCGATGCGCAGGCCGCCTCGCCCGAGCTGCGGGCTGCCTTCACCGGCGGCAAGGAGAAGGGCGCCCGCCAGGCCGAGCTCGAGCAGCAATGGGCTGCCTTCGCCAAGGACAACTACGCCAAGGCCAAGGCGAAAGCCGACGAGGCGCTGAAGCTGGCGCGATGACGAGATGTCAGCTTTCCTCCCCAGCGAAGCTGGGGAGGTGCCCGAAGGGCGGAGGGGTCATGAGCCCCAGTCGAAGTCTTTCCGTAGCCTCTGACCCCTCCGCCCTTCGGGCACCTCCCCTTCGCGGAGTCCGCGAAGGGGAGGAAAGGCTTTAGATGCGGCGCTCGCCCGGCCAAGTCGCGCTGGCGGCGGCCATCGCGCTGTTCCTGCTGCTGTTCCTGTTCGTCCCTGTGGCGACCGTCGTCTATGTCGCCTTCACTGACCGCGCGGGCGGCCTGACGCTGGTCAACTTTCTCGACTTCGCGCGCACCGAGCTGTTCGTGCGCTCGTTCTGGAACTCGGTCTACGTCTCGGCCATGACAGTGCTGTGGTCGTCGGCCTTCGCCTTGCCGCTCGCCTACCTCACCACGCGCTTCGAGTTCCGCGGCGCCATGCTGGTGCAGACGCTGGGCTTCCTGCCGCTGATCATGCCGCCCTTCGTCGGTGCCGTGGCGATGCAGCTGCTGTTTGGGCGCAACGGCACGGTCAACCTGCTGCTTGACGAGCATCTCGGCTTCAAGATCGGCCTGATGGAAGGGCTGAACGGCGTCATCTTCCTGCAGGCGATCCATTACTTCCCCTTCATCCTGGTCAATCTCTCGGCGGCGCTGCGCAACATCGACCGCTCGATGGAGGAGGCGGCCCAGAACCTGGGCTCGCACGGGCTGCGCCTGTTCCGCCGCATCGCGTTGCCGCTCGCCATGCCGGGCTATGTCGCCGGCGCGAGCCTCGTGTTCGTGAAGGTGTTCGACGACATCGCCAGCCCCCTGCTGCTGAACGTGAAGGAGATGCTGGCGCCGCAGGCCTATCTCCGCATCACCTCGATCGGCATCGACGACCCGATGGGCTACGTCATCTCCGTCGTGCTGATCGGCGTCGCCGTCCTCACCATGTGGGCCTCGGCGCAGGTGCTGAAGGGCAAGGACTACGCCACGACCCAGCGCGGCGGCGGCGGCCTCGCGCGACGCAAGCTGCGGCCGCGCGAAGCGGTCCTGGCCTATGCCATCGTGATCCTCATCCTGATGCTGGTGCTGGCGCCGCATCTCGGCCTGCTGCTGCTGTCGCTCGCCACCGTGTGGTCGTTCAGCCCCCTGCCCGACGCCTACACGCTGGCGCATTACGCGCGCGTGCTGGGCGACAGCTCGCTCTACATCAAGAACACGCTGCTCTACTCCGGCCTCGCCGCCCTGATCGACGTCGCGATCGGCGGCGCCATCGCCTATCTCGTGCTGCGGACGAAGCTGCCGGGACGCCAGGCTCTCGACTGGGCGGCCTCGGCGGCGCTGGCCGTGCCCGGCGTCGTGCTGGGCATCGGCTACCTGCGCGCCTTCTACGGCGTGAAGCTTCCCGACGGCACGCCGCTCGCGGCGCTATGGATCGTGATCGTGCTGGCGATCGCCGTGCGCCGCCTGCCCTACGCGTTGCGCGCTTGCTACGCCGCCCTGCAGCAGATCTCGGTGTCGCTGGAGGAGGCGGCGGAAAACCTCGGCGCCACCAAGGCCCGCACCGTGCGCCGCATCGTCATCCCGCTGATGACCGGCGGCCTGCTGGCGGGCTTCATCACCAGCTTCGCCACCGCAGCGGTCGAGCTCTCCGCCGTGCTGATGCTGGTGCAGAACAATTCCGACGCGCCGCTCGCCTACGGCCTCTACGTGCTGATGCAGACGCCGGCCGGGCGCGGCGCCGGCGCGGCGCTGGGCGTCATCGCCGTCATCATCGTCGCCCTCTGCATGGCGCTGTCGCAGCTCGCCGCCGACCGCTCGCAGCGGGCGCGCGGCCTCGAAATGTAACGGGAATCCTCATGGCCAAAGCCGTTGCCATCGACATCGAGGGCGTGAACCTGAGCTACGGCAGCACGCATGTGCTGAAAGGCATCGACCTCGCCATCGACCCGGGCG
>CANIRG010000377.1 GCA_947469635.1 Rhodospirillales bacterium | reverse complement strand
TCGGCGCGCACGAAGTCGTAGTAGAAGCCGTCCTCCGTCGAGGGGCCGAACGTGATCTGCGTACCGGGGTAGAGTTCCTGCACCGCCTGGGCCAGCACGTGCGCCGCGTCATGGCGCAGGAGTTCGAGCGCCTCGGGGTCGCGCGACGTCACGATGCCGATCTTGGCGTCGTGGTCGACGATGTTGGACAGGTCGACCATCTTGCCGTCGACCCGCAGGGCCAGCGCCGCCTTGGCGAGGCCGGGACCGATGGATGCGGCGATCTCGGCGCCGCTCACCGGCTTGTCGAAGGAGCGGACCGAACCGTCCGGGAGAGAAATATTGATCATGGAAGCCACCTTGAGAAAATCCGAACACGGCTGATCGACCGACGGGGTGCGCCGGTGGACGAAGGCCGGGTAGCGGCACGAGTGTGCGCGCCCGGCCGAATCAAGTTCGGGCGGTGGTCAGTATCTTCGGAGCGCTAGCTGATAGGCGGTCCATGAGGCGGAGATAGGCGGGATGGGGTTGCCAGTCAAGCATTGGGCCCAAGACGACCGTGCCGACGGATCCCTATGCGCCCAGCCGCTGATAGAGCTCGAGCATCCGGCGATTGGACTCGGCCAGGCTGTAATGGCTGCGGACGTGATCCTGGGCGTTGCGGGCGAGTTCGGCACGGCGTTCGGAGGAGAGCGACAGGGCGGCGTCGAGAGCCGCGGTCAGCGCCGCCGGGTCGCCCTCCGGCGCCACCCACCCAGTCACGCCGGCCACCATCGCTTCGGCCGCTGCCCCGCCATCGACGGCCACGACCGGCCGTCCCATCGCCTGCGCCTCGATCAGCGCCCGGCTGAAACCCTGGCGTGCGCCAGCCGTCGAGACCACGACGTCGGACAGCATGTAAGTGGCCGGCATGTCGTCGACATAGGGGCCGATCTGCACGCGGCCGAACAGCTCGGCATCCTCGATCGCGTCCTCGAGCTCCTTCTCGAACGGCGTCGGCCCGTCGGTCGAGCCCAGCAGCAGGCAGAACACGTCGTCGCGGCCCAGGCGCTTCACCGCCTCGATCAGGATCTTCTGGCCCTGGTCATCGTTGAGGCGCGCCGGGCAGAGGATGACATGGCGGCCGTCGGGCACGCGCAGCTCCTTGGCGATCCGGATGACGCGCTCCACGCGCACGAGAGCCGGATCGAAGCGATCGAGATTGATGCCGGGCGATATGGTCTCCAGGCGCTCGCCCAGCGTCGGTGCCCGCTGGCGCCAATCGTCCGCGACGTGGTCGGACACGGCGATCAGCGCATCGGCGCGCTTCTGGCGCCGCTCGATGAAGCCGCCGGTGAGGCCGCGCGGGTCGAACGGACGGTGCAACGTCGCGATCCATTTGGCGTCGAGGCGACGTGCCAGCGCGCCGGCGATCCAGGCCGAGCTCGGCGATCGAGCCTGCACCACGTCGATCCTGGTGCCGCGCAGGATGGAGGCGATTCTCCCCGGCATGGAAAAGCGGCTCCAGGCCGGATGGGCCTCCTCGGGCATCTCGAGGTAGGTGGCGCGAAGGCGCAGCAGGTCGGGAACCATGTTGCCGTTGGGCGAGGCCACGTAGGCCGCGCCACCGGCTGCAATCACCGCTTGGGCGGCATCCAGCGTGGCGCGGGCGAGGCCGCCGGCGCCAAGGGAGGGAACAATTTGCAGGAGTGTCGGAGCAGGCAAGTGATCGATCGTGGGGCGTTGGCACTCGGTTCGGTGATATGGCAGGTAACATGCCATGAACGAAGAAGGTAGAGCGCAGCGGCTGGAACGGCCGGACGGAAACTTCGTCGTCTATGTAAGAAGCGACGGGCGTGCGCCGACCGTGGTGTTCCTGGGCGGCTTCCGTTCCGACATGACGGGTACCAAGGCGATCGCGCTCGATGAATGGGCGCGGCGCCGGGGGCGCGCCTTCCTGCGCTTCGACTATCTCGGTCACGGACAGTCGTCGGGCCGCTTCGAGGACGGCACGATCGGCCGCTGGCTCGACGATTCGCTTGCGGCGATCGACGCGCTGACCGCAGGCAAGCTCGTGCTCGTGGGATCGAGCATGGGCGGCTGGCTGTCTCTTCTCGTCGCCCGCGCGCGGCCGGAGCGCATGGCCGGCCTGGTGCTGATCGCCGCCGCGCCCGATTTCACCGAGCGCATGCTTCTTGGAAGACTGTCACCCGAGGATCGCGCCACGCTCGAACGCGACGGCCGCCTCGAACGTCCCTCGCAATATTCGCCGGAGCCCTCGGTCTTCACCTGGAAGCTGATCGAGGAGGGGCGCAACCATCTCGTGCTCGACGGCCAGCTCGCCCTGCCGTGCCCGGTCCGGCTGCTGCACGGCCAAAGCGATCCCGACGTGCCGTGGGAGCTCTCCCTGCAGATCGCCGCCCATATCGACGCGCCTGAGGTGATCACCACCTTCGTCAAGGGCGGCGACCATCGGCTGAGCACGCCGGCCGACATCGCGCGCCTGATCGCCACCGTTGAAGAAGTGGCGCCCTGACATGCGTTGGGGGCCCTGCCTGCTGCTGGCAATGTCGACCGTCACCCCCCACGCGATGGCTCAGGGTCTCGACGTGCCGACGGCCACGGTGGAGCAGCTGCGCCGCTACACGGAATGCATGAACCTTGCGCGGCGTGAGCCGGCGCGGGTGCTTCCGGCCGCCGAGAAGTGGCTGGCCGAGGGCGGCGGAATGGGCGCGCGGCATTGCGTGGCCATCGCCACGCTGGAATCGGGCCGGCATGCCCAGGCAGCGGCGCTCCTCGAGGCGATTGCCCGCGACATGGGGCAGGAGCGGCCCGGCCTGCGGGCCGAATTGTGGGTCCAGGCCGGGCAGGCCTGGCTCGATGCCGGGCAGGCGACGAATGCGGTGACGGCGCAAAGCCGGGCGCTCGAGCTCAAATCCAATGATGCCGATCTGTGGATCGACCGGGGCTTGAGCTACGCGGCACAGCGGGCATGGCCGCAGGCCATCGCCGACTTCGACAGGGCGGTGGGCCTCGACTCCAACAGCGTCGAGGCGCTGGTGCTGCGGGCCGCCGCCTGGCGCAATGCAGGGGATTCGGCCAAGGCATTGATCGACGCCGGACGTGCCCTCAAGATGGCACCGGAGCATTCCGAGGCGCTGCTGGAACGCGGCTTCGCCCTGCTGGCGCGGGGCGACCGGCAGACCGCCTCGGCCGATTTCGCCAAGGTCCTGAAGCTGGTCCCGCCCGGCTCGGATGCCGCCCGGCGAGCCGATTCGGGCCTACGGGGCGAATTGCCCTCCGCCGCGACGCCGGCGCCGGCTGCCAAGGGCGACAGGAAGCGCTAACCTCGGGGTCCCTCAATCCATGATCCAGGCAATGCAACGACTCCTTATTGTTTCTCTCGCCCTCCTCGCGGTCGCCGCACCGTCGTTCGCCCAGACGACGCCGGCCGGCCAGCCGCAGCCGCCGGCCTCGTATTATCCGGCGCCGCCGCCCCTGCAGGCGCCCCAGGTCGACAAGGGTGTGCCCCTCGGCGGGCTGACCTCGCCGCTGAGCGAAGAGCAGAAGGTGTCGCGCACGGCGATCGATTCCGACGCCGAGGCCCAGCTTTTCGGTGGAACGCTCAAGATGGCCTGGGGCCGCTACGGCAAGATCAAGGGCGCCAAGCCCGGCGACGTCACGTTGACCAAGCAGGGCGGCCTGTGGACCCTGAAGGGCCGGCTCGACAGCGCGGCGCCCGGCAGTGAAGGCGACTGGGTGACGATCGACGGCGTGGTCGAGCGTATCGCCGCCGGCAATGTGACGATCCGCGGCGAGGTCGCCTTCCGCGTCGCCAAGGTGCAGCGCGGCACGCCGTGCAAGGTGGCCGGTGCCCTGCATTTCCGCCGCTCGGGCAAGTCCCAGGTCTGGCGCCTGGTGGAGGGTGACAATCCCTGCGACGGCACGCAGGAACTCTTCGACCTGGTCTACGAGAAGCCCACCGAGAAGAGGCCGGTGCCCGGCGCCAAGAAGGGCTAGCGGCGGAGCTTCACGATCTCGGCCCGGGCGAGGGCATCGACGCGCTCGTTCTCGATGTGGCCGGCATGGCCTTTCACCCAGATCCACTCGACCTCGTGGCCGTTGCGGGCCGTATCGAGGCGCTGCCACAGCTCGACGTTCTTGACCGGCTTCTTGTCGGCGGTCTTCCAGCCGTTGCGCTTCCAGCCATGAATCCACTTGGTGGCGCCGTCGAGGACGTACTTGCTGTCGGTGTGGAGCTTGACGCGGCAGGGCCGCTTCAGCGCCTCGAGGGCGGCGATGGCGCCCATCAGCTCCATGCGGTTGTTGGTGGTGGCGGGATCGCCGCCGCCCAGCTCCTTCTCCGTGCCGGCCATCCGCAGCAGCGCGCCCCAGCCCCCCGGTCCCGGATTGCCGCTGCAGGCACCGTCGGTGAAGGCCTCGACGGTGGGCTTGTCGACGGACGGCTTGGTCACAGGCCGTAGTCTGCGAGCGAGGTGGTGCTGCGATGGAAGCGCAGCTTGGACAGGTATTCCTGCGGGTCCTTGCGCTTCACCAGCGCATCGGGCGGCGTATGGACCCAGTCGTAGAGCCGCGTCAGCAGAAAGCGCAGCGCCGAGCCGCGGGCCAGCAGCGGCAGGCTCCGCCGCTCGTCGTCGCCCAGCGGACGGACCTTGTCGTAGGCCTGCAGCAGCGCGCGCGCCTTGGTGGCGTTGAAGGAATTGTCCGCCTCGAAGCACCAGGCGTTGAGGCAGATGGCGACATCGTAGGCCAGGAAGTCGTTGCAGGCGAAGTAGAAGTCGATCAGTCCCGACAGCCGGTCGTGCAGGAAGAAGACATTGTCGTTGAACAGGTCGGCATGGATGACGCCGGAGGGGAGGTCGCTCGGCCAGTTGGCCTCGAACAGGTCGAGCTCGGCGTCGAGCTCACGCTCCAGCGCCTGATCGATATGGCGTCGAGAGCCGTCGAACAGCGGCCGCCAGCCCGCGACGGACAGCGCGTTGGGCCGCACGATCGTGAAGTCGCGGCCGGCCAGATGCAGGCCGGCCAGCGCCTCGCCGACCGGACCGCAATGTTGGACCGTCATGCGGCGTGGCCACATGCCCGGCAGGAAGCTGGTGACGGCGGCCGGCTTGCCGGCGAGCTGGCGGAGCGCGTTGCCGTCGCGGCCGGAGATCGGGCGCGGGCAGTTGATCCCCCGCGCGGCGAGATGGTCCATCAGGCCGAGGAAGAACGGCAGGTCCTTGGGGTCGACGCGCTTTTCGTAGAGCGTGACCATGTACTGGCCCTTGTCCGTGGCCAGCACGTAGTTGGTGTTCTCGACACCCTCGGCGATGCCCTTGAAGGATTGGGCCTCGCCGATGTCGTACTGGGCGAGGAACGCCTCCAGCTCGGCGTCGCCCACTTCCGTATAGACCGCCATCACGCCACCAGCTGGCGCGGCAGCTTGAAGACGATGGTCTCGTCGGTGGTGCGGACTTCCTCGATCACGACGTCGTAGCGCTCGCGGCAGCCCGCGATCAGCTCCTCGACCAGCACCTCGGGCGCCGAGGCGCCGGCGGTGATGCCAAGCCGTTGCACCCCTTCGAGCCAGTGCCAGTCCATGTCGGCGGCGCGCTGGACCAGGCGCGACCTGGCGCAACCGTACTTGGCCGCCACTTCCACCAGCCGCATCGAGTTGGACGAGTTGGGCGCACCGATCACCACCAGGGCCTCGCAGCGTCCGGCGATCGCCTTGACCGCCGTCTGGCGGTTGGTGGTGGCGTAGCAGATATCCTCCTGCTTGGGCCCCTGGATGGCGGGGAAGCGCCGGCGCAGCGCGGCCACGATCTGGGTCGTGTCGTCGACCGAGAGGGTGGTCTGGGTGGCGTAGGCGAGGTTGAGCGGATCGGCGACGCTGAGGGTCCCGACCTGCTCGACATCCTCCACCAGCAACACGCCGCCCTCCGGCAGCTGGCCCATGGTGCCGACCACTTCGGGATGGCCGGCATGGCCGATCAGCACGACCGTGCGTCCGGCCTCGTTGTGGCGCTCGGCCTCGCGATGGACCTTGGACACCAGCGGGCAGGTGGCATCGACAAACAGCAGCTTGCGGCGGCCCGCCTCGGCCGGCACCGCCTTGGGGACGCCGTGGGCGGAGAACACCACGGGGCGGTCGTCGGGCACCTCGTCGAGCTCGTCGACGAAGATCGCGCCCTTGGCCTCGAGAGTCTCAACGACGAAGCGGTTGTGCACGATCTCGTGGCGGACATAGACCGGCGTGCCATAGCGCTCGATGGCGCGCTCGACGATCTGGATCGCGCGTTCGACGCCGGCGCAGAAGCCGCGCGGGCTCGCGAGCAGGATCGTGAGGGGCCTTCTGGCGTCGGTCATGACAAAACGATCCTGCTGCCCTAGACTCTGCCAGCAACGGAATGGCGCGGCACCGTAACAAAGCCGCCGCAACGGGGAAAGCAACATGACCGAGCCGGTTGTCGCGGCCAAGGCGCCTGCCAAGGTGGCGCTGGAGGCGGGCAAGGATTACTGGTGGTGTGCCTGCGGCATGAGCAAAAATCAGCCATTTTGCGA
>CANIRG010000376.1 GCA_947469635.1 Rhodospirillales bacterium | reverse complement strand
CTCCAGGCCCGCTTCACGAGCATGAGCGGGCCTGGAGGCCCGCGCTCCGCATGAGGTGCACTCCCATCATGGCCAGACTTGAAATCGTCACGCTTTGGAGTCGGGATCGCAGGATCGCCGTTGAGGAGTTCCCATGTCGCTGACGCTCTATTCCCATCCCTTCTCCTCCTATTGTCAGAAGGTGCTGATCGCGCTGTGGGAGAATGAAATCTCCTTCACCTACCGGCATCTCGAAGAACCCGGTGCGGCGGAGGAGCGGGCGGCGCTGTGGCCGCTTGGTCGCTTCCCCGTGCTCGTCGACGAAGGCCGGACGATCGTCGAGTCCAGCATCATCATCGAGCATCTGGCGCTGCACCACGCCGGTGCGGTCAAGCTGCTGCCCGAGGACCGCAACGCTGCTCTGGAGGTCCGGTTCATGGACCGCTTCTTCGACAACTACGTCATGACGGCGATGCAGGTGCCGGTCTTCGAAGCGCTGCGTGCAGAGGGCGGGCGGAAGGAAGCGGCGATGGCGGAAGCGCGCCAGGCGCTCGACACCGCCTACGCTTGGCTGGAAACGCGGTTGTCCGGCCGGACCTGGGCCGTGGGCGAGAGCTTCACGATGGCCGATTGCGCCGCGGCGCCTTCGCTCTTCTATGCCGATTGGGTCCACCAGATCGGCGCCCAGTTTCCGACGCTGCGGGCCTATCGCTCGCGCCTCCTGGCGAGACCGTCATTCGCGCGCGCCGTCGAGGAGGCGCGTCCCTACCGTCACTACTTCCCGCTGGGCGCGCCCGATCGCGACTGACCGGGCGCAGTCGTTGGCTAGATCTTCAGGTCGCTGAAGAAGTCGTTGCCCTTGTCGTCGGTGATGATGAAGGCCGGGAAGTTCTCGACCTGGATGCGCCAGATCGCTTCCATGCCGAGCTCAGGATACTCCAGCACCTCGACCTTCTTGATGACATCCTTGGCCAGGATCGCGGCGGGGCCGCCGATCGAGCCGAGATAGAAGCCCCTGTGCTTCTTGCAGGCGTCGACGACCTGCTTGCTGCGGTTGCCCTTGGCCAGCATGACCATCGAGCCGCCGGCGGCCTGGAACAGGTCGACGTAGGAATCCATGCGGCCGGCCGTTGTCGGACCGAACGAGCCCGAGGCCATGCCGTCCGGCGTCTTGGCGGGGCCGGCGTAATAGACGGGGAACTGCTTGAAATACTCCGGCAGGCCCTCGCCACGGTCGAGCCGCTCCTTGAGCTTGGCGTGCGCCGAATCGCGGGCGACGATCAGCGTGCCGGTCAGGTTCACGCGCGTCTTCACGGGGTGCTTCGTCAGGACCGACAACGTGTGCGCCATGCCCTTGTTCAGGTCGACGGCGACGACATCGCCCGAGAGCTGTGTCGGCTCGACGTCGGGCAGGAACTGCGCCGGGTTGGTCTCGAGCTGCTCGAGGAAGACGCCGTCCCTGGTGATCTTGCCCATGGCCTGACGGTCGGCGGAGCAGCTGACGCCGATGCCGATCGGAACCGACGCACCGTGGCGCGCGATGCGGATGACCCGCACGTCGTGGCAGAAATACTTGCCGCCGAACTGCGCACCGATTCCCATCTGGCGCGTCAGCTCCAGCACCTTCTTCTCCATCTCGCGGTCGCGGATGGCCACGCCCTTGTCGTTACCCTCGCTCGGCAGGTCGTCGAGGTAGCGTGTCGAGGCGAGCTTCACCGTCTTGAGGTTCATCTCGGCCGAGGTGCCGCCGACAACGATGGCGAGGTGATAGGGCGGGCAGGCCGCGGTGCCGAGCGTGCGGATCTGCGTGTCGAGGAATTTCAGCAGCGATGCTTCGTTCAGCACCGCCGGCGTCTGCTGGTGGAGGTAGCTCTTGTTGGCCGAGCCGCCGCCCTTGGCGATGAACAGGAATTTGTAGGCGTCGCCGTCGGTGGCATAGATGTCGATCTGCGCCGGCAGGTTGGTGCCGGTCTGCACTTCCTTGAACATCGACAGCGGCGAGACCTGGGAATAGCGCAGGTTGGTCTCGGTGTAGGTCTTGTAGACGCCCTTGGAGATCGCGGCCTCGTCGCCGCCGCCTGTCCACACCGCCTGGCCCTTCTTGCCCATGACGATGGCGGTGCCGGTGTCCTGGCACATCGGCAGCACGCCGCCGGCCGAGATATTGGCGTTCTTCAGGAGCTCCAGCGCCACGTATTTGTCGTTCGACGAGGCTTCGGAATCATCGAGGATGGCCTTGAGCTGGCCGAGGTGGCCCGGCCGCAGGAGATGCGAGATGTCCTTGAAGGCCTCGGCCGTCAGCAGCGTCAGCGCCTCGGGCTCGACGGTGAGCACGTCGCGGCCGTTGAACCTGGCGGTGCCGACGAAATCCGACGAGAGCTTGCGGTAGGGCGTCGTGTCCTTGCCGCTGGGGAACATTTCCTGGAACTGGAACTCGGGCATGCCGCCTCCTGACGCAAACGCGCCTGAGGTGCCGCAAACCGCCGGTTTCGTCTACTTCTTTCGGAAGCTGTCGAGCTTGACGACCTTGGAGGCATCGTCGGGCTTGGGCGCCTGATCGGCCGCCGCCGCCGAGGCCGCCTCCGGCTTCGCCTCGCCATCGCCCTGAGCGACCAGGGGCGGCTTCTTTTCGGGAGCCGGCAGCGGTGTCGGCACCGCACCGATTTTCTCGGGCCCGGCGGCCTTGTCCTTGCGATCGAACTGCAGGCCGAAGCGCACCGAGGGATCGAAGAAGGCCGAGAGCGCCGCGAACGGCACCTTGATGTGTTCCTGCTGCTTGTTGAAGCTCACCGTCACCTCGAAGAACTCGTCCTCGATGACGAGATCCCAATACTGGTGCTGGAGCACGATCGTCATCTCTTCCGGATACTTGGCGCGCAGATACTCGGGCAGCTCGACCCCGGGATCCGTGCTGCGGAAGGAGATGTAGAAATGGTGCGACCCGGGCAGGCCCTTGTCGGCGACCTGACGCAATACACGACGCACGACGCTGCGCAGCGCATCGTCGACGAGAGCGTCGTAGTGAAATCGATCATTCATGACATGTCGGAGCTTTCGCGGAGCATCGTTCCACGCCAGAGGAGAGTCAACGCGTGGGCGACGGGATAAGTGCCTCAATAAAGTGGGGGGCTTCTGTTGCCCGGTGCCCCCCGGACCGCGCTTACGTCCGCTGTTTAGGCGGCAGCAGCGAGTGTAACGGTGTTATCGTTAGCACTTGTGTGTGGCCCGTCACGGCGGAACCATACCGGGCAAAAACCGCGCCTTTACCACGCTCGTCGATCCTGTTTCGCCCCCATCGATCCGTCTCCCTGACGGGAGGCGGAGAGAATGGTGGAGGCGCCGGGTACTGCCCCCGGGTCCGAAACGCTTATGCCACGCGGCGTTTATCGCCATAGTCGGTTGCCCGACGGCCCCTATATAGGCGCTTGCTTCGGCTTTTTGAAGGCGAGACATAGAAGCGAGGCCGTAGGGGAGGGCGCCTATACGAATTTCGTATCTTTCCGTATAGTGGCGCCACATCCAGTTTTACGAGAGCTAGTGATGGACGTGGTCTCCTTTAGCCGTGCGCGTCAGAATTTGGCGCGCCTGATGGACAAGGTCAGCGATGACCGTGCGCCGCTCATTGTGACCCGGCGCGGTGGCAAGCCAGTGGTCATGGTCGCGCTTGAGGAATATCGCGGCATGGAAGAGACGCTTCATCTCACCCGCAGCCCCGCGAATGCACGTCGCCTGCTCAAGAGCATACGGGCAGCAGAGCGGGGTGAGGTGACGGAGCATGCGCTGATCGAACCCAAGGCAAAGGTCCGTCGGCGTCCGGCCAAGCGGTGAAAATCGGCTTCACGGCCGAAGGCTGGGCCGACTATCTCTACTGGCAGGAAGCGGATGGGGCCATTGTTCGCCGGCTCAATATATTGATCAAGGAAGTGGCAAGCCCGAGCCTCTACGAGGCACCTGCAGAGGGTGGTGGTCTCGGCGCATCAATGGGGAACATCGTCTAATCTACCGTATCTCCGGGCAAGGAAGCGAACAGATGCTCGAGATTGCCCAGTGTCGGTTCCACTACTAAGGAAGAAGGTAGGATCGCCGATGCCCCTCTCCACCGACCAGCAGGCCGAGATCGACCAGGCGCGCGACGGCACCCAGCCGACGCGACGGGCGGTCGTGCCGGCGCTGGAGGAGATCCTCTACCAGGCGCTGCCGGCGCTCGATCACGGCTTCGTCCGGGTGGTCGACTATATGGGCGACGATGCCGCCGTGGTGCAGGCGGCGCGCGTTTCCTATGGCCGTGGCACCAAGAAGGTCAGCGAGGATCGCGGCCTCATCAACTATCTGATGCGGCATCGCCACACGACGCCGTTCGAGATGTGCGAGATCAAGTACCACGTGAAGCTGCCGATCTTCGTGGCGCGACAGTGGATCCGCCATCGCACCGCCAACGTGAACGAATATTCCGGCCGCTACTCGATCCTCGACAACGAGTTCTACGTTCCGCGGCCCGAGCATCTGGCGGCGCAGAGCAAGGCCAATCGCCAGGGGCGGGAGTCGGTGCTGGCCGGCAAGGAAGCGGAGCGTGTGTTCGATATCCTCAAGAAGGATGCCGAGCTGGTCTACGAGCACTATCTGGAGATGCTGAACGAGGGCGAGGACGGTGCGCCGCTCGATCCGGAGCGCTCTGGCCTCGCGCGGGAGCTCGCCCGCATGAACCTGTCGCTCGGCTTCTATACGCAGTGGTACTGGAAGACCAACCTCCACAATCTCATGCACTTCCTCTCGCTGCGCGCCGACGCCCACGCGCAGTACGAGATTCGCGTCTATGCCGATCTCATGGTCGACACGCTGAAGCGCTGGACGCCGATCTGCCACGACGCCTTCCTGGAATACCGCATGGGCGGCGCGAGCCTCTCCAAGACCGGCCTCGCCGCCGTGAAGCGCATGATCGCGGGCGAGAAGGTCGAGCAGAAATCGAGCGGGTTGAACCCGCGCGAATGGCGCGAGCTGATGGCTGTGCTGGGCCTAGGGTGAAGGGGCTTTCATCGTCTGGCCGGCGAGCCATTGCCAGCTTCCGTCCTTCTTCCTGAACACGCAAAGCGACCGGAAGGTCCCGGAGACCTCGCGCCCTTCACGCTGGCTGAAGAACCGGTCGTTCAGGAGCATCGTCGCCACGGCGAAATCGTCGAACTGCCGGACCTCCAGCTCGCTGATCCGCTGCTCGCGGAAGACGAGGGCGCCGGAGGTGCAGCCGACATGGATGTAGGCGGCCTTGTCGAGCGTCACGCCGCCGGCATTGACGTAGACGAAGTCGGGATGGAGCAGCGCCGCCATGTCGTCGACCGACCGGCGCAGCAGGGCGTCGGCCTTGGCTTCCAGGACCTTGCGGATTTCCTCGACGATCATCGGATCCAGCGCTGCAGCAGGGCGTTGAGCCCAGTGTCCCACGCTGTCATAACCGCCGCCATGCAGAAGAGCCCGGGACGTCTCAGGCTGATGCGCGAGCGCCTGCGCGACGCCGACGCGATCGAGGAGATGACGGCGGCGGCCTTCGGCCCCGACCGTTTCCACAAGACGGTCTATCGCCTGCGCGAGGACGTGCCGCCGATCAAGGATCTGTGCTTCGTCTGCATCGACCCGAAGGGCCGCATGGTGGCCTCGATCCGCAACTGGCCGATCCTGATCAACGGCAAGTGGCCGTCGGTCATGCTGGGGCCGCTGGCCATCGCGCCGGAGCTGCGCGGGCTGGGCTACGGCAAGGCGCTGATGTGGCACTCGATGGCCCAGTCGCGGATGCAGGGTCACAGCCGCATCATCCTCGTCGGCGATCCCGAGTATTACAACCAGTTCGGCTTCCGCCGCGACCTGGCGCTCAACATCCAGCTCCCCGGCTGGGTCGAGGACCGCCGCTTCCTGGCGCTCGAGCTCGTGGCCGGCGCCATGATCGGCGTGCACGGCATGATCGGGAAATTCGAGAAGAAGCCCGCCCGAAAGCGCCGTTAGCTCACCACGATGCGCGGCGCCACGCGTCCGCCGCGCTGCGGCGCGGAGAGCTGCTTCCATACCCGGCCGGCGATGTTCTTGTAGGCCTTGGCGTGCGCGCTGTCGGGCATGGCGACCACGATGGGATGGCCGCTGTCGGAGGTCGTGCGGATGTCGAGATGCAGTGGCACCTCGCCCAGGAACGGCACGCCGAGCTTCTCGGCCTCCTCGCGGGCGCCGCCGTGGCCGAAGATCTCCGACCGCTCGCCGCAGCTGGGGCAGAGGAAGTAGCTCATGTTCTCGACGATGCCGAGCACCGGCACGGCGACCTTGCGGAACATGTTGAGGCCCTTGCGGGCATCCACGAGCGCGATGTCCTGCGGCGTCGACACGATCACCGCGCCCGCCAGCGCCACGCGCTGGGCCAGTGTCAGCTGCGCATCGCCGGTGCCGGGCGGCATGTCGACCACCAGCACGTCGAGCTCGCCCCAATGCACGTCGCGCAGCATCTGCTCCAGCGCGCTCGACACCATGGGGCCGCGCCAGATCATCGGCGTGTCCTCGGCCACGATGTAGCCGATCGACATGGT
>CANIRG010000375.1 GCA_947469635.1 Rhodospirillales bacterium | reverse complement strand
CGATGACCGAGGTCTATCGCTACGCCCGCGAGATCGTTCCCACCTTCAACGCCTACATCTATTTCCGCATCGGCTATTCGATCGCCCGCACCGTGGCGCGGTTCCTCTATCGCGTCCGGCTGGGCTTCGCCGACGAGCGCACGCTGGCGGGCGTGCCGCCCGGCACCGCCGTGGTCTTCGTCATGAACCACCGCAGCAACATGGATTATGTGCTGGTGGCCTTCCTCGCCGCCGAGCGCACGGCGCTCTCCTACGCCGTGGGCGAATGGGCCCGCATCTGGCCGCTGCAGCAGCTCATCCGTTCGATGGGTGCCTATTTCGTGCGCCGCAACTCCAACAACCCTGTCTACAGGCGGGTCCTCGAGCGTTACGTGCATATGGCGACCGAGGCGGGCGTGGCGCAGGCGATGTATCCGGAAGGCGGGCTGTCGCGTGACGGCAGGCTGCGCGAGGCCAAGCTCGGCCTGTTCGACTACATGCTGAAATCCTTCGACCCCAAAGGGGCCAACGACATCGTCTTCGTGCCGGTGGCGCTGAACTACGACCGGGTGCTGGAGGATCGCACCCTGCTGCGCTCGCTCGACCGCGAGACACCGCGTTCCGGCATCTGGTTCGCCACCCGCACGGCGCTGGGCTTCTGGTTCCGCCAGCTCGGGCTGATGCTGACCGGGCGCTGGTACCGCTTCGGCTATGCCTGCGTGAATTTCGGGCCGATGGTGTCGGCGCGCGAGTGGCTTGCCGCCCATGCCGTCGCGCAGGGCGGCGACCTGCGCGGGCTCGACCGCGACAAGCGCTTCGAGGTGATCGGCCGTCTGGCGGGCGACGTGATGGGCGAAGTGGCACGACTGGTGCCTGTGCTGCCCGTGTCACTGATCGCCACCGTCCTGATCGAGGCCCAGGGGCCGCTCGACGAGCTCGAGCTCAAGGTTCGCGCGGGAGAGCTGATGGCGCATTTCGAGGCCCGGGGCGCCAAGCTCTATGTGCCGCGCGGCGACCGCGACTATGCCTTCCATGTCGGCCTGCGCATGCTGGCGCTGCGCCGCCTCGTCGAGGAGAGCGACGGCCTCTATGCCGTCGTGCCGGCCGAACGTCCGCTGCTCGCCTACTACGCCAACGCCATCGCCCATCTGCGCTGACGATGCCGAAGCTCGAGATGCTGACCAAGCTGCGGCAGATCGCCTATTCGGTCCTGCTCGGCTTCTTCGCCAACCGGCTGTCGACCTCGGCGGCGGCGATGGCCTTCTATACGATGTTCGCACTGGGTCCGATCCTGATCCTGAGCATCACCATCGCCGAGCCTTTCGTCGGCCGGCTGATGGCGCAAAAGGCGATCATGGATGCGCTGGGAACGGTGGTGGCCGCCGAGCAGCTCGAGATCGTCCGCCGCTTCGCCTCGGAAGACCTGTTCCGGGGCGGCGGCATCGCGGCCATCGTCGGTGCCTGCGTGCTCCTCTACACCGGCAGCCGCGTGTTCGTGGAGCTCGACGACGGCATCAACGTGATCTGGCGCGGCACCCGGTCGAGCCATCTCCACCCGGTGCTGGCCTCGCTCGAATCGCGGCTGCTGGCGCTGCTGCTGATCGTGGTGCTGGGCCTGCTGCTGATCGTCGTCATCGTGACCAGCGTCGTGCTCTCAGGCTATGCCGGCGCGATTGAGGCGTTCCCCATCCTCGGCCAATGGATCGGACCGGCCATCTCGACCGGTGTGCACTACAGCATCCTCACCGGCTTCTTCACGCTGATCTACAAATGGCTGCCCGAAGGCGGAGTGCCGTGGAAATTCGCCCTGATCGGCGGCGCCGTGAACGCGCTGCTGTTCGCCGCCGGCAACCGCGCGCTGGTCTTCTACTTCGAGGTGACGCATCTCACCTCGGCCTTCGGCGCCACGGCGGGCATCGCCGCCATCATGGTCTGGATGAACTGGACATCGCTCACCATCCTGCTTGGCGCCCAGGTCGGCCGGTCGACGCGCGATGTGTTCGAAGAGAGCCGCCCCGACGCCCGCGAGGCGACCGCCGACGATTTCGATGCGTGAATCATGACCTTTCCTCCCTGAGCGCAGCGCGGAGAGGTGGCGCCGTCATACGGCGTCGGAGGGGTCAGAGGCTCCATTTGGCGCTCATGGCCCCTCCGTCGGCGTATGACGCCGACACCTCCCCTTCGCGGATTCCGCGAAGGGGAGGAGTTATGAGAGATATGGAGAGATATTGTGTCTCTTAACGAAGATCAGAACATCGTCGCCAGCACGCGGTCGGGCGGCTTGTGGCCGTCGGCGAAGGTCTTGATGTTGATCAGCACCTTCTCGCCCATCTCGATGCGGCCTTCGAGCGTGGCCGAGCCCATGTGGGGCAGCAGCACGACGCTTTCCATCTCGAGCAGCTTGGGGTTCACCTGCGGCTCGTGCTCGTAGACGTCGAGCCCGGCGCCGGCCAGCTCGCCCGCCTTCAGCATCCGCACCATGGCGTTCTCGTCGATCACCTCGCCGCGCGCGGTGTTGACGATGATGGCGCTGGGCTTCATCAGCTTCAGCCGCCGCGCCGACAGGAGATGGTAGGTCGCCGGCGTATGCGGACAGTTGACCGAGACGATGTCCATGCGCGCCAGCATCTGGTCGAGGCTCTCCCAGTAGGTCGCCTCGAGCTCGCGCTCGACCTCTTCGTGGACGCGCTTGCGGTTGTGATAGTGGATCGCCAGGCCAAAGCCCTTGGCGCGCTGCGCCAGCGCCCGGCCGATGCGGCCCATGCCGACGATGCCCATGCGCTTGCCCTGGAGCCTGGCGCCCAGCATCGAGGTCGGGCTCCAGCCCGTCCATTTATGCGCCCGCACCAGCCGCTCGCCCGCCCCCATGCGTCGCGCCGTGGCCAGCACCAACGCCATCGACATGTCCGCGGTGTCTTCCGTCAGCACGCCCGGCGTGTTGGTGACGACGATGCCGCGCTGGCGGGCGGAGTCGAGATCTATGTGGTCGACGCCGGTGCCGAACGACGCGATCAGCTTCAGGCGAGGCCCGGCCTGCGACAGGATCCGGCTGTCGATACGGTCGGTGACCGTCGGCACCAGCACATCGGCCACCTTCGCCGCTTCGACCAATTCAGCCGCGCTGAGTTGCTTGTCCTCGACATTGAGGCGCGTCTCGAACAGCTCCATCAGCCGCGTCTCGATGGCGTCGGGCAATTTGCGGGTGACGATCACCAACGGTTTTTTCTTGGAGCTGGAAGGCATACCTGCCCGCTTAGCAATTCCGCCCGCGCCTTGTCCAGCCGCAGGGGCTTTGGTTCACTTTGATACAAAAGACATTGTTATCAGTGGCTTGTCGCAACATCCTAAGATTTAGGCTATGATGTGGCAGCATGCGATTTGGGGCATTTCTCACAGTATCGACGCTTTGCCTGGCACTTCTGGCAATGGCAGGCACGCCGGCCCACTCTGCCGACCCCGGCAGTGGCGGCCAGCGCAAGGGCTCCGGCCTGCCCCTGCCGCGCTTTGCGTCGCTGCGTTCCGACGAGGTCAATGTACGGACCGGGCCGGGGCCCCGCTATCCCATCGACTGGGTGTTCAAGCGCCGGAACATGCCGGTCGAGATCGTCGCCGAGTACGAGAACTGGCGCAAAATCCGCGACTGGCAGGGCGCCAGCGGCTGGGTGCACCAGAGCCTTCTCACCGGCAAGCGCGGCTTCCTCATCCCGGCCAAGCCGGCCAGCCTGCACAAGACGCCGGCGCCGTCGGCCGAAGTGGTGGCCAAGCTCGAGCCCGAGGTGATGGGCGAGATCCGCTCCTGCGCCGGCGACTGGTGCCGGGTGCGGGTGTCGGGCATCACCGGCTGGCTCGAAAGGACGGATATCTGGGGCGTCTATAAGTCCGAGCCGATCAACTAGCGGCCCGCCGACCCAGGCCTTAGAACGGGTTCATCGTGGTTCACGCCGTCAGCGCCACCTACCTGCGTTTCGAGCGCATGTCGCCGTCAGCCGTCGCGCTGGCGATGCTGCTGCATGGCGCCGTCGTGGTGGCCTGGTGGTGGGCCTCGCCGCTGGACGCGCGCGACCATCTCGAGGATGCGATCGAGGTAACGGTCGAAGCGCCCACGCCCCAGCCGGCTCCCCAGATGGCCGCCGCCCAGGCACCGCCACCCGCCGCACCGACCCCTCCCCCGCCCACCACCCCGACACCGCCACGTCCCACGGCGCAGCCCCGGCTCGGCCTGCCGCCGATCGGTGGGACGCCCGAGTCCAGCAAGCCGGCGCAAACCCAGCCGCCGACCCAGGCTCAACCACAGCCGCCGACGCCCCCTGAACCACAACAGGCTTTGGCGCCACCGCCGCCGGCTCCCGAGCCGCCGCCCACGCTCGACAAGCTCCTGCCGCCGATCGCGACGCCGCCCGCGCCGCTGACATCGCGCGATATTCCCAAGCCACCACCGCCGCCGCCGCCGCCGCCAAAGCCGCGCCCAGCGCCACAGCAACCAGCACAGCAACAACCACCGCCGCAGCAACAGGCACTCAAGCCATCGCCGCTCCGCCAGGCGCCGCCCGGTGCCCCGACGACGGGGCCGTCGCCGGCCCCATCGGTCACGTTCCAGAACCCGGCCGAGGCCTACAAGATTAACCGCGTAAAAGACGAGTATCTCTGGCGGGTCGCCCAGAAGATCTCGCAGTATCACTACGCAGCGCAGAATCAACGCGAGCAGGGTGCGCTGGTGGTTCGAATCGTGATCGCGCGCGACGGCAGGCTGGTCGATGCCGGCATCAGCCGATCGAGCGGCGTGCCGGCCCTCGACAAGGGCGCCGTGGAGACCATGCGCGCGGCGTCACCCTATAGCCCCCTGCCGGCGGAAATCGCCGGCGCGGCCGTCGAGTTCATCCTGCCGCTGAATTTCGCCTATCGCCAGTAATCAGGCGAAATCCTGCGCCAGCGCCGCGCGGACGGCGGGCGGCATCACGGCCATGTGGCCGTAGTTGGCGTGATCGAAGCCCACCACGACGTCGCCCTGGCCGCCGCGGAACGCCGCAATCTCGTCCGCGGAGAACACGAAGCGCACGAACTGCACCGACGAGGCCTTGCCGTCGTCGCGGGTGCGCTCCTGGTCGTCTTCCGGCCGGCCGCGAATCGTGGCCCCACCGACACGGATGAAGGCGTGGCGCTCGACGCCGCCCAGCATTCCCAGCACGCGGGTGCGGCGGATTGGATCGTCGATCTCGAACATGACCGTGGCCACCAGCTCGGCGCCCTGCGGGATCAGCGGATTGTAGGCGGCAAGCTCGTCGGGCAGCTGCTCGGCGCCGCCCTTCTCGATGAACAGCATCTCGTGCACCTGATGCAGCATCGTGTCGTAGGATTCGAAATAGAAGGTGGCGAAGGGGCCGACCTCGAGCCGGCGGTTTTTCTTCACCTCGGAGATGCGGCGACGGCGGTCGGCGCGCTCCTTGGCATAGTCGGCGAGCGCCAGGATAGCCGACGGCTCGATCTTGCGCAGGCTGGTCATGGCTTGTCCTCGATTCCATAGGCCCGCGCCATCAGCTCGATCGGATGATCGGCACGGGAGGGCTTGGGGCGTTTGTCGCCGGAAGAGAGCTCCATCACCTGCATCAGGTGATCAGCGGCCAGCGGGCATTCCGAGGCGACGAAGGCCGTATCGTTCTTGAGCGCCGCCTGGGCCGCAGGCTTGCCCACCTTCACTGCCGTCTCGAAATGCTCGGTCCGGGCGCCCCAGATGCCGCCATGGCCGCTGCAGCGCTCGATCACCGCCACGCGCGTGCCCGGCACCAGGCGCAACATCTCGGCCGCCTTGGCGCCCATGTTCTGGGCCCGTGCATGGCAGGCGAGATGGACGCTGACGCCGCCCTCGATCGACTTCAGCCCCGGCGCCAGGCCGTGCTTCTTGGCGATATCGACCACATATTCCGACAGGTCGAAGGTCGCTTGCGCCAGGCGTTCGACGGCCGGATCCTTGGGCAGCAGCAGCGCCCATTCGAACTTCAGCATCAGGGCGCAGGAGGGCGTGAGCGCGATCACGTCGTAACCCTTGTCGATCCAGGGCAGCAGCGCTGCCGTCACCGTGTGGGCGGCTGCGGCCACCGCTTCGAGATCGCCCAGCTCGAGCTTGGGCATGCCGCAGCAAGCGGGATGGACCACCTCGGTCTCGACGCCGTTCATCGCCAGCACGGCGCGGGTGGCGGCCCCGATGCCGGTATTGTGGAAGTTCACGAAGCAGGTGGCATAGAGCACCGCCTTGCGCTTGCCGAAGGCGGGCGCCGCCGGATTGGGCACCGCGCCCTCACGCAAGGCGCGCAGCTCGAAAGTCTCTCCGGCTTGCGTCGGCAGGCGCGCGCCGTGGTGGATGCCGGCGACCTTCTCCAGCGTCTGGCGCATCGGCACGTTCTTCTCGTCGGTCGCCCAATTGACCAGGCTGGAGACGAAGGTGCCCAGCCGGCCGGTGCGGTCGGTGTCGGCGAGCTGGTTGGCGGTGAAATCGACGCCGTGCTTCTTCGCCTGCACCGCGCGGTGGCGCAGCATGAGGTGCGGGAAATCGACGTTCCAGGCGTG
>CANIRG010000374.1 GCA_947469635.1 Rhodospirillales bacterium | reverse complement strand
CGCGACGATCACGGCGTCGGCTGGAACGGCGCGCTGAACAATCTCGAGCGGCTGTTTCCGTGAGTCTCGACTTCTACCGGCAGCCGGTCGACATGACCGATCCGGCGGAGCAGGCGGGCCTGTTCGATCCCCTGCCGCGCGATCCGGCCGCGCTGGCCACGGTGGTGCAGGGGCTCCTGATGCACGAGCATATCGCGCCGACCTATGGGCTCACGCTGACGGAAGCGCAGCATGGCCAGGCGCATGTGCGCGCGGTCGATCGCATGCTCGACGGGATCGTGGCGCACGATCCGCGGCCGCTCGACGAGGCGCGGCCCGCCGGCGAGCGCCTGGTCGGCGTCTGCCGCCACTTCACGCTGCTCCATGTCGCGATGCTGCGCCATCACGGCGTGCCGGCGCGGGCGCGCTGCGGCTTCGGCGCCTATTTCGAGCCGGGCAAATTCGTCGACCATTGGGTGACGGAATATTGGAACGAGACGCGCGGTCGCTGGCTGCTGGTCGATGCGCAGCTCGACGCGCGCCAGCGCGAGCTGTTCAAGATCGGCTTCGATCCGCTCGACGTGCCGCGCGACCAGTTCTTCGTTGCGGGCGACGCCTGGCGCCTCTGTCGCGACGGCAAGGCCGATCGCCAAGCCTTCGGCATCCTCGACATGCACGGGCTGTGGTTCGTGGCCGGCAACCTCATCCGCGACGTGGCCGCGCTCAACAATCGCGAGATGCTGCCGTGGGACGTGTGGGGCGCCATGCAGCTCACCGATGACGGGCTCGACCTCCCCCTGTTCGACCGGCTGGCCGCGCTCACCGATGAGCCCGATGCGCATCTCGCCGAGCTGCGCGCGCTCTACGTGAGCGACGAGCGCCTCGCCGTGCCGGCGACCGTCTTCAACGCCGTCCTCAACCGACCCGATTCAGTTTGACCAGGGAGACCGACATGCCAGCGCACCACACCGTATCCCGCGACGAATGGCTCGCCGCCCGCCGCGACCTGCTGGCCAAGGAGAAGGAGCTGCTGCGCGCCCGCGACAGGCTGCGCGAGGAGACGCGCGCGCTGCCCTGGGTGAAGGTGGCGAAGGAATATCTGTTCGACGGGCCGGACGGGAGGCAAACCCTCTCCGATCTGTTCGCCGGCCGCAGCCAGCTCATCGTCAACCATTTCATGCTGGGACCGGGCTGGAAGGAGGGCTGCGTCGGCTGCTCCTTCGGCGCGGACCAGCTCTCGGGCTCGGTCGTGCACCTCGTCAACCACGACGTGATGTTCGTCGCCGTCTCGCGCGCGCCGTGGGCGGAGATCGCGCCGTTCAGGAAGCGCATGGGCTGGGACTTCAAGTGGGTGTCGTCCGGCGGCTCGGACTTCAATTTCGACTACCACGTCTCCTTCACCGAAGCCGACCGCGCCGCCGGCAAGGCCTTCTACAATTTCGAGACGATCGACTATGCCGGCGAGGAGCTGCCGGGCTTCAGTGTCTTCATCAAGGATGAAACCGGCCAGATATTCCATACCTACTCGGTCTTCGCGCGCGGGACGGAGCTGGTGGAAAGCGTCTACGGTTTCCTCGACGTGACGCCCAAGGGCCGCAACGAGCCCCCCGGCGGCAACCTCACGGCCTGGGTCCGCCACCACGATAAATATGAGGAAAAGGCCGCAGGTTCCTGCTGCCACGGCTAATGGGGGAAGCAACTATCGTCTTCACACGACTCGGTTGAGGCCCTCCCCCTCCGCCCTGTCCTCCCCCGTCATACGGGGGAGGGCAGGGAGGGGGAAAGCCACACGGCAATCCCGCTCACGAGAGGGACCCCGCGATGGTCGAATGTTTGATTCGATCCACCCGGCAGGTTGGGTGTAAACTCGGGGCCTGCAGCCAGGGAGACTCTCATGCCCGCACTCTCGCTCGACCATTGGAACATCTACTGCAAGGACCTCGGGGCCACCGTGCGCTTTTACGAGCGCTACGTCGGCCTGCGTGACGGCGACCGCCCGCCGTTCAGCTTTCCCGGCGCCTGGCTCTATGCCGGCGAGAAGGCGATCCTGCATCTCGTGTCGGAGACCGGCAGCAAGGGGCACGGCAGCGGCGCCATCGACCATGTGGCGATCAACTGCGAGGACATCCGCGGCACCATCGACCGCATCAAGGCCGACAACATCCCCTTCGAGGTGAAGAAGGTGCCGGCGCGGCCGTTGCAGCAGGTCTTCCTGCACGATCCCGACGGCGTGATGATCGAGCTCAACTTCTGGCACGAAGCCGAGGTGCCCGAGATCGACAAGTCGAACGCGCTCCCGGGCTCGGCCATGAAGACGGCGGTACCGGCGCAGTAGGACCGGCATGGCCCGCCGCTTCCTGGCGAGCGGGCTCGCCCTGCTGCTGGCGATCGCCGGCAGCGCCCAGGCCCAGCAGCGCGAACGCATCGGCTTCGAGAGCCGCCAGAAGGGCAAGCCTGTCCAGGTGACGGCGGAAATCCACTGGCCGGCCCAGGCGGGGCCCGTGCCGGCCATGGTGATCCATCACGGCAGCGGCGGCATCGGCCGCAACCGCGAGGGGCGTTTCGCGGCCGAGGTGGTCTCTCTCGGCGTCGCCGCCGTGGTGATCGATTCCTTCGGCCCGCGCGGCGTCACCTCGACCGTGGTCGACCAGTCCGCCGTCCTCAGCGTGGACTACAATCTCGATGCGCTCGGCGCGCTGAAGGCGCTGGGCGGCAATAGCCGCATCGACCGCCAGCGGATCGGCATCACCGGCTTTTCCAAGGGCGGCACCTCGGCCCTGATGGCGGCGCACGAGAAGCAGGTCGTGGCCGCCGGCGTGCCCGCGGGCCTGCGCTACGCACTGCACGTCCCGTTCTATCCCGGCTGCATCGCCCAATTCTATCGGCCCAGGACGACCGGCGCGCCGATCTACATGCTGCTGGGCGGCGCCGACAGCTATGTCGGCGTCGAGCCCTGCCAGACCTATGCGGCCGCGCTGCTGGCCGAAGGCGCGCGGATCGAGGTCAAGGTCTTCCCCGGCGCCAATCACGGTTTCGACGGCGGTGCGCCCTACTTCAACAACATGGGCGAGAACCACTCCCAGTGCGTCTTCCAGGAGGCGGCCGACGGCTCGTGGCGCGAGCGCAAGACCGGGATCATGACGGTCGGCCCCGGCGGCAAGCCGATCGACGGCGCCCAGAGCCTGGCGATCGGCGGATGCCGTACGCTCGGCGTCAGCGGCGGCGGCAACGAGGCGGCTGCGAAGCAGTCGATGGAAGACTTCAAGAGCTACATCCGCCGCCACCTGCTGGGCGGCTGATCCTAATCGAGCGTCGGGGTGGCGGAGAGCCGCTCCCAGTAGTCGGCCGGCAGCAGATCGCGGCCGGCCAGCAGATGGCCGAGATAGTCGCGTGTCGGCCGCAACCCGTCGGCCGTCAGCAGCGCCACATAGGTGATCGCCTCGACCGCCTCGCCAGTGTCGGTTCGAACGACTGGTATCGTGCGGCGTTCGTAGTGGCCGTCAGCCACGCCCTCCCAATAGTCGAGCACCTCGAAGCCCTTGGGCGGCAGCGCGTTCAGGGTGCCGTAGACACACTCTGCCGGGGCCGGCCGGATATTGCCCGCGCCGGCTCCCGCCGGCGACCGCGCCTTCTTGTCGAAGGCGAGGCTCCAGCCGTCGAGCCGGCCGCAGATCCGCTCCCCCAGTTCCACCCGCTCGGGCTTCAGCCGGGCCTCGAGCAGCCGCGCCACGTTCATGTTCGAACCGTAGGCGAAGTACCAGCTCACGCCCTGCGTCATGCCCGCCTCCCCCTGCCCGCCTAGCATGGGACATGCTAGGAAACCGGTATGGACCTGTCGACGATCGCGCGGGAATTGCAGGGCAAGGCGGCCAATATCGCCCTGCACATGCCGATTGCGTGGGTGAACATCCTGGCGGGCCCGTCGGTCACCATCGACGGCCGCACGCTCGACGGCCGCACCCAATGGTTTCTCCAGCTCCTGGCGCGCAGCGGCCAGCAGCCGCTGCACAAGCTCGGCGTCGCCAAGGCGCGCAGCGAGTTCGATGCCGTGCAGCAGATGCTGGGCGGCCGGCCGGCGCCGGTGGGCCACATCGTCGACCGGCTGATCGCCGGACCCGCCGGCCCGATGCGCGTGCGGATCTATCGCCCGGCCGATTCGGTGGCGCGGCTGCTGCCGGCGATCCTCTATTTCCATGGCGGCGGCTGGACGATCGGCAGCCTCGAAGCCTACGACCTGCCCTGCCGCTTCTTCTCTGCCCGCAGCGGCTGCGCCGTGGTGGCCGTCGACTATCGCCTGGCGCCCGAGAACAAGTTCCCTGGGGCCGTCGACGATGCCGTCGCCGCCTTCCGCTGGCTGACGGCGGAAGGGCCGGAGCTCGGCATCGACCCGGCGCGCATCGTGGTGGGCGGTGATTCGGCCGGCGGGACCCTCGCCGCCGTCGTGGCGCAGCAGGTGCGCGGCGAGGCGCGCGTGCCCTGCCTGCAGTGGCTGATCTATCCCGCGACCGATCTGTCGAACGAAACGGCCTCGCACAAGAGCTACGGCGAGGGCTTCCTGCTGACGCGCGCCGACATGGAGTGGTTCCGCGGCCTCTACCTCACCGATCTCTCGGAGGCGGAAGATCCCCGCGTCTCGCCGCTGCGCGCACCCGACCTGTCGGGCCTGCCGCCGGCGCTGATCTACACGGCGGGCTTCGACCCGCTGCGCGACGAGGGCCGGGCCTATGCCGACCGGCTGCATGCCGCGGGCGTCAAGACCGTCTATCGCGAGTTCGACTCGCTGATCCACGGCTTCGTCGGCATGCGCGGAGCGCTGCAGGCCGCGGCGCGGGCGATGGACGACATGGTGACCGGCCTGCGCCACGAGCTCGCGCATCTGGGACGCTGACATGAGCCCGCAAACGGCGACGGTTGCATCGGCCGAACGCGGCGGCCGGCGCGAGCAGAACAAGGCGGAGAACCGCGCCGCCCTGCTCAAGGCCGCGCGCGCGGTCTTCGCCGAGATCGGCTATGGCGCCGCCGGCGTGCGCGACATCGTGCGCCGCACCGACCTCGCCTCGGGCACCTTCTACAACTACTTCAAGGACAAGGCCGAGATCTTCGAAGCCGTCGTCGGCGAGATGACGATCGACCTGCTGAAGCGCCAGCGCGCCGGCGGCCGCACCCGGGCCCGCACCGCCGAGGAGTTCTTCCGCACCCACTGCTCGGTCTATCTCCATTTCGTGGCCGAGGATCCCGAGATCCTGGCCTTCGGCCGCAACAACGTGAGCCACGTCCGCATGCTGATGGAGAAGCCAGACCTCAGGGGGCTGGCCCAGGCGCTGCACGACGACGTCCGCGCCGCCATGGAGCGCGGCGTGCTGCCCGCCACCGACGTCGGCTACCTTGTCGCGGCCCTGTCGGGCGTGGTTTTCGAAGTGTCGGTGGCGATGGTCGCGCGCGATCCCGTCGATCCCGACCAGGCCACCGAGTTCGCCACCCGCCTGCTGCTGGGCGGCATCGGGAATTTGCCGCGCAGGCCGTAGCTAACGCGCCGGCACGTCGAGCAGCACGAGGATCGCCGACAGGGTGAAGATGCTGGCGGCGGTGGAGATCACCACGGCGTTGGTGGCGAGGCCGACGCCGGAATTGTAGAGCCGCGCCACGAGATAGACGTTGGCGCCGGCGGGCAGGGCGGCGTTCAGCGTCGCCACGGTGAGCCACAGCGGATCGAGCGGAAAGAGGTAGCGGCCGGCCAGCCACACCATCGCCGGCAGGACGGCGAGCTTCACGGCGGTGGCGACGGCCGCGGTCTGCCAATGCTCCTTCAACCCGACGTGGGCTAGCGATGCGCCGGCCATGATCAGGCCGCAGGGCGGCGCTGCCGTGCCCAGCGCCTGCAGGATGCGGTCGAGCACCACCGGCAGCGCAAGGCCGCCCGGCACGTGCGCCGCGAGCTCGGCCCAGAGGAGGCCGGCGAAGATCGACGGGATCACCGGATGCTTCAGCATCATCACCACGGCGCCGCCCAGCTTGGCGAGCAGCCGTCCCGGCGCCTTGCCCTGCCCCGCCACCTCCATCAGGAAGGAGGAGAAGGTGAGCAGGATCAGCGAATTCACGCTGATGATCATCAGCAGCGGCACCAGCCCCTTCTCGCCGAAGGCGTAGGTGACGAAGGGGATGCCGATGCCGACGCCGTTGGAGAAGGTGCCCGACAGCGCGAACACCGTGCCGTCGGTGAGCCGCATGCCGAGCGCGCGGCCGAGCAGCAGCATCAAGCCGTAGAGCACGAGGGCGGCGCCGAAGAAGACCAGCAGGATGTCGAGCGACAGCACTTCCAGCCGCACGTTGCCCATCGAGCGGAACAGCAGCGACGGGAACAGCGCGTAGAAGGTGACGTTGGTCAGCCCGCGCAGCCCTTCGACGCTGAGCAGGCTCGACTGGCCGAGCACCCAGCCCGCGGCCACCATGCCGAACACCGGCACGATGATCTCGAGGACGGCGTTCATTGATTGCTGGGGGCGCGCCACTCCAGTGGCGCATCATGTGTTTCAGCGAGCGAAGACGCGCCACTGGAGTGGCG
>CANIRG010000373.1 GCA_947469635.1 Rhodospirillales bacterium | reverse complement strand
CGATCGTCGGCACCTGCTGCGTCGTCGACACCGACCTGCCGCGCATCCGCTTCGTCATGGACCCGCTGAAGCCGGTCTTCCAGGGCACGCGGCGGATCAGGGAAAGCAGGGCGGACGAGTAGTCATGCGGACCGCGGGCCTCCAGGCCCACCTCATGAGCATGAGCGGACCCGGAGACCCGCGGTCCCTATGACACCTCAATGACGCCCTCACCGCCGGCATAGAGCTTCTCCACCATCGCCTTGCGACGCTCCAGCGTGGCACGCTGGTTGATGTAGCCCTTGTCGGTGATCTCGTGACCGTCGACCGAGGCCGGCTCGGTCATCAGCAGCACGCGGCGCACCTGCATCGACGAGCCCTTGCACTCGGCGTTCATCTTCGCGAGCCCGTCGCGTACCGTGGCAACCACGGCCGGGTGCTTCACCAGCTCCTCGTTGGAGAGCGCCACTTCCGTATCGCCTGAGACCCCCCGGCAAGCGGCGAAGTTCGGGAAACCCAGCAGGCCCACCTGGTCGCGGCCCTCGCCGCAGACCACGGCGTCCTGCAGCACCGGCGAAGCGGCGGCGATGGACGTGGTGCGCAGCGTGCCGACCAAAACGAAAGTACCGCTGGTAAGCTTGAAATCCTCGACGACGCGGCCGTCGAAGATCAGGCCCCAGCTCGGATCGTTGGGATCGACGAAGCGGCCGGCATCGCCGATCTTGTAAAAGCCTTCCTCATCGAACATCTGCGCCGTAAGGTCAGGCCGCTTGTAGTAGCCGGGTGTCACGATCACGCTCTTGAGCCGCAGCTCATAGCGCCCTTCCTCGCCGGTCGGGACCATCTTCAGCCGCACGCCGGGATAGGGCAGTCCGATCAGCCCGACGCGCTCCGACGCCCAATGCACGGTGGTCGCCGTCGGCGCCGTCTCGGTCGATCCCCAACCGGTGAGGAACGGCAGCCGATAGCCAGTGTATTTCACCGCCAGCGTCTCCATGCGCTCGTAGAGATCGTTGGGCAGCGTGGCGCCGCCATAGGCCAGCGAATTGAGGTTGGTGAAGAATTTGCGGGCCAGCGCCTCGTCCTTCTCCAGCGCCGTCGCCAGCATGGCATAGCCCGCGGGCACGTTGGCGAAGTAGGTCGGCGAGATCTCGCGCAGGTTCCGCAGCGTCTCGTCGAACAGGCCGGGCAGCGGCTTGCCGTCGTCGATCCAGGTCGTGCCGCCTTCAGCCAGGTTGCCCTGAAAGGTCGCGTTGCCGCCCATCGTATGGTTCCACGGCAGCCAGTCGAGCATGACGCCCACCGGATCGGTCGGCTTTCGAATACGCCCCATCTGGCCCATCGCCAGGTTGGCGCACATCATCTCCTGGGTGTTGATGACGGCCTTGGGCATGCCGGTGCTGCCCGAGGTGAAGAGGAATTTTCCCACGGTCTTGGGCTCGATGGCCGCGACGGACTGCGCGACGGCGTCGGTCGCCTTGGTCGCAACCAGCTCGCTCCACGGCAGCGACTGCATCCGGGGCGGCGGCTTGTCGACATGGACCAGCAGCACGCCTTCGAGGTCGAGCGCCGCCAGCGCGCGGGCATAGATCTCGCCATTCTGCACGAAGACCATGCCAGGCTTGATGAGGTCGAAGACGTAACGCAGCTTGGCGTGGTCCTGGCTCATCACCGAATAGGCCGGCGACACCGGCGCCAAAGGCGCGCGCGCCTGCATCGCCGCCATCGCCAGCAGCGCGAACTCGATCGAGTTCGACGACAGGATCATGACCGGCCTGTCCGGCCCGAAGCCGCGGTCGAGCAGCGCCTGCGTCGCCGCATCGACCTGCTCCTTGGCCTCGCCATAGGTGACCTTCAGCCACTCGCGCGCCGGGCCACGGCGCTGCGCCAGCCACACCCGGTCGGGCGCCTGCGCCGCCCATTTGGCGAGAAAGGCCGGCACGTGCCGTTCGTAGGGCTTCAGCGCGTGGTTCGACTGCAGGACGATCGTGCCGTCGGGCCGGCGCTCGACATTGACGTCGCGGCTCATGAAATCGATCGGCTTGAAGGGCGTCTGCATCACGCTGTCCAACGGCGTATCTCCCGGTACTGTGTCTTGCCCCGATTTAGGGGCCGGCGCCCGCGATGGGCAAGGGAGCGTTTTCACCGCATGGGTCGATGGCTGCAGCTTCTCGCCGGCGTCGTCTGCATGGTGATGATCGCCAACCTGCAGTACGGCTGGACGCTGTTCGTCCAGCCGATCGACGCCAAATACGGCTGGGGTCGCCCGGCCATCCAGGTGGCCTTCACCATCTTCGTCGTCACCGAGGCCTGGCTGGTGCCACTCGAAGGCTGGTTCGTCGATAGATTCGGGCCGCGCCGCGTCGTCCTCGCGGGCGGGCTGTTCGTCGGGACCGCCTGGGTGATCAACGCCTACGCCGATTCGCTGCCGCTGCTCTATCTCGGCGCGGCGCTGGGGGGCATCGGCGTCGGCTGTGTCTACGGGACCTGCGTGGGCAGTGCGTTAAAATGGTTTCCCGACCGGCGCGGCCTTGCCGCCGGCATCACCGCCGCCGGCTTCGGCGTCGGCTCGGCCTTCACCATCATTCCGATCCAGCGGGTCATCCATGGCAGCGGCTATGAGGCGGCCTTCCTGTGGTTCGGGCTCGGACAGGGCCTGATCATCCTTGCCATAGCCCCGCTCCTGCGCGCCGCACCGCCGCAGGAGACGATGGCCAAGCAAACCTCCCGGAGCTACAGCCCGGCCGAGACCCTGCGCTCGCCGGTCTTCTGGCTGCTCTATCTCATGATGGTGCTGGTGAGCGCGGGCGGACTGATGGCGACGGCGCAGCTCGCCCCCATCGCCCATGAATTCCACGTCGCCGACGTGCCGGTGAGCCTGCTCAGCCTCACCCTGCCGGCGCTTACCTTCGCGCTGTCGATCGATCGCGTCCTGAACGGCGTCACGCGGCCGTTCTTCGGCTGGGTGTCGGATCGCATCGGCCGCGAGAGCACGATGTTCATCGCCTTCGCGCTGGAGGCCGTGGGCATCCTGGCGCTGGGCGCCTACGGCCACGACCCGCTGCTGTTCGTGCTGCTGGGCGGCATGGTGTTCTTCGCCTGGGGCGAGATCTACAGCCTGTTCCCCTCGACCTGCACCGACTGCTACGGCAGCCGGTACGCCGCCACCAATGCCGGCCTGCTCTACACCGCCAAGGGCGTGGCCAGCCTCCTGGTGCCCGTCGCCAGCCTGCTGGTGGCCGAGACCGGCAACTGGCACATCGTCTTCACCGCCGCCGCAGCGATGAATGCGCTGGCCGCCGTGCTGGCGATCCTCGTGCTGCGGCCGATGCGGATTCGTCTGATGGCACGATCGAATCTGATTCGAGGCCGAAGCTAAGGCGTGCCGATCAATCGTTCGCAGAAGGAAAAAAACGACACTGCTTCATCACGCGCAGTGCGCACGTGCTCGACCGTCAGAAGGTCTTCTGCCTCGTAGTCGGCAATGAGCCGGCGATCGAGTGCCCGGCTCAAGCGTGCGACTTCGGCTTTCGCATCGAGTGATTCCTCGCGGTCGAGTTGGCTGAGTCGTGATACGATGCCGCTGTGTGTCTTTGGCAACGGCAAGCCTTTCTCCGCAAACACGGCAATGACCGCATGGTACATCGCATAGTAGGCCGTATGTGCGATGATCTCCGGGAGTTCGGACTCAACACGCGTCTCGACCATTGCCAACAGACGGCGGGCACGGCGCAAATGTCGCCGCGTTTCCTCCTTCATAGGGAAACCCCCTCGGAGCGAATCGCCCGCAAGAGGTAACTGTCTTCATCGAGACGACGGCCGGCAATCGGCAGCGGTTGGATGAATTGGCCGGTCTCGTAAAGAAGATCGGTGCCAAGATCCGCAAGCCGGTTGAGGTCGTCCGACGACGGCTCGCCGGTCAGGAAGACCGCGATGTCCCAGTCGGAATCCGGGCGCGCATCGCCGCGGGCGCGCGAGCCGAACAGCACCATCTTGGCCAGCCGGCCGTTGAAGGCGCCTTCGACGCGGCGCTTGTATTCGCGGACGAGGGAAAGGTCCGGGACCATGACCACCGTATAACATGCCGCCTTGTGAAACGCTGCGCCGCGTGGCGCTCTGAATGGCCGTTCACATCGTCGCCGTTTTCGGCCAGAGTCCGCCGCGACCCAGAAGAGAGAAAGCAAGAGAGAGGCAGGAGACGATGGATTTCGAATATTCCGACCGGTCCAAGGAACTCGTCGAGAAGCTCACCAAGTTCATGGACGAGGTCGTTTACCCGGCCGAGTCCGTCTACGAGGAGCAGATGGAGAAGGCCAAGGATCGCTGGCAGCTTCCCCCGGTCCTCGAGGAGTGCAAGGCCGAGGCGAAGAAGCGCGGCCTGTGGAACATGTTCCTGCCCGCCGATCGCGAGACCGGCGACACGCACGGCACGATGGGCCTCTCCAACCTCGAATACGCGCCGATCTGCGAAGTGCTCGGCCGTTCCTCGATCGCGTCGGAATCGGTCAACTGCTCCGCGCCCGATACCGGCAACATGGAAGTGTTCGCCCGCTACGGCACCGCCGAGCACAAGGAGAAGTGGCTGAAGCCGCTGCTGAACGGCGAGATACGTTCCTGCTTCGCCATGACCGAGCCGGCGGTGGCCTCCTCCGACGCGCGCAACGTCGAATGCCGCATCGAGAGCGACGGCAACGACTATGTCATCAACGGCCGCAAGTGGTGGTCGTCGGGCATGGGCGATCCGCGCTGCGCCGTCATCATCCTGATGGGCAAGAGCGATCCCAATGCGCCGGCCTACCGCCAGCAGTCGATGATCGTGGTGCCGCGCGACGCGCCCGGCATCAAGATCGTGAAGATGCTGCACGTGTTCGGCTACGACGATGCACCGCACGGCCATGCCGAGGTGGTCTACGACAATGTGCGCGTGCCGAAGTCAGCCATCCTGCTCGGCGAAGGCCGCGGCTTCGAGATCGCCCAGGGCCGCCTCGGTCCCGGCCGCATCCATCACTGCATGCGTGCGATCGGCGTCGCCGAGCGGGCGCTCGAGATGGCGATCAAGCGCGCCAAGAGCCGTACCGCGTTCGGCCAGAAGATCTCCGAGATGGGCGTCACCAAGGCCCATGTCGCCGACATGCGCATGGAGATCGACATGGCCCGCCTGCTGGTCCTCAAGGCCGCCTGGGCCATGGACAAGTTCGGCAACAAGGAAGCCCGCCAGCAGATCGCCATGATCAAGGTGGCGGTGCCCAACATCACCTCCAAGGTGGTCGACCGCTGCCTGCAGCTCCATGGCGCCGGCGGCGTCAGCCAGGTGTTCAAGCTCGCCAGCATGTACGCCCATCAGCGCACGCTGCGCCTGGCCGACGGTCCGGACGAGGTCCATCGCGACCAGGTCGGCCGTCTCGAGATCGCCAAGCACAACTAGACCGGCCTCATGCCAGCAATGCGGGGCGCGACCTGCCGGGTCGCGCCCCGTTTCGTTAGGGTCCGCGCCCAATGACCTTCGCCGAACAGGCTGCCCGCCGCACCGAAGCGCTCGGCCCCGCGCTCCGTGGCATGCTGTGGATGACGCTGTGCGGCCTGTGCTTCGCCGCGCTCAACGCCACGACGCGCGTGATGACCGCCGACCTGCATTCCTGGCAGATCCAGTGCATGCGCTACAGCTTCGGTGCGCTGGTCATGCTGCCGCTGGTGCTGCGCGCCGGCGCGTCCGTGCTGCGCACCAACAACCTCAAGCTCCAGGTCGCGCGCTGCATGGTGCACACCATGGGCACCGGCATGTGGTTCATCGCCCTGCCGCTGGTGCCGCTGGCCGAGATCACGGCGATCAGCTTCACCTCGCCGATCTTCCTCACCATCGGCGCCATGCTGTTCTTCGGCGAGAAGGTGCGGGCCGACCGCTGGGCCGCGATCTTCATCGGCTTCGCGGGCGTGCTGATCGTGCTCTATCCGAAGCTCGAGCACGGCATCAGCGCCAACTGGGCGAGCTTCCTGCTGATCGCCGCCGCGCCCGTGTCGGCCGGCTCCTACCTGCTGGCCAAGCGGCTGATGCGCTACGACAAGCCCGAGACCATCGTGCTGTGGCAGTCGATGCTGGTGTCGCTGTTCACGCTGCCCGTCGCCTCGTTCTTCTGGCTGCCGATGACGGCGACGCATCTCGCCATGTTCGTGATCGTGGGCATCCTGGGCTCGGCTGGCCACTACGCCCTCAACCGCTCGCTCAAGGCCACCGATGTGGCGGCGACGCAGCCCGCGCGCTTCCTCGAGCTGATCTGGGCCTCGGCGCTGGGCTTCCTGATCTGGACCGACGTGCCGCCGGTCTGGACCTTCGCCGGCGCCATGGTGATCTTCGGCGCCACCACCTGGATCGCCCGCCGCGAGGCGATCGCGGCGCGGGCGAGGGCGTAATATGAGGAAGGGTCCCTCGCTGCGCTCGGGATGACACCGGCTTTGTGATTGGCGCACTGCGCCAAGACCACGAAAGTTGTCATCCCGAGCGTAGCGAGGGTGTGGATTCACGTTTGAAGTGCAACAGTTTAGGAAGAAGTACCTCAGCGGGGGTCTTGTACCCAAGACATTTTCGGGGAGT
>CANIRG010000372.1 GCA_947469635.1 Rhodospirillales bacterium | reverse complement strand
CGGCCGCGGGAGGAACTGATGAAGGTCTCGGCGCTCACCGGCACGCACAACTACTTCGAGGACTTCAAGGTCGGCGACGTGATGAAGCACGCCCGCGGCAAGACCGTGGAGCCGCTGGAGCAGGTGTGGATCACCAACGTCACCATGAATACCGCCGAGGGCCACTTCAACGAGCACCTGATGAAGTCGAGCAACTGGGGCCAGCGCCTGGGCTTCGGCGGCGTCACCATCTCGATGTGCATCGGGCTGGCGGCCCAGGACACCGCCGAGAATGCGCTGATGGAGCTCGGCATGGACAAGATCCGGCTCAAGGCGCCGGTCCATCACGGCGACACGCTCTATTGCTACTCCGAGGTGCTGGAGACCAAGGACGCGCTGCAGGCCCATGCCGGCATCGTGCGCTTCAAGCATTACGGCGTGAACCAGGACGACAAGCACGTCTTCGAGGGCGAGCGCACGGTGCTGATCAAGCGGCGCAGCCATTGGGGAGAGAAGTGACTCATTGGACCGCGGGCCTCCGGGCCCGCCTCATGATCATGAGCGGGCTTGGAGGCCGAGGCCCGCATGAGTGACGTGCTCGGCGCCCTCGACGGGGTCCGCATCGTCGACCTGACGCAGATGCTGGCCGGCCCCTACTGCACCATGCTGCTGGCCGACCAGGGCGCGGAGATCATCAAGATCGAGCCGCTCGACGGCGACCACACGCGCATCATCGGCCCCTACCATGCCGACGACAAATTGCGCGCCTTCGGCGGCTATTTCGCCTCCGTGAACCGCAACAAGCACTCCATCGCCATCGACCTCAAGAAGCCCGAGGGCCGCGACCTCGTCATGAAGCTCTGCGACGGCGCTGATGCCGTGGTCGAGAACTATCGCGGCGGCGTCATGGATCGTCTCGGCCTGTCCTACGAGGCGCTGCACGAGCGCTATCCGAAGCTGGTCTATGCCACCATCCGCGGCTTCGGCGACTATCGCACCGGCCGCAGCCCCTACGCCGACTGGCCGGCCTACGACGTGATCTCCCAGGCGATGGGCGGCATCATGGCCATCACCGGCCCCGACAAGGACACGCCGATGAAGGTCGGCCCCGGCGTCGGCGATCTCGTGCCCGCCATCACCTGCGCCTTCGGCATCGTCTCAGCCATCCTCCGTGCCCACAAGACCGGCCGCGGCCAATTCGTCGATGTCGGCATGGTCGACGCGATCCTCGCCCTCTGCGAGCGCGTCATGCACCAGCACTCCTACCTCGGCTCGCTGCCGGTGCCGGAGGGCAACCATCATCCCCTGCTCTGCCCCTTCGGCATGTTCCCGGCCAAGGATGGGTTCGTCACCATCGCCGCCCACGCCGACACGCATTTCCCGATCCTCTGCCGGCTTATCGGCAAGCCCGAGATGGCGACCGACCCGCGCTTCGTCACCGTGCAGGACCGTCGCGCCAACCAGGACGTGATCATCGCGGCCGTTTGGGAGTTCACGCGCCAGCGCACCAAGCACGAGCTGCTGGCGTATCTCGGCGGCCAGGTGCCCTTCTCGCCGGTCTACAACGTGCGCGATATCGTGGCCGACCCGCACTTCAAGGCACGCGAGATGCTGCCGTGGGTGCCGCATCCCGGCCTCGACCACGAGGTGCAGATCGCGGGCGTCGCGGTGAAGATGACCGAGACGCCCGGCCGCGTGCGCCATCGCGCGCCCCTGCTGGGCGAGCACACCGACAAGTATCTCGCTTCCCTTGGCCTGGACGTTGCAGAGATTGCCCGACTGAAGGCCGAAAAAATCGTCGCTTGAGGAGACAGACATGACCCACAGCCCGCCCCGCCGCCCCCGCCGCGTCCAGCTTTCGACGCCCGGTTCCAGCGAGAAGATGATGCAGAAGGCCTCCGAATCGAAGGCCGATCACGTCTTCCTCGACCTCGAGGATGCCGTCGCCCCGAGCCAGAAGCGCGACGCCCGCAAGAAGATCGTGCAGGCACTGAAGACGCTGAACTGGACCGGCAAGACCCGCTGCGTGCGCATCAACGACCTCACCACCGAATATGCCTTCGAGGACATCATCGAGGTTGTGGAGGGCGCGGGCGAGCATCTCGACACGATCATGATGACCAAGGTCATGACGCCGGCCGACGTGCTGTTCGCCGACAAGCTCCTGCATCAGCTCGAGAAGAAGCTGAAACTGAAGCGCACAATCGGCCTCGAAGCCCTGATCGAGGAGGTCGAGGGCATGCAGAACGTCGATGCCATCGCCAAGTGCACGCCGCGCCTGGAATGCCTGGTGTTCGGCATGGGCGATTTCTCTGCTTCGATGGGCGTCACCAACAAGAACGTCGGCGCCTCCGACGGCTATCCCGGCGACATCTGGCACTATGCCCGCTTCCGGCTGGTGATGGCCTGCCGCGCCGCCGGCATCGATCCGGTCGACGGCCCCTTCGCCGACTTCAAGAACCCCGAAGCCTATCGCGAGGAATGCCGCCGCTCGATGATCCTGGGCTGCGTCGGGAAATGGGCGATCCATCCCTCGCAGATCGAGCATGCGCTGGAGATCTATTCACCCAAGCCCGAGGACATCGTCCGCGCCCGCAGGCTCGAGAAGGCCTATGCCGAGGCCGAGGCGGCGGGGCTGGGCGCGATCAACGTCGACGGCATCATGGTCGACGTTGCCTCGATCCGCATCCTGCGCAACACGGTGCTGAACAAGGCCGACCTCTACGGGATGTGAGTGTGTTCCGAACTGCTGGAACCGCACCACCCCCTCACCCTGAAGAGCGTCGTGTAGCGACGCGTCTCGAAGGGTGGGAACGAGCACCGCGTTCCTTGCCGACCCTTCGAGACGCGGCCCTTTGGGCCGCTCCTCAGGGTGAGGCCATTTTGTTCCGGTCGTAGGCCATATGAACCGCGCGATCGTGCCTGTGGCCACCATGCTCGTGGTGCAGGCGATGGTCTCGCTGTCGGTCCTGTCGCTCAGCGTCATGATGCCGGCGGTCGCCAAGGATCTGGCGATCGACCCCAAGCTCGTCGGCGTCTTCACGGCCATCACCTATGCCGTTGCTGCCACGGTGGCCTTGGGCAGCGCCGGCCCGATCACGCGCCTCGGCGCCGTGCGCATCTGCCAGGGCGCGCTGCTGATGGCCGCGGCCGGCCTCGCGCTCAATGCCTCGGGCTATGTGATCGCCACCGTCGTGGCGGTGGCCTTCATCGGCGTGGCGCAGGGTCCGGTCAACCCGGCGTCGGCGCATATCCTGACCCAGCGCGTGCCGCGCGAATATTTCAGCCTGGTCTTCTCCGTGAAGCAGACCGGCGTGCCGCTGGGTTTTGCGCTGGCCGGCGCGCTGCTGCCGCTGCTGCTCGAGCTGTTCGGCTGGCGCGGCGCCTCGCTGATCGCCGCGGCGGCAATGGTGGTGGCTGCGTTGATCCTGGAGATGCTGCGTTCAGACCTCGATGCCAGGGTCGTCGGCGCCGGCCCCTCGCCCGGCATCTGGCGCTCGATCCGCTTCGTGGCGGCGCACCGGCAGCTTCGCGTGCTGGGCGGCTCGGCGCTGGTCTACGTCGTCTGCCAGCACACCTTCACCTTCTACTTGGTGACCTACCTCTATCAATATTGCGGCCTCAGCATCGCCCGCGCGGGCTTCCTGCTGTTCCTCGCCCAGATGGCGGCGGTGGCCGTGCGCCTGATCCTGGGAGCCCTCGGCGATCGCTTTCCGCGCATGTGGCTGCTCGGCTGGACCGGCATCACCATGGCGGCGGGCGCCATCGCCACCGGCCTGCTCGCACCCGATTCGCCCTTCTGGCTGATCTCGCTGGTCGTCATCTCCTATGGCGCGGTCGCCATAAGCTGGAACGGCGTGTCGATGGCCGAGTTCGCCCATCTCTCGCCACCCGGTCAGGCCGCGGCCCTTTCGGGCGTTCAGATCGCGCTCGCCTTCTCCGGCGCTGTCATCGGCCCGCCGCTTTTCGGCCTGATCGCCGCCGTGGCCGGCTACCCGTCGGCGTTCTTCACCGTGGCGGCCTGTGTGCTGGCCTCGGCGATCTGGCAGATCACGGCCGCTCGCCAGCGATAGAAGGAGTGGCTCACGGCTCCTTCATGCCGGCCAGCCGCACGATCTCGCCCCACTTCTTGATCTCGCTCTCCTGCCACGCGGCGAGATCCTCCGGCGACCCGGGAAAGGGCACGCCCAGCGTCGTGCGCATCAGCGTGCGGTAAGTTTCCGAATTCACCGCGTCCTGGATCAGCCGGTTCAGCCGGTCGATGATCGGCCGCGGCGTGCCCGCCGGCGCATAGGCGGCGTTCCAAGGACGTGACTCGTAGCCGGGCAGACCGCTCTCGGCGACGCTGGGGAAGTGCTCGAGGCCGGGATAGCGTTGGAGGCTGGTGACCGCGAGGCCGCGCGCCCGGCCGTCCCGCACCGGCGGCAGGCCGGTGGTGAAGTCGCTGAAGGTGACGTCGATGCGGCCGCCCAGCAGGTCGGCGATCACCTGCGGCTGCGTCTTGTAGGGAACACCCAGCAGGTCGACCTTGGCCATGATCTTGAACAGCTCGGCGGCGCCGCGCGCCGAGCCGTTGCCGCTGCCGAACGCGAGCTTGCCGGGCTGGGCGCGGGCGAGCGCGATCAGCTCGGCAATCGACGTCACCGTCAGGTCCTTGCGCACGATCACGATCTGCGCGCTGCCCGAGAGGGCGCTGATCGGCGCGAAGCTCTTCACCGGATCGTAGGGCAAGGTCTTGTAGACGTGCTGGTTGATGGCCTGCGTGGTCTGGGTCGTGACGAAGATCGTGTAGCCGTCCGGCGCGGCCATGGCCGCGGCCTGGGCGCCGATCTGGCCTTCGGCGCCGGGCCTGTTGTCCACCACCACCGACTGGCCGGTGCGGCGTGATATCTCCATGGCGATGACCCGCGCCACCGTATCGGTCGCCGTCCCCGGCCCGAACGGCGAGATGATGTGGATGGGCTTCGAGGGATAATCCTGGGCAAGCGCGGGCGTCGTGCCCAGGAGCGCCATTCCGACCAGCAAACCGATGAGTCGCATCGCCCGAGTCTACGCTGTACCGTCGCGGCAACAAAGCATTGGAGGAAGCATGCCGGGCAAGCTCGCCGCGTTACCGTTGGCGCTATTCATCCTGATTGCGGGCAGCTCGCTGGCATCGGCCCAGAAGCAGGGCGGCACGCTCAAGGTCACGCATCGTGACAATCCGCCCAGCGCCTCGATCCACGAGGAGGCGACGATCTCGACCGTCATGCCCTTCATGTCGATCTACAACAACCTCGTGATGTTCGACCCGACGTCGAAGCAGAACGCGCCCGACAAGATCGTTCCCGACCTCGCCACCGAATGGAAATGGAGCGAGGACGGCACCAGGCTCACCTTCAAGCTGCGCGAAGGCGTGAAGTGGCATGACGGCAAGCCTTTCACCAGCGCCGACGTGAAGTGCACCTGGGACATGGTCAAGGGCGGCGAGGAGTCGAAGCTGCGCAAGAACCCCCGGAAATCCTGGTACTTCAACCTCAAGGAAGTGACGGTCAACGGCGACAGCGAGGTCACCTTCAATCTCGGTCGGCCGCAGCCGTCGTTGCTCACCATGCTCGCGGGCGCCTTCTCGCCGGTCTATCCCTGCCATGTGCCGGTGGCCCAGATGCGCACCAGGCCAGTCGGCACCGGCCCCTTCAAGTTCGCCGAGCTGAAGCAGAACGAGTCGATGCGCGTCGTGCGCAACCCGGACTACTGGAAGAAGGGCCGGCCCTATCTCGACGCCATCGAGTTCACCATCATCTCCAGCCGTGCCACCTCGCTGCTGGCCTTCATCGCCGGCCGGTTCGATCTCACCTTCACCGCCGAGATCGCGGCGCCCGCGCTCAAGGACCTGAAGACGCAGATGCCGACGGCGGTGTGCGAGCTGCTGCCGACCAACACCCAGGCCAACCTGCTCGTCAATCGCGACAAGCCGCCGTTCGACAATGCGCAGATCCGCAAGGCCATGGTGCTGGCGATCGACCGCGGCTCCTTCACCGAGATCATCGGCCAGGGCACCAACCGCCAGGGCGGCTCGATGCTGCCGCCGCCGGAAGGCCTGTGGGGCATGCCGGCCGACTTCCTGGCCACGGTCGCGGGCTATGGCGCCGACCACGAGAAGGCGCGCGAGGAAGGCCGCAAGATCATGACGGGCCTCGGCTACGGCGCCGACAAGCCGCTCAAGATCAAGGTCTCGACCCGCAACATCCCGACCTACCGCGACCAGGCGGTGATCCTGATCGACCATCTCAAGCAGGTGTACATCCAGGGCGAGCTCGAGCCGCTCGACACGGCGGTCTGGTACAATCGCATGGCGCGAAAGGACTTCACCGTCGGGCTGAACGTCCAGGGCGTCGGCATCGACGATCCCGACGTGGTCTTCTACGAGACCTTCTCCTGTGGCTCGGAGCGCAACTATACCAACTACTGCAGCCCCGAGGTCGAGAAGCTGTTCGAGCAGCAGTCGCGCATGACCGACGTCGAGGCGCGTAAGAAGCTCGTTTGGGAGATCGACAAGAAGCTGCAGGAGGATGGCGCCCGGCCGGTGATCCAGCACGATTGGGGCGCCACCTGCTGG
>CANIRG010000371.1 GCA_947469635.1 Rhodospirillales bacterium | reverse complement strand
TGGTGACGGGAGGATCGCGCGGCATCGGCCGTGCCGTGGCCATTTCGCTGGCCGAAGCAGGGGCCGCTGTTGCCGTGAATTACCTCGAAAGAGCCACCGAGGCGCGGAACGTCGTCGAGGCGATCCGCAACGCCGGTGGCAAGGCGATGGAAGTCGGCGCCGATGTTTCCAGAGCCGACGCCGTCGCCGGCATGATGTCGGCCGTCGAGCGCGAGCTGGGGCCGGTCGATGTGCTGGTGAACAACGCCGGCATCGGCCTGATCCGCGGCGTCGACGATCTCACGGAGGAGGACTTCGATCGCACCATCGCGGTCAACCTGAAGTCGGTCTTTCTCTGCACCCAGGCCGTCGTGCCCGGCATGCGGGCGCGGAAGTGGGGACGCATCGTCAACATCTCCTCCGGCGCGGCGCGCGGCGCGGGTGGCGTGGGACCGCACTACAACGCTTCCAAGGCCGGCATGGAGGGCATGACCCGTGGCTACGCCGCCCGGCTGGTGAAGGACGGCATCACGGTGAACGCCGTGGCGCCGTCGCTGATCGAGACCGACATGGTGCGCGAGCTCGCCTCCTCGCCAGCGCGCATCCCGCTCGGCCGCTTCGGTACGCCGGAAGAGTGCGCCCAGGTCGTGATGATGCTGGTCGGCAATGGCTACATGACCGGCCAGACGGTGGCGCTCTCCGGCGGGCTGTCGTTTGTTTAGCTACGACGTCGACACATCTCGACTGAGGCCTTCCCCCGCCGCCCTCAATTTTGTTGGGGTTGGCGCAATGCGCCGACAAAGGAAAAGGTGTCATCCCGAGTCGCGCGGGGTAACCCCCGCGCTTTAGCAAAGGACCTTTCCTTCAACCTCCGGCCACAGGCGATTGGCCTGCGTCTTCGGGGGAGGGCAGGGAGGGGGAAAGCCACGCGGCAGGTTTGCCGCATGAGATTATCGTCGTGCTGACGAAGAGGAGGTTGCGATGACCAGGAAATTCTCGGTACGCGACGGTGCGCCGGCCGACGAAAGCTTCTTCGATCGCCAGAAGCTGATTTCGTGGTGGGATCAGGAGACGATCTCCGCGGCCAAGATCATGGTCGTGGGTGCCGGGGCGCTCGGCAACGAGACGATCAAGAACCTGCTGCTGCTGGGCTTCAGGAATCTTCTCATCTGCGACTTCGACACGATCGAGACCTCGAACCTGAGCCGCACCGTGCTGTTCGGTCCGGCCGACATCGGCAAGCGCAAGGCACATGTCGCGGCCGAGCGTGCCCGCCAGATGTGCCTCTCGCCCGACAGCCGCATCGCCTCGTTCCATGGCGACATCACGAGCGAGCTCGGGCTCGGGGTTTTCCAGGAGATGGACGTCGTGCTGGGCTGCCTCGACAATGTCGAGGCGCGCCGGTTCGTGAACCGGGCCTGCCGGCTGGTCGGCAGGCCGTGGATCGATTCCGGCATCAACCAGCTTGCCGGGCATGTCAGCTTCTACAGCCCGACCTCGGAGGTCTGCTACGAGTGCGGCCTCTCCGACCGGCAGCTCAGCCTCGCGCGTCAGCGCTGGTCCTGCGACAACGTCAAGCGACTCCACGTCCAGCAGGCGCGCGCGCCCACGGTCCAGGTCACCTCGTCGATCATATCGGGCATCCAGGTCCAGGAGTGCGTGAAGCACCTCTGCAGCAACGGCGCCGTCGCGGGCCAGCGCCTGTGGTTCGACGGGGCCAGCAACCAGTTCGAGATCTTCAATCTGCGGCCGCGCCAAGGTTGCGAGATGCATGCCTCGTTCGACAGGATCGTCGATCTCGACCTGTCGAACTCGATGACGGTGCGCGAGGTGCTGCGGCGCCTGGCGGCGGCAGGGTTCGGCGACCGTCCCGTCCTCGACACGCAGGGGCTCCATCCCTTCGTCGCCGTCGCGGGCTGCCGCCTGTGCGGGAAGGCAATCGACCTCTACCGCCCCCAGCACGTGCTGACCGAGCGCGATCTCGTGTGCGACTCGGTACATTCCGATGAGGCTAGCCCGGAGGGAGCCGGGGAAATGCCTGTCGCCAAGACCGTCCTGGGGGCCTTTTCCGAGGCAACGACAGAGGCGCGAATCCTGGACATGACCTTGGCCGACGTGGGAGTTCCCGCCGCCGATATCGCCGCCGTGTTCGACGGCGCGGGCTATCGCTACGTCCGCCTGGCCGCCGATATCGAAAGGGCACTGGCGGGGAACGCCTGAGCGCGGCTACAGTCCGGCCACGGCGCAATTGGGGGTCGACAGGGGGCCGGCATGGCGGAGATGGCAGTTCGGATCATGTTGCCGATCGATGGGCGCATCCTCACCGTGGATCTCGACGACACAATGACGACCGCCGAAATCGTCACCGAGCTGCTTGCCGGCGGCCAGCTCCAGCCGAACGAGCACGGGTATCAGATGGGCAAGAAGGGCGGCGATCTCCTGAACCGGGATTCCCCGATCCGCGATCTCGGCCTCGCGCCGGACGATGTGTTGCGCGTGATCCCTGCGACGGACGCAGGGCGCTGACCGGGCAGGCGCGGCATGGCTCTCACCCCCACCGAAGCGCGCCAGATCCGGCTGCGCAACGACTACGCCACGATGGAGAACATCCGCACGCCCTGGCTCACCTGGAGGGTGACGTCGGGAACGGCGCCCTATGCCGAGCAGTATGAGATCGAGCTCGAGCTCAAGACCTTCATCGATGCGCAGGGCAACATCCGCAACAAGCACACGATCCGCGTCACGCTGGGACCGGACTATCCCATCAATGCGGCACCGCTGATCGAGATGACCAACAAGCCCGGGCCGTTCCATCCGAACTGGTGGTCCAGCGGGCGGTGGTGCTACGGCACCTGGCTGGTCTACGAAAGCCTCGGCGCCCATGTCGTCCGGATGCTCCAGACGCTGCAGTACAACGAGGATATCACCAACGCCGCCAGCCCCGCCAACTCGCCGGCGCGCGCCTGGTACCTCAAGAACCAGGGCAAGGGGCTCTTTCCCTGCGACCGGACCCCGCTGCCCGATCCGACCGGCGCGTCGCGCCCCGAAGTGAAGAAGAAGTTCGTCATCAAATGAGCCGTCCGGAACGGACGCCGATCCTGACTCGCCAGGATCTGGTCCTGGACGACATTGCGGCGCTGAGGCAGCTCGAGGAACTCGGCGTGCTCGATGCCGATGCCGAGCATCGTCCGGGCAAGATGGTGTTCCGCCTGATCGGCAGGGTCCCCGCCGGATTTTTGGACGGCCTTGGCGAGCCGCGCCGCAAGGACCGCTGGGCCTTCGAGATCCTGGTGGACGCGAGCTATCCGCGGACGCCGCCCTCGATTCAGCTCGAGGCCGATTCGTTCCTGCCGGACAACGAGTTCTTCACGGCATCGCGCCCGCTGATCGGGCTTGGGACGCCGCGACCGCGATGGAAACCGCCGGCCGAGTTCCTGCCCTTGATGACGCGTCCGGCGGATTGCGCGCTGGCGTTCGCGTGGACGCTCAATCCAAGGGCTGTGGCCCGCTTCCTGGCCGAGAATGCGTCGGCCTTCTCGGAGGAGCCGCTGGGGTCGCATGACCTCCTGCCGTATCTTCTGGAGAAGACCGAAGCGACGCAGGCCAGCTTGCCGGCGCCGGCCCGCGGCAAGCCCGCGGTCAAGAAAATGTTCGTCATCCGCGAGGAAGAGGAGCAGCCCGGCGCCACGCCCGCCTTGCGGCCCAAGGACTACAAGCTCGCGACGCGCGATCCCGGCACGAGCAAGCTCGTCTATGTCCGCCGGGCCGCCCTGGGCGAGATCTTCGATCACATCGAGTGGGGAAACCGCACCCGGCGCAACATCCATGAGCAGGGCGGCGTCCTGGTCGGCCTGCGTCATCACGAGCCGGGCAGCACCGAGGAGTTCGTCACCATCACCAGTGCCCTGCCGGCGCAAAGCGACGAGCGCTCGTCGGTCTATGTGAAGTTCGACCACGCTGCCTGGAGCGCCCTCCTGCACGAGCTCGACGTCCGCAAGGAGAAGGGACTGATCGATGAGCAGGCCGTGATCGTCGGCTGGTACCATACCCATCCCAACGAGCTCGACTGCTTCATGTCCGGCACCGACAGGGTGACGCAGCAGAGCATCTTCCATCGGCCGTGGAACTACGCGCTGGTGATCAATCCCCACCGTCGCATCCTGGCGTGCTTCGTGGGGGCCGATTCGGAGCCGTGCGGGGCGGGCATCCTTGATTAGGATCACCGTCGACGCAGCCCTCAAGCGGTCGCTCGACAGCGAGGGCCGCCGCGACCCGCTGCTTCAGGAGATATTCCACGAAGGCGATTCCATCGCCCAGTGCCCTGCCTGCAAGTCGTGGATGCTGACGCAATCCTGGGAAGCCCTGGGCGGCAGCTGTGCCTGCAGCTACAAGCCGGGCTCCACCGAGCGCGTCCAGATCCGCCGGACGGAGGCCGCGCCGGCGGCGCAGGCAGCACCGGCAGCACCCGAGGCTCGCGCGACGCCGACACCGCCACCGTCGCGGTTGGCGATATGGCCGCTCCCGCGCTGGGTCTTCGGATTGATCGGCGTGGCAGTGGTGGCGGCCCTGCCCTTGCTCGCCCCCAAGCTGCCTTCGCCTCCGGAAGTTCCGCCGCGAACCGAACCGCAAGCCGACGCTCGGGCTCGATCCGAGCCCGTTCCAGAGCCGCCCGCGCCGCTGGAGACCAGCCGGCAGACGGTCGAGAAATGGACCCTGACCGTGTCCAGGAGGCGAGGCGATCCCGCCATCTGTGAACTGACGACCCCGTCGATCGGCACCGATGGCGCAGCACCCAGATCGGATCGCTCGATCCTGGTTGCCGTGAAGGGCGGCTACGGCACGATCAGCGTGAAAGGGCTCTACCGGGCTGGAAGCGAGGTGCTGCTCCAGGTTCACGGCGCCGCTTATCGTCTCAGCGACTACGAGTCGGCGCCTCATGCGTCCGCCGACGATGTCAAAGCGATCATCGAGGTCTTCAAGGCTGGATTGGAAGCCAGAACCTCGGGCACGACCATAAGCGCAACGCAGACCAGCGACGTCTATTCGCTGGTGGGTTTTACGGCATCCTTGAACCGGGCGCTGGAAACCTGCGGGAAATAGGCCGCGCTCACGGCTCGCAGAAGGTGGAGTCGTCGTCGCTGCGCCCGATGCGCCTGTTGTGCTCGGCCAAGGCCTGGAGGCACGGGGCCCGGTCGCCGATGCCCTTGTATGCCGTGGCCAGCGAAGCAGATGCCTCCGGTGCAACCTTGGCCGGATCGCCCTGCAGGGCTTCCTTCAGGGCGGGGATCGCCTCGGCGTAGCGCTTGAGCTCGAGATAGGCCGTGCCCTTGTGGAAGGCAGTCGTTGCATTCCGCACGCCGCCGCCTTCGAGCGTCGCGATCTCGGTGAGCAGGCGCTCGGCGCCGCGGGCCGTCAGCACTGCCCCCAGCCACTGCGCGAGCGCCCAGTCGCGCGACCTGTCCTGCTCGAAGCTCTTGCGGCCCAACCGCTCGGCCTCGTCCTTCTTGCCCGCCTCCGCCAGCACGCCCAGCAGGCGCGCGAGATAGAGCGGCTCGCCGGGGCGCGCTCCGACGATCCTGCGGAAGTCCGCTTCGGCCGGCGCCAGCTCGCCGATCAGCCAGTAGGTCGTGCCGCGCGAAAGATAGGGGTCGAGGGCATCGGCATCGAGTCCGATCGCGCGCGAATAGTCCGCGATGGCCTGCTTGGGCCGTTGCTGCGCGAGCGCCTCGTGGCCTCTGCCCAGGGCGAGTGCGGCCTCGCGATGGCGGGCCTGGGCTTCCTGCTCCTGATAGTAGAGGAAGCCCGGAATGCCGAGAGCGAGCAGCAGGATGAAGCCACAGGCTGCCAGCGCAGGCGGCCTCGAGAACCAGCTTCGTTGCTTCCGTACTGTCGGCCGCCAGTCCACCGCCACTGCCGGGGGATCGACCGGCTCGGGCCTGCGAACCGCCATCGGCGGGGCAGCATCGGAGACGGGATCGGGGTCCGGTATCGCGGGGCGGCGGGTGAGACTGATGCGGTCCGCGGCAGCGGGCGGTGGCTCGCTCCGGGCCGCGGGACGAATCGTCAGACGCTTGGCTGCTGCCGGTGCCGGATCGGCGGGCCGAATTCTCAAACGTCGCGACGACGCGGGAGAGTCCGGGCCTTGCGGAGGATCGTCCGGTCTGTCGCCTGCGTTCTTGGGCACGGGAAAATCGGATTGAGTCGGTCCAGCGAGGCTATCGCGAACGCCGGCAAGCGTCTACGTCGAGAGCGCCGCCTTCACGCGCTTCCGCGACAGGGGCATGTCGCGAAGGCGCACACCGATTGCATCGGCGACGGCATTGGCGAGCGCGGCGGCGGCCGGTCCTTGCGCGGCCTCGCCGGTGCCCAGGAAAGGCTGGCCCGGCCGGTCGATGACATGGACCTCGATGCTGGCCGGCGCGTCGGCGAAACGCAGGATGGGATAGGCGCTCCAGTCGAAGCTGCGCCGGTGCGTTCCCTCCACAGCCACGGCTTCGTGGATCGTCCAGCTCAGCGACTGCACGATGCCGCCTTCGATCTGGTTGCGGATGCCGTCGGGGTCGATCGCCTCGCCGCTGTCGACCGCGGCCACGACGCGTGACACCTGGATCGCACCGCTCGTGCGATCGACGGC
>CANIRG010000370.1 GCA_947469635.1 Rhodospirillales bacterium | reverse complement strand
GTCTTCGTCGACCGTTACAATGCCCAGTGGCTGATCGCAAAGAACGACTACCGAAGTCCAAACGACGCCAGAACCGCTTGGGATCAGGGCGCGTTCAGGCTGGCAGCTTAACTCCTACCTTGTGTCCAGATATCCGGGTGCAGTACAAGAGGAACGCATGGGTGTCTGGCCAAGACATGCGCATCTTGCGCCGACAGACATTCGTGAGTTCGTTGAGGACCTGCACGCTGATCGAACCGCCCGATCCGATGATCTCTTCCGCACGCCCGGCCTTCGCCGAATCCTCCGACGCGACGTAGAGGAGGACATTCGTGTCGAAGAAGCTACCGGGCATTGGCCTCCTCACGATCGAACTTGAAGTCGGCCGGCAGGCGTCCCCGGAAGGTGCGAAGCCGCTTCAACAATTCCGCACGGTCGGGCTTGCGGGCGATAGCGAATTCCCGCGCATCGGCGATATGGACCTCGACCTCATCGCCTTCCTTGAGCTTCAGCGCCTCGACCACTGCGGCGGGGAGGCGGATGGCGAGGCTGTTGCCCCATTTCGACACCTGCATGGCAGCTTCCTCAGAATATACTAAGTTAAGGAAGTATATCATCAAAGCGACGAGGAGAGGATATTCACGATGTTCCTTGCAATTCTGTATTGAAAATCCTTAATTGCGAGGATGATAGAGCGCCGGCTCAGGAATCGCCTGACCTACCTCCTCGATCACTATCCGGCCGTCGGTCTGCTCGGGCCTCGCCAAGTGGGAAAGACAACACTCGCCCTTGAGATCGCCGGTGGCCGTCCGTCGATCTATCTCGATCTGGAGTCCATCCCCAACCGCGCGCGCCTCACCGATCCCGAAGCCTATCTTGCGGATCATGAAGGCGATCTCGTCGTCCTCGACGAGGTGCATCGTCTTCCCGAGCTGTTTCAGTCGCTCCGCGGCGTCATCGACAAGGGGCGCCGAGGCGGCAGGAAGACGGGCCGCTTTCTCCTGCTCGGCTCCGCCGCCATCGAGCTGCTGAAGCAGACCGGCGAGACGCTGGCCGGCCGCATATCCTATCTGGAGCTTGCACCCTTCGATGCCCTGGAGGTGCCCGCCGGAGATCTCGACCGGCTATGGGTGCGGGGCGGTTTTCCGCCGAGCTTTCTCGCCGAAGACGACGCGCTCAGCCTCAAATGGCGCAACGATTTCATCCGCACCTATCTTGAGCGCGATATCCCGCAGTTCGGGCCGCGCATCCCGGCCGAAACGCTGCGCCACTTTTGGACGATGCTGGCGCACAACCAGGCCGAGATGCTGAATGCTGCCACCATCGCACGCGGCCTCGGTGTCTCGGGCAAGACGGTCGCCAACTATCTCGACCTGCTGGTCGATCTGTTGCTCGTGCGCCGGCTGCCGCCGTGGCATCGCAACGAAGGCAAGCGGCTCGTGCGCTCGCCCAAGGTCTACGTACGCGACACCGGCCTCACGCATGCGCTGCTGGGGCTGCGCGACAAGGAGAATTTGCTCGGTCATCCCGTCGCCGGCGCTACCTGGGAGACGCTGGTCGTCGAGACTCTCATCGCGACCGCACCCGAGGGCACGGAGGCGAGCTTTTACCGAACGTCTGCGGGGGCCGAAGTCGATCTGGTGCTGGCGCTTCCCGATCGCCAACTCTGGGCCATCGAGGTGAAGCGCAACTCCGCTCCCAAGGTCGAGCGGGGCTTCCACTTCGCGTGTGAGGACCTGAGGCCGCAGAGGAAATTCGTCGTCTATGCCGGGACCGAGCGTTTTTCCCTTGGCCACGGCATCGAGGCGATTGGGCTGGTGGAGCTTGCGAGGGAGCTCCAAGCGGCGAAGTAACGACCGCAATAGGTCTGCTGCCCGCAAGCGCGTATGATGGGCAAGACCCGTCTCGCTATTCGGAATCGGGGCGCTGGGGACGTTAATTTCATGTTATTTAAAGCGTTACTTTTTGTTACTGCCGCGTCTGTCCGCTGGCAGTTCCAAGATTGACGTTTACGTAAAGGTAAACTACCTAGCCGGGGCTGGCGGGGACGCTCCCCGCGGCCCAAAGTCCGCCCAGACGGACGCCAAGAACCGAATGAGGAAGCCGCACGTGACAGCCCTCGCCGCGCACATAACGCCCGAACACGAGATGTTCCGCGACACCTGCCGGCGGTTCTTCGACAAGGAGGTCGTGCCCTTCCACATGACGTGGGAGGAGGAGGGCGTCGTGCCGCGCGAGCTGTGGCGCAAGGCGGGCGCGCAGGGGCTTCTGGGCATGACCATGCCCGAGGCATACGGCGGCGCCGGCTGCGATTTCCTCTACAGCGCCATCCTGATCGAGGAGCAGGGGCGCGCCATCGCCTCGGGTCCGGCCTTCTCGCTGCACAACGATATCGTCGTGCCCTACCTGCTGCACTACGGCACGGAGGAGCAGAAGAAGAAATGGATCCCCAAGGCCTGCGCGGGTGAGCTGGTCACGGCCATCGCCATGACCGAGCCCGGCACCGGCTCGGACCTGCAGTCGGTCAAGACCACGGCCGTGATGGACGGCAACCATTGGGTCATCAACGGGTCCAAGACCTTCATCTCCAACGGCCAGCTCGCCGACCTGGTGATCGTGGTCGCCAAGACCGACCCCAAGCTCGGCGCCAAGGGGACGTCGCTGATCGCCGTCGAGACCAGCAGCGAGGGCTTCAAGCGCGGCCGCAATCTCGAGAAGATCGGCATGAAGGCGCAGGACACGTCGGAGCTGTTCTTCGACAATGTCCGCGTGCCGGCCGACAACCTGCTGGGCGGCCCCGGCATGGGCTTCGCCCAATTGATGCAGCAGCTCCCGCAGGAGCGGCTGGTGATCGCCATCCAGGCGATCGCCGCCATTGAGGCGGCGATGACCCACACCGTGGCTTACGTCAAAGAGCGCAAGGCCTTCGGCAAGCAGATCATCGATTTCCAGAACACCCGCTTCAAGCTTGCGGAGATGAAGACCAAGGCCCATGTCGCCCGCGTGTTCGTCGACGATTGCATCGCGCGTCATCTCAAGGGCGAGCTCGATGTCGCCACCGCCGCTATGGCCAAGTATTGGACCACCGACCTGCAGTGCGAGGTCATCGACCAGTGCCTGCAGTTCTTCGGCGGCTACGGCTACATGTGGGAATATCCCATCGCGCGCCTCTATGCCGACGCGCGCGTGCAGAAGATCTACGGCGGCACCAACGAGATCATGAAAGAGCTGATTGGACGGACGCTCTAATCCCCATGGGGCGACGAGCATAATTGTCATCCTGAGCATAGCGAAGGATCTCACGCCAGTTGCAACCGCAATGAGATCCTTCGCTACGCTCAGGATGACAGGAACGTAAGGAGACATCGCATGACCGACGCATACATCTACGACGCCGTCCGCACCCCGCGTGGCAAGGGCCGCAAGGATGGCTCCCTGCACGAAGTCACCCCGGTGCGGCTGGCCGTGACGGCGCTGCAGGCGCTGCGCGACCGCAACAAGCTCGACACGCATCTCGTCGACGACGTGGTGCTGGGCTGCGTCATGCCGGTTGGGGAGCAGGGCGCGGATATCGCCCGCACGGCCGCGGTCGTGGCGGGCTATGCCGAGTCGGTCGCGGGTGTGCAGGTCAACCGCTTCTGCGCCTCGGGCCTCGAGGCCACCAACATGGCGGCGGCGCAGGTCATGTCGGGCCAGTCGCAGGCCGTGATCGGCGGCGGCGTCGAGTCGATGAGCCGCGTGCCCATGGGCTCCGACGGCGGCGCCTGGCCGGTCGACCCGGCGGTCGCCATCCCGATGTACTTCGTGCCCCAGGGCATCTCGGCCGACGTGATCGCCACCAAGTACGGCATGAGCCGTGACGACGTCGACGCCTACGCCGTCGAGTCGCAGAAGCGTGCCAAGGCGGCGTGGGATGCCGGCCACTTCAAGAAGTCGATCGTGCCGGTGCGCGACCAGAACGGCATCGAGCTGCTGGCCCATGACGAGTTCATGCGTCCCACCACCACCATGCAGACGCTGGCCGCGCTCGAGCCCAGCTTCAAGATGCACGGCGAGGTGATGCCCGGCTTCAATGCCGTGGCGCTGCAGCGCTATCCCGAGATCGAGAAGGTGAACCACGTCCATCATGCCGGCAATTCGTCGGGCATCGTCGACGGCGCGGCGGCCATCCTGCTCGGCACCAAGGAGTTCGGCGAGAAGGCGGGCCTAAAGCCGCGCGCGCGCATCCGCTCCTTCGCCTCGATCGGCTCGGAGCCGGCGATCATGCTGACCGGCCCGGCGCCGGCCTCGCAGAAGGCGCTGAAGCGCGCCGGCATGGACGTGAAGGACATCGACCTGTGGGAGCTGAACGAGGCCTTCGCCGCCGTCGTGCTGCGCTACATGCAGGTCCTCAAGATGCCGCACGACAAGATCAACGTGAACGGCGGCGCCATCGCCATGGGCCATCCGCTCGGTGCGACCGGCGCGATGATCCTGGGCACCCTGCTCGACGAGATGGAGCGGCGCGGCCTGTCGACCGGCCTCGCCACGCTCTGCGTCGGCGCCGGCATGGGCACAGCGACCATCATCGAGCGGGTGTAAGGACCGCGACCCATTGCCCACCCTTCGAGACGGCCGCTACGCGGCCTCCTCAGGGTGAGGTGGTGGTTTCGAAATAATCCTCACCCTGAGGAGCGAGCGAAGCGAGCGTCTCGAAGGGTGGCCACGCGAAGAACTCGGAGACCGATCAATGATCACCTACAACGTCGACTCGGACGGCATCGCCACCATCGCCTGGGACATGCCGGGCCGCACGATGAACGTGCTGAACGAGGCCTCGATCACGGCCTATGCGGGGGCGCTGGAAGAGGCGCTGAAGGACGACAAGGTCAAGGGCATCATCGTCACCTCGGCCAAGGCCGACTTCATCGCCGGCGCCGATCTCGACATGCTGCTGAATGCCGACACCTCCGATGCGGTGAAGCTCACGGAGCAGTTCGGCCAATTGCAGAAGCTGTTCCGTCGCCAGGAGACCGGCGGCAAGCCGGTCGTGGCCGCGATCAATGGCACGGCGCTTGGCGGCGGTTTCGAGATCTGCCTCGCCAGCCATTACCGGATCGCCGCGGCCAACCCGAAGGCCAAGATCGGCCAGCCCGAGGTCAAGATCGGCCTGCTGCCGGGTGCCGGCGGCACGCAGCGCATCCCACGCCTGGTCGGCGTGATGAATGCCGCGCCCATCCTGCTCGAAGGCAAGGACCTGACGGTCGACGCGGCCAAGGGCCTGGGCCTGATCCACGAGGTCGTGCCGGCGGGCGAGCTCCTGGCCAAGGCCAAGGCCTGGCTGATGGCGGCGCCGACGGAGCAGGTCGTGCCGGAGTTCGGCGGCAAGGGCGCCAAGCCGATGGACGGCCGCGCCGTGCAGCCGTGGGATCGCAAGGGCTTCAAGACTCCGGGCTTCCCGGGCGGTCAGGTCTGGGGCCCGGTGGGGGTGCAGACCTTCATCGGCGGCAACGCCATGATCGCGGGCAAGACCAACGGCGTCTATCCCGCACCCAAGGCCATCATGTCCTGCGTCTACGAGGGGCTGCAGCTGCCGTTCGACACGGCGCTCAAGGTCGAGACGCGCTATTTCGTGTCGCTGCTGCGCGATCCCGTCGCCAAGAGCATGATCCGCACGCTGTTCTTCGGCCTGCAGGAGGCCAACAAGCTTGCCCGTCGGCCCAAGGGCGTGGCGAAGCAGGAGTACAGCAAGATCGGTGTGCTGGGCGCCGGCTTGATGGGCGCCGGCATCGCCACCGTCTCGGTGCAGGCCGGGCTCGACATCGTGCTCGTCGATCGCGACCAGGCCTCGGCCGACAAGGGCAAGGCGCATATCGCGGGCGAGCTCGACAAGCTGGTGAAGCGCGGCCGCATGGACGCGGCCAAGCGCGACGCGCTGCTGGCCAAGGTGACGGCGACGCCCGATTTCGGTGCGCTGAAGGACTGCCAGCTCGTGGTGGAGGCCGTCTTCGAGAACCGCGAGGTCAAGGCCGAGGCGACCAGGAAGGCTGAGGCGGCGCTGGCGGCCACGGCCGTGTTCGCGTCGAATACCTCGACGCTGCCGATCACCGGCCTGGCCGAGGCCTCGTCGCGGCCGGAGAACTTCATCGGCCTGCATTTCTTCTCACCTGTGGAAAAGATGCCGCTGGTCGAGATCATCGTCGGCAAGAAGACCTCGCCCGAGACTCTCGCCCGCTCGATGGACTTCGTGCAGAAGATCCGCAAGACGCCGATCGTCGTGAACGACAGCCGCGGCTTCTTCACCTCGCGCGTCTGCGGCGCCTTCATCAGCGAAGGCCACCGCATGCTGAAGGAGGGCATCCCGGCCGCCATGATCGAGAATTGCGCCCGCTTCGCCGGCATGCCGGTGGGCCCGCTGTCGCTCAACGACGAGGTCGCCATCGACCTCAGCTACAAGATCATGGACCAGACCCGGCGCGATGCCGAGGCGGCGGGACAGAAGTTCGAGGGCTCGGGCACCGAGGACGTGCTGGAGCTGTTGGTGAAGAAGCTGGAGCGCTTCGGACGCAAGAACGGCAAGGGTTTCTACGACTATCCGGCCGACGGCAAGAAGCGGCTGTGGCCCGATCTCGCCAAGCATTTCCCGGCCGATCCGGCGCTGCTCTACGGCGAGGGCGAGGACAAGCGC
>CANIRG010000369.1 GCA_947469635.1 Rhodospirillales bacterium | reverse complement strand
CCGGCTTTCTCGGCACCCGGCAGAGTGCTAGAGCATGCCCCGCCCTCAATGGACGTATCCCGCTGGAGTTTGATCGAATGGACTTGGCCCGTTTCCCGCGTCGCAGCTACACGCATGCCCCGACTCCGATCGAGCTCCTGCCGAACTTTACCAAGGCGCTGGCGGCGACGTGCCCGGGCGGCGTCGGGCCGGAGATATGGATCAAGCGCGACGACCTGCTGGGCCTGTTTCCGGGCGGCAACAAGACCCGCAAGCTCGAGTTCCTGGCGGCCGATGCGCTGGCGCAGGGCTGCGATACGCTGATCACCTGCGGCGCGCCGCAGTCCAACCATTGCCGCATCACTCTCTCTGCAGCGGTCAAGGAAGGGCTGAAGTGCCGCTTCGTGATCGAGGAGCGCGTGCCTGGCAGCTACAGCAAGACGGCGGGCGGCAACAATTTCATGTTCGAGCTGATGGGCGTCGAAGCCATCACCGTGGTGCCCGGCGGCTCGGACATGGGGGCCGCCATGTCCCGCGTGGCTCAGGAAGTGGCCTCCCTCGGCCGCAAGGGCTACATCATCCCGGGCGGCGGCTCGAACGCGATCGGCGGCCTCGGCTATGTCGCCTGCGTGCAGGAGATGCAGCAGCAGTGGATGGACATGGGGCTGGCGCTCGACGCCGTTGTCGTCGGCTCGGGTAGCTCGGGCACACATGGCGGCATGGTGGCGGGCTTCTTCGGCAACAACATCAAGATCCCGCTGATCGGCATCGGCGTCAGCCGCGACCCTGCCGACCAGGAGCCGTTGGTCTACAAGGAAGCGCAGGCCGTGGCCGACCTGCTCGGCATCGGCAAGGTGCCGCGCGAGGCGGTGAAGAGCTACGGCGGCTTTTGGCAGCCGAAATACTCCGTCCCCAACAAGAAGATGATCGAAGCCGTCCAGATGATGGCGCGGACAGAAGGCGTGCTGCTCGACCCGGTCTATACCGGCAAGATCATGGCCGGCCTCATGGGCCTCGCGCGCCAGGGCCACTTCAAGCCCAACGCCAAGGTGCTGTTCATGCACACCGGCGGCCTGCCGTCGCTCGACGTCTATCAGGACGTGGTGCTCGGCCGGACAGAAGTGGTGGATTAGCGGTCCGTTTGATCAGAGCGCGCGCGTCGCTTCGGTGAGCCAGGCGCGCGTCGCCTCGTCGACCTGCGGGGCCACCACCTCGCGCACGCGGTCGTGGTAGGCATTGAGCCACGCCTTCTCCGCCTCGGTGAGGAGCCCGATGTCGATGCAGTTGAGGTCGATCGGCGCCAGCGTCAGCGTCTCGAACTCGAGGTACTTGCGGTCGGCGCCTTCGATCTCGGCCTCCCGCACGGCCACCAGGTTCTCGATGCGGATGCCGTAGGCGCCGGTCTTGTAGTAGCCGGGCTCGTTGCTGACGATCATGCCGGGCTGCAGCGCCACGTTGTTGGCTACCTTGGAGATGCGGTGCGGGCCCTCGTGCACCGAGAGATAGGCGCCGACGCCGTGGCCGGTGCCGTGGTCGTAGTCGAGCCCGACCTGCCACAGCGAATAGCGCGCGAGCGCGTCGAGCTGCGAGCCAGTGGTGCCGACGGGGAAGCGCGCCGTGCCGAGCGCGATATGGCCCTTCAGCACGCGGGTGAAGCGGTCGCGCATCTCCGCGCTCGGGGTGCCGATCGCTACGGTGCGAGTGATGTCCGTGGTGCCGTCGCGATACTGGCCGCCCGAATCGACGAGGTAGAGCGAGCCCGTCTCCAGCCTGCGCTCGGTCGATTCGGCGGCGCGGTAGTGCACGATGGCGCCGTTGGGGCCGGCGCCGGAGATGGTGTCGAACGAGAGATCGCGCAGCTTGCCGGTCTCCTGGCGCAGCGCCTGCAGCCGGTCGGAGACTTCTATCTCGCGCAGCTCTCCGGACGGGGACTCGCGGCCGAGCCAGCCGAGGAAGCGGCTGACGGCGGCGCCGTCGCGGCGATGGGCGGAGCGAATGCCTTCCAGCTCGACCGGGTTCTTGCACGCCTTGGGTAGCGCGATCGGGTCGACGTCGCGCACCAGCGTGACACCCGCGGCCTGGAGGCGGGTTGTCGCCCAGTAGGGTGCGGTCGACGTCTCGACGAGCACGCGCTTGCCCCGTTGGCCCAGCGTGTCGAGCGCGGCGCCCAGCTCCTCCGGCGGCGCCAGCGTCACGGCATTGCCGAGCCAGGCCACAGTGCGGTCGGGAATCTTGCGGCGGTCCATATAGACGTCGACATGGCCGTCGGCATGCAGCAGCGCGAAGCCCAGGGCGAACGGCGTACGGGGCACGTCGCCGCCGCGCACGTTCAGCAGCCAGGCGATCGAGTCGGGCTGGGTGAGCAGCGCCACGTCCGCGCCCTTGGCCGCGATGGTCTCGCCGATGCGCTTGCGCCTCGATTCGCTGGTCTCGCCGGCGAACTCGACGGGATGCGGCAGCACCGGCGCGAGCGGAGCGGCGGGCCGGCCCTTCCACACCGCATCGACGGGGTTGGACTCCACGGGCACGAGCGAGCCGCCGGCGCGCGCACAGGCGCGGGCGAAGCGCTCGTAGCCGTCGGCCGTCTGCAGCCAGGGATCGCAGGCGAGCTTGCCACCCTTGGGCAGGTTCGCGGCGATCCAGGCGTCGGGCGATTCCTCGGGGATCTGGTGCGGCGTGAAGAGAGTCGTGTCGACCTGGGCGCGCACCGCGAGCGTGTATCGGCCGTCGATGAAGATCGCGGCGCGGTCGGCCAGCACGATGGCGAGGCCCGCCGAGCCCGCGAAGCCGGTGAGCCAAGCCAGCCGCTGCGAGCCGCGGGGGACATATTCGCCCTGGTGCTCGTCGGCGCGCGGCACGACGAAGCCGTCGAGGCCGCGACGCTTCAGCTCGGCACGCAGCGCGGCCAGGCGATCCGGCGGAGCGGGCGAGGCGTCGAGCCCGTCATCGACCTGGGCCAGTTCGTCGCGCCACGCCGTCAGCGCCCGGGTCAGCTCGGCGTTGGCCTGGGGGGCAAAAAGCTCGACCCACTCGGGCCCGGCCAGCCCTTCCGGGGCGGCGACCACGCCTTGCATCAGGGAATCGAGGGTGGACGGGTCCAGGGCACGACCCTGTTGCCGCAGGAGATCGAGAATGTCCGGAGGAGCTGAGCGCATGCTGCCTGGACCCTACGCGGGGCCGGAAGTGGAGGCAATCTAGGCAATATGACTTCTTTTGCAGCTGCGAGATGCTAAATTAACAGGCCCTATGCATTCAGCGCATGGCTGGCCGTGAACCTTCTCACTTATCGTGCGATCTCAGCGCGCTATATTGGCGTTGTGCAGATGCAGCATACACGTTGCACCGCACAAGAAAGAGGAGAGAACCATGATGACCCAGCCGATCCAGATGTTTGAGAATCTGACCAGCGAAACTTCGCCGGCGGGGGGAAACGTGCCCAAGTTCAGGCTGTCCTACGAAGAGCGTCGCCAGGCCGAGATGCGCGCCCGTTATGCGCGCGCCGAGATGGTTGCTGAAGTGTTGACCGACGGCCTCATTTGGGTCGGCCGGCAGTACAAGCGCCTCGCCGCGGCCCTCAAGGAGGACTTCAAGCTGCGCGCCGCCGAGGCCCAGCTTCTGCGCATGTCGGACCGCGAGCTTGCCGATCTCGGCCTCAGCCGCGCCGACATCCCGTTCGCCGTCCGCGAGGTCGTGGGCGTCGCGCCGCAGATCGACGCCGTCACCGGCGACTTGCTCCCGGCCAACCAGAATTTGCGCAGTGCAGCGTAAAGCGTCAGTAGCGTAAGCGTAAGCGTACAGGGGGCCGGCGAAAGCCGGCCCTTTTTACGTCCGGCGCATCGTTCTCTCGCTACGATCAGTGATCGGACCCGGCAAAGATTTCCTTAACCCGCTCGAGCGTGATGCCCTGACGGTGTTCGATCGCCAAAGGGTAGTCGGTCGCTTCAAGGACAATTCGCGGCCGCAAATTGCCCGAGCGGAGAAATACTCGGCACCGGACATCTTGCGGTTCGGGGTAGCCCTTTATCCAATTGCAGAGCCATCCAAAGCGAGGTGGCTCGTCGTCATCGGCGGGCGAGTCCCAGCGCTTGAGAATATGCAGGAAGCTTTCTTCAGAGACCGAGACCCAAACGCCCTGCACCAGCATCTCCGGGCAACCGGCCACCGGTATCTCTATGCAACCGCGGACGTAAAATTCCTTGCCATCGATGATGCAGACGTCGGCACTCAATCTGGCGCGGGCAGCTCGCTCCGCTTCAGGCAGGGCGAACCAGTTGCTTGGCGCGACGGTGGCATAGTCCATCGGCAGGATATCGAAACTCCTGCCGCAACATTTGCACGTCCATGCGTGATCCACGTTGGCCTCTTGCGTCGGGCAAAGTCGATGGCAGAGCGCAATCATAGGGTGCTCGCCGGTGCGCCGCCAACGCTGAGACTCTAGCTCTTGCGCAGCAGCAGCGAGCGCCACCAGGCGCCGCCGGTTTCGAGATCGCGCCTGCGCTCGAAGACGAAGCCATGCTGGCGGTACGCGGCGAGCACGGACGCCGCCTGCTCGACGAGGAGACCGCTCAGCAGGACGCGGCCACCGGGCCGGGTCGCGGCGGCGAAGGGTGTCGACAGCTCCTCCAGAGGACCGGCCAGGATATTGGCGACGATCAGGTCGTAGGGCGCCTTTCCCCCAAGCTCAGGCGACGCCAGGCCGATCGAGACGACGAAGCGGCAAAGGGGTCCGACGCCGTTCAGCCCGGCATTCTCGCGCGCCACGTCGACGGCCTCCGGATCGTTGTCGCCGCCCAGCACCTCGCGCTGCCAGAGCTTGGCCATGGCGATTGCCAGGATGCCGCTGCCGCAGCCGACATCGACGGCATTGCGGGTCTCCGCCGGGTCGAGCGTCGCCAGCAGTTCGAGACAGCCGCGCGTGGTGGCGTGGGTGCCGGTGCCGAAGGCCATGCCGGCATCGATCCTGAGTGGCAAAAGGCCGTCCGGCATGCCGTCGCTGATGTGCGAGGGATGGACCCAGAAGGGGCCGACCGCGAAAGGCCGGAAGGAGCGCTGGTTCTCGGCCACCCAATCGGTGTCGGGCAGCTCCTCCCAGATCCAGTCAGGGGCGCCGGCGAGCGCGGCGTCGACGTCCTCTGTTGCGCCCTCGCCAAAGATCTCGATGCACCAGGGTCCGTCGCGCGAGACCTCGCGGCTGGTGACGACGAAGCCCAATTCGGTCAGCCGCTCCTCCAGCCGGTTTTCCCAATCGGCGCGGTCGGTGGCGGGAACGGTGAAGGAGGCTTTGCGGACGATGCTCATGCGGCGAGATAAAGCATGCGTTCGGGCGGCAGCGCCACGCCCACCACGTCACCGACGCCGCGCAGCTCGGCGCCGGAATGGAACGGCACGTCGACCAGGATCTCGCTCCCGCCGATGCGCATGCCGTAGCGCACGGTGGCGCCCAGGAACTCGCGATGCGTGATGGGGCCGCTCAGTGTCGCGCCGTCGGCTGCCGACAACGTGGCATCCTGCGGCCGGAAGACGAGGCGCTTGCCGGGCGGCATGGCGATTCCGGCGCTCTCGTCGAGAATATTAGCCGAGCCCAGGAAGCCCGCGACGAAGAGGTTGGCCGGCCGCTCGTAGAGTTCCATCGGCGTGCCGACCTGCTGGACCACGCCGGCATTGATGACGGCGACACGGTCGCAGATCGTGTTGGCCTCTTCCTGATCGTGGGTGACGAAGATGGTCGTGAGTCCGAGACGCTGCTGCAGGGCGCGCAACTCGCGCCGCACGCTGACGCGCAGCTTGGCGTCGAGGTTGCTGAGCGGCTCGTCGAGCAGCAGCACCTTGGGTTCGATGGCGATGGTGCGGGCCAGCGCCACGCGCTGCTGCTGGCCGCCCGAGAGCTGGGCCGGGCGGCGGTCGGCCAGCTCGGAAAGGCCGACCAGCGCCAGCGCCTCCGCCACGCGGCGGTCGATCTCTGCGCGCGGGCGGCGGCGCTCCTCCAGCCCGAAGGCGACGTTGCGCGCCACCGTCATGTGCGGCCATAGCGCATAGCTCTGGAACACCAGCCCCACGTCGCGCTTCCACGGCGGCAGCGGCGCGACGTCGACGCCGTCGAGCCGCACCTCGCCTGTGTCGGCCTGGGCGAACCCCGCGATCAGCCGCAGCAGGGTGGTCTTGCCGCAGCCCGAGGGGCCGAGGAAGGCGAAGAGCTCGCCCGGGTCGATGGCGAGGTCGATGCCTTTCAGCACATGCGTGCTGCCGTAGCTCAGGTTCACGCCCTCGATGTCGATGGCAACGGCTTTGGCCATGATGGTTCCCGTTACATTTCCAGGCCGCGCGCCCGCTGGGAGCGGTCGGCGGCGAGCTGCGACAATGCCATGCAGAGAGCGACGATGAGGACGGCGATGACGCCCAGTGCCGCGCCGGCGCCGCGTCCGGCCGGCGTCTGCATCAGCACATAGAGGCCGTAGGCGAGGGGTGCGTCGGAATTGTTCTGCACCAGCATCAGCACGGCGGAGAGCTCGACGGCGGCGGTGGCGAAGCTGGTGATGAAGCCCGCCAGCAAGCCGCCGGTCATCAGCGGGATGACGATGCGGCGCACGGTGCGGGCCTTGGTGGCACCGAGATTTTCCGCCGCCTCCTCCAGCGACACCGAGATCTGCTGCAGGGCGGCGTAGCAAGCGCGCAACGCGTAGGGCAGGCGGCGCACGGCGAT
>CANIRG010000368.1 GCA_947469635.1 Rhodospirillales bacterium | reverse complement strand
GCGCGTGAAGCGCGGATCCACGACGATCAGCTTGGCGCCGTTGTGCGCCTTGGCCTCCGTCACCCACTTGAAGCCGCAGGGATGGGCTTCGGCGGCATTGCCGCCCATGATCAGGACGAGATCAGTGTTCTTGATGTCGTTCCACGAGTTCGTCATCGCGCCGCGGCCGAATGTGGGGCCAAGACTGGCCACCGTCGGTCCGTGTCATATTCGGGCTTGGTCTTCGAGGGCCAATATGCCGGTGGCGCGAACGAACTTGTAGGTGAGGTAGCCCGCCTCGTTGCTGAGCGACGAGCCGCCGAAGAAGCCGGTGCTGAGCCAGCGGTTGACCGTGACGCCGTCGCGGTTCTTGGCGATGAAGTTCTTGTCGCGGTCGTCCTTCATCAGCTTGGCGATGCGGTCGAGCGCGAAGTCCCAGGTCACGCGCTCGAACTTGTCGGTGCCCGGCTTGCGGTGCATCGGGTACTTGAGGCGGTTGGGGCTGTGGACGTAGCCGAGCGAGGCCGCGCCGCGCGGGCAGAGGGTGCCGCGATTGACCGGATGGTCGGGATCGCCCTCGATATGGACGACCTTCGCCTTGGCGTCCTTGGCGGCGCTCTCGGGCATCGAATAGATCAGGACGCCGCAGGCCACCGCGCAATAGGGGCAGGCGTTGCGGGTCTCCGTCGCCTTCTCCAGCCGGAACGGCCGCACGTTGGCGGCGAGCACCTCGCCCGCACCGCCGAAGCCCAGGGCGCCGACGGTGGACGCGGCCAAGCCGGCAGCGCTCACGCGCATGAATTGACGACGTGTAACGGTCATAGCTGTCTCCATCCCCGCGCAACGTCCCTGCAGCGCTTCAGCGCTTTTGCTCCGGACGTATTCCCGATTGAGTGAAACGCTTCAGCGCCCGTGAAGCAACTGAAATCCGTTCACAATTGAGGGAATTACCGATCGGGGAGAACGCCCTGCAAACCTTTCCTCCCCAAATGGGGAGGTGGCGGCGTCATACGCCGACGGAGGAGTCATTAGCGCCAAATGGAGCCTCTGACCCCTCCGCCCTCGTAAGACGAGGGCACCTCCCCCGATGACGGGGGAGGAAGCCCCATCAGGGTTTCGGCTGCAGCTTCCAGGCCTCGGCCAGGACCTGGCCGACGCGGGCGGCCATCAGGCGGTAGCCCTTGCTGTCGCCCTTGGCGTCGCGGATGAAGTGGATATCGTCGGCATAGATCGTCTCGGGCACATCCTTCAAGAGGTCGCCGAGGTCGTGGATGGCGAGGCCCCTCTCGCGCAGCGTCATCATGCCGTCGACGATGCGGCGGTAGAGGACGGGCTCGGCCGAGTTGGCCGCCGGCCCCTTCTCTGCTTCGGTCAGGGTCTTGCCCCAGGTCGGCACGGGCTGCAGGAAATAGGCCGCCTTGAGGTTGTTGTCGCGGGCCACCGCGTCGATGGCGCGGGTGTACTTCTGATAGAGCGCGAGCTGGGTCGCGAAGACCAGGTCGCCCTTGCCACGGACCTCGGGCGGCAGGGCGAAGATGCTGCTGAGCGTCGTCTTCTTGGTCGACTTGAAGACGTCCTTGCTCTTGGCCACGGACTCGATGCCGCGCACGATCATGTAGGCGGCGTGCGAGCTTCCGAGCAGCGGCGCGGCGGCGAGGCTGCCGGCGATCCGGCCCATCACCCAGCCGATGGCGGCGTCGCCGAAATTCTCGTCGGCCACGAAGGGGTTCACGTCGGCGAAGTTGCTGAGCGGGCGCTCCAGCCGCTCCTCGGTGTAGGAGCGGAACAGGTAATGCTCGTTGTAGCCGTCGACCGTCACCACCGCGTCGATCGATCCGGCGTACATCGCGAACAGGATCAGCTGCTGCGGCTGCTTCCAGGCACCGTCACCGCCGTTCAGCACCTGGAACGGCTTGCCGTTGGGGCTCACGTACTTGCGATTGAGCTCCTCCTCGAGGAAGCGCGGCGCCGGCGCCGATATGTTCTGGGCGAGCTGCGAGGAGACCGAGCCGCCGGTCACCAGCACGACATAGCGATCGGCCCGCTTGATGGTGGGGAAATCGTCGTTGAGCAGGCCGATGTTGTTGGCGTTGCCCAGGCCGCACGGCGGGTTGGCGTGATGGACGAAGGCGAGATAGGGATGCGGATAGAGCGTGTCGACGTAGCGGCAGGTCGTGCCCTTGGTCGAATCGCGCACGTAGGTGTTCTGCGTGCGCTCGAACAGCTCGGCCGCCGGCGTGTAACGCCCCTCCTCGATATAGAGCCAGGCGATGGCCGTCATCTCGACGACGGCCAGCGCCATGACGAGGCCGACGAGGGTGCTGATCCAGCCGAAAATCCGCCGCTTCATTGCCGCTCCTGCCGAATCCGCCCGCGTCCTGCGCGGGATGCGGGCGGACTATAGCGGTGAGGCGGTGCCCGACAAGCCGGGGCCGCGGTGGGTCGTGCCGCTATTTTGCCGCTGCGGCGGCAGCACCCGCCATGGCGACCTCGGCGTCCTGGTTGCTCATCACGCCGGACACGCCGATGGCGCCCACGATCTTGCCGTCGACCACGATCGGCACGCCGCCTTCGAGCGGCGTCACGCCCGGCTGGCCCAGGATGCGCAGGTTGACGCCGCCCTGGGCGATGCCGTCCTGCAGCGCCTTGGTCGGCCGCTTGAAGTTGTTGGCCGTCACCGCCTTGCCGATGGCGATGTCGACGCTGGCATGCTGGGTGCCGTCGACCTTGGAGAAGGCGACCAGCTTGGCCGAGCTGTCGACGATGGCGATGGCCACGGTCCAGTTGTTCTTCTTGGCCTCGGCTTCGGCCGCGGCCATAGCCTTCTTGGCGGCATCGAAGCCGATGCCGACGCCATAGGCCGGCGCCGGCGGAGCCTGCGCGCCCGCCGACAGCGGCGCGAGCAGAAGGGCCGCGACAGTCGCGGCAATGGTGATTCGAAGCATGAGTTGTTCTCCCTGTTCCCGTCTCTCGGGACGGCGCAGGGACTATGCGCGAATGGGCAGGCCACAACCGGTCACATTCGAGTGACTCATGCGGACCGCGGGCCAATGACTCTCAGTGCCTGAGGCTCGGCAGCTCCGTCAGCGGCACGATGCGGATGCCGGCGGCTTCCAGGCCGGCGCGCACCGCGGTCGAGACCGTCACCGCCGTCGGCCCGTCGCCGTGGACGCAGATCGAATCGACCTGGCAGGGGATGCGCTTGCCGCTGGTCGAATAGATCGCCTGCTCGTCGACCATGCGGCGGACATGGGCCACCGCGCTGGCCGCGTCCTTGATCATCGAGCCCGCCTCCTTGCGCGGCGTCAGCATGCCGGCGTCGGTATAGGTGCGGTCGGCGAAGACCTCCTCGGCAGCCCGCAGCCCGTACTTGCGCGCGGCCTTGCCCTGCTCGGTGTTGGCCTGGCAGAGGAAGATCAGGTCGCGGTCGACCGCCCTGGTGGCGCGCGCGATCGCCTCGGACATCTCGACATTGTCGGCCGACATGTTGGCCATCATGCCATGCGGCTTCATGTGGGTGACCTTGCCGCCGCACATGGCCGCGATCGCCTGCAGCGCCCCCAGCTGGTAGGCGATGTTGGCCTCGAGCTCCTTGACCGTGAGGTTGATCACGCGCCGGCCGAAGCCTTGGAGATCGGCGAAGCCGGGATGGGCACCGATCGAGACGCCGTTGGCGACGCAGAGCTTCACCGTGTCGACCATCACCGTGGGGTCGCTGGCATGGAAGCCACAGGCGACATTGGCCGAGGTCACGATCTTCAGCACCTCGGCGTCGTTGCCCATGACCCAGGGGCCGAAGCTCTCGCCCAGGTCGGAATTGATGTTCACCTGTCCCGCGTTGCTGCCTGCTGCCATGGGAGACTCCCTCTTTCGATACCGTTATCCTAGCAGACGTGAGCGTCCGGTACCTGTCCTGCGGCGATACTGCCTTCACCGTCGAATTCGGCAACGAAATCTCGCCCGGGATCAACGGCCAGGTGATGGCGCTGCATGGCGCCATCGGCATGGCCAAGGCCGGCGGCGAGCTGGACGGCGTGGTCGAGACGGTGCCGACCATGCGTTCGCTGATGGTGACCTACGATCCGCTGACGACGTCGCGGGCCGAGCTTCAGCCCCGCATCGACGCGCTGATCGCGGGCGGCCTGTCGGCCGGCGGCACCACCCGGCAGGTCCGCATCCCCTGCTGCTATGACGATCCCGACTTCGCGCCCGACCTCGCCGAGGTGGCGGAACGCACCAAGAAGACGCCGGAAGAGGTGATCGCGGCCCACCTCGGCTCGGCCTTCAAGGTCTATGTGCTGGGCTTCATGCCGGGCCTCGCCTACATCGCCGGCCTCGAGCCCTCGCTCTATCTGCCGCGACGCAGCCAGCCGCGCGTGCGCCTGCCGCGTTCGTCGGTCGCCATCGCCATGGACATGACGACGATCTATCCGTTCGAGAGTCCCGGCGGCTGGCACCTGCTCGGCCGCACGCCGCTCCTGATGTTCGACCAGCGCCGCGAGCAGCCGGTGTTCCTGGCGCCGGGCGATCACCTGACCTTCGAGCGCATCGACCGCGCCACCTACGACGCCATTGCGGCGCAGGCCGAGGCGGGCACGCTTGACTGGTCGACCCTGGTGACGACATGAGCGCCGCGCTGAGGGTCGTGCGCGCCGGCCTGTTCGACACGATCCAGGACCTCGGCCGCATCGGCCATATGGCGCTGGGCATGCCGACGGCGGGCGCGATGGACCGTGTGGCCTTGCGCCTCGCCAATGCCCTGGCCGGCAATCCGGCCGGCACGGCGGGCATCGAGATCGGCGTCATGGGGCCCGACCTGCTGGTCGAGGCCGACAGCGTGCGCGTGGCGCTGGTGGGCTCGCTGTCGCCGGCGCTGATCGAGGCCGAGGGCGCGGCGCCCAAGCCATTGGAAAGCGACCGCACGCATCTGCTGAAGCGCGGCCAGATCCTGCGCGTCGGCATGATCGAGGGCGCGAGCACGGCCTATGTCGCGGTCGCCGGCGGCCTCGCGCTCCCCGTCTTCATGGGCAGCCTCTCGACCTATGCCCGTGCCGGCGTCGGCGGCTTCAAGGGCCGCAAGCTCGCCGCCGACGACGTTTTGCCGCTGGCGCTGGATCACGCGCCGCCCGCCGAGGAACGCAAGCTCGGCGCCACCTTCGACTATGGCAGCGGCCCGATCCGCGTCGTCTGGGGCCCGCAGGAGGACTACTTCACCGAAGCAGGCCGCCGCACCTTCGTCGAGGCGGAGTATCGCGTCTCCAAGGAAGCCGACCGCATGGGCATCCGCTTCGAGGGGCCCACCATCGAGCACGCGAAAGGCGCCGACATCATCTCCGACGGCATCGGCCCCGGCGCCATCCAGGTCCCGGGCGCAGGCCTGCCGATCGTGCTGCTGTCGGACCGCCAGACCGTCGGCGGCTACCCCAAGATCGCCACCGTGGCCTCCGTCGACCTGCCCCGCCTCGGCCGCGCCCAGCCCGGCCACGCCGTGCGCTTCACCGCCATTCCCGTCGAGGAAGCCGAAGCCTTGCGCCGCGACCAGGAAGCCCGCATCGCCCGGGCCATCGCCGGCTTCCAGACCGCGCGTCCGCCCGGCGGCATCGACCTCGCTCGGCTTTACGAAGAGAACCTGATCGACGGCGTCGTCTACGAGCCCAGCTCCGCCTCGCCATAGACGATCGTCTCGAATCCCTCGGCCGCGGACGGCCGGACGAAATAGCTCGTGAGCAGATCGAACTCGGCGTCGCTCACCGTGAAGGCGTGCGCGCCGTCCGCGTTGCGTCGACGCAAACGCTGCCTGCAGGCGGCGTCCGACAGGTCGAGGAGGTGCAGCCGATGCTCCACTCCTGCTGCCTCGAAGATGCCCCGCATCCACTGCCGGTTGACGATCGTGTTGGCGGGAAAATCGAGCACGACCGACAGTCCCGCTTTCAGGAGCATCGCCACATGCGGGCCCATCGCCTCGCGCAGGCGCCGGGAATATTTGCCGTAGTCGGCCACCGTCTGCAGCTCGTCGCGATAGAGGCACGGCATCCACGCGTCCTCGCTGATCAGGATGGTGGCGGGAGCAGCGGCGAGGCGGGCCGCCAGCGTCGACTTGCCGGCGGCGACCTTGCCGCAAAGCATGTGGAGCGTCGGCGCGCCGGCAAGGGATCGTTCAGCGATACGGTGTGCCATGAAACCTTCTCGGGTGGCTTTTCACTGTAGCCGCTCAGCCGCCGCGTTGGTACGAACGTCGAAAGCACAGGTTCGATCGGGGAAACGCGCATGAGTTGGCAGCCGGAAATGGACGAGTTGCGCCGCCGCCAGGCGATGGCGCGCGAGATGGGCGGCGCCGACAAGGTGAAGCGCCAGCACGACGGCGGGCGGCTCACGGTGCGCGAGCGCATCGACCATCTGGTCGACAAGGACTCGTTCCGCGAGATCGGCAGCATCGCCGGCAAGGCCGAGTACGACGGCCGCAACGACCTGGTCGAGCTGACGCCGGGCAATGCCGTGATGGGCCGCGCCAAGATCGACGGCCGGCCGGTCGCGGTCACCGGCGACGACTTCACCGTGCGCGGCGGCTCGGCCGACGCCACGATCAAGGGCAAGGTCACCTACATCGAGCAGTACGCCAACCAGTACCGCGTGCCGCTGATCCGCATGATCGAAGGCTCGGGCGGCGGCGGCTCGGTCAAGACCATCGAGACGACGGGGCGCGCCAACGT
>CANIRG010000367.1 GCA_947469635.1 Rhodospirillales bacterium | reverse complement strand
TCCTGCGGGCACCGCTGGCTTGGCCGGCGTCTGGGCTGGTGGCGCTGATTGGGCGGGCGGCTTGTTCTGAGGCCACCCCTGCGTCGGAGGGGTCTGCTGCGCGACGGCCGGGGCCGTGACCACGACTGCAGCGAAAAGGATCGGACGAAGGAGGCGATTCATCAGCAGTCGGTCCGCGAATTTGGAGAGGGAAGTCGTATCGGCGGCAATGCGCAATCTGTCAATGTCTGGTCCGCCCTTCCATCATGCGGCGCAATCGCGACCAAAGCATGGCGCCCGCCATTTGGGTTGCGTCATGTAGCGGGATGGGCCATCGTGCAAAAGGTGCCGGCCCCGCAGAAGGGCCGCAAGGTGTTGGGAGGCAAGGGTAATTTCGCGGTCGCGGCGTGTTGATTGCGCCCGTCGCGAAACCAGCGTGAACATGGCAGGACCGTCTTCATCCAGCGCAACGCCGCTTCTGAGCGTGCGGAACGTTTCCGTCCGCTTCGGCGGCATCGTCGCTCTCGACGGCGTGACCTTCGATGTGTTTCCAGGCCAGGTCGCGGGCCTCATCGGCCCCAACGGTGCGGGCAAGACGACCCTGTTCAACTGCCTCAGCCGGCTCTACACGCCCAACGGCGGCGACGTGCTGTTCGAGGGCCAGTCGATCCTCTCCCGGCCCCGGCACGACATCCCGCAGATCGGCATCGGCCGGACCTTCCAGAACGTGGCGCTGTTCGACCGCCTGTCGGTGCTCGACAACGTCAAGGTCGGCTGCCACAGCCGCAGCTCGACCAGCTTCCTCGAAAATGCCCTGCGCCTGCCCAAGGTCGAGATCGAGGAGCAGCGCATCGCCGCGCGTGCCCTCGAGCTGATCGACTTCATGGATCTCGCGTCCTTCACCCACGCGCTGGCCGGTGGATTGCCATTCCCCATCCGCAAGCGCGTCGAGCTTGCCCGCGCGCTCGCCTCCAGCCCCAAGCTGCTGCTGCTCGACGAGCCGGCGGCCGGCCTCAACCACGAAGAGATCGAGACGCTGAAAGGCCAGATAAAGCGCGTGCGCGACACGCAGCACGTCACGGTCCTGCTGGTCGAGCATCATATGAGCCTGGTCATGTCGGTGTCGGACAAGGTGGTCGCCATCGATTTCGGCAAGAAGATCGCCGACGGCACGCCCGCCGAGGTGCAGCGCGATCCCGAAGTGATCCGCGCCTATCTGGGGACCGCGTGATGGCCGCGCTGCTGGAAGTGAAGGGGCTGAAGGCCTTCTACGGCCAGACGCAGGCGCTCCACGACGTCAGCTTCGAGATCTCCGACGGCGGCATCACCACGCTGCTGGGGGCCAACGGCGCCGGCAAGACGACGACGCTGCGCGCCATCTGCAACATGGTGCGCACCGAGGGCGAGGTCCGCTTCGACGGCAAGGACATCGTCGGCCGCGCCACCGAGGAGATCGTGCGCCTGCGCATTGCCCACGTGCCCGAGGGCCGCGGCACCTTCACCACGCTCACCGTCGACGAGAACCTGCGCATCGCCGCCTACACCCGCAGGGACAAGCAGGGCGTGAAGGACGAGCTCGAGCGCGTCTTCACCTATTTCCCGCGGCTCAAGGAACGCATCCAGCAGCAGGCCGGCACGCTGTCGGGCGGCGAGCAGCAGATGCTGGCGATCGCCCGCGCGCTGATGCTGAAGCCGCGCCTGATGCTGCTCGACGAGCCGTCGTTCGGCCTGGCGCCGCTGATCGTGCAGGAGATCTTCCGCATCCTGCGCCGCATCAACCAGGAGGAGGGCGTGAGCATCCTGCTGGTCGAGCAGAATGCGGCGCTGGCACTCGATCTCGCCGACTATGCCTACGTGCTCGAGACCGGCGGCGTGGTCATGGCCGACCGCGCCGAGGTCGTGAAGAACGACGAAGGCATTCGCAAATCGTATCTCGGTTACTGAGGCGGACGGGCAATGGAACAGTTCCTCCAGCAGATCGCGTCCGGCCTCGCCAACGGCGCCATCTATGCCTGCGTGGCGCTGGCGCTGGTCATGATCTACGTCTCGACCGACCACATCAATTTCGCCCAGGGCGAGATGGCGATGTTCTCGACCTACCTCAGCTGGCAGCTCATGACCTGGGGTGCCTCCTACTGGGTGGCCTTCGCCGCCGCCGTGGTCCTCTCCTTCATCCTGGGCGTGATCATCGAGCGGGCGATCCTGCGGCCGCTGCACAATGCGCCGGTGCTGTCGGTGGTCGTGGTCTTCATCGGCCTGCTGGCGATCTGCAACTCGATGGCGGGCGCGATCTGGAGCTACCTGATCAAGGAATTCCCCTCGCCGTTCCCCAAGTCGAGCTTCGGCATCGCCGGCGTCATCGGCCCGCACCAGCTGGGCGTCGTGCTGGTCACGCTGATCGTGCTCGGCCTGCTGTTCGCCTTCTTCCGCTACACCCCGCTTGGCCTTGCCATGCGGGCGGCGGCGCAGAACCCCAGCATGGCGCGCCTGGTCGGCGTGCGCGTCGACTGGATGCTGGCGCTGGGCTGGGGCCTTGCCGCCGCGGTCGGCGCGGTGGCGGGCGTGATGGTGGCGCACATCGTCTATCTCGACCCCAACATGATGGGCGGCATCCTGCTCTACGCCTTCGCCGGCGCGCTGGTCGGCGGCATCGGCAATCCGGGCGGCGCGGTGCTGGGCGGCTTCATCGTCGGCGTGCTCGAGAACATGGTGGCTTTTGCCGGCAACCAGATCGAGAAGACGACCGGCATCTACATCATCGGCAACGGCGAGAAGCTCACGGTGGCGCTGATCATCGTCATCACCGTGCTCACCGTCCGACCGGCCGGCCTGTTCGGCCGCGTCGTCGTGAAGAGGGTCTGACATGCCGGCATTTCCCAAGCAGTGGCTGTGGGGCCTGATCGCGCTGGCGGTGTTCGTGCCCCTGTTGCAGCCGGTGCTGCCCGACGTCGTGTCGAACTACCGGCTGTTCCTCGTCAGCACGATGATCATCGCCGCCATCGCCGTGCTCGGCCTCAACCTGCTGACCGGCTTCAACGGCCAGATCTCCCTCGGCCACGGCGCGTTCTACGCGGTGGGCGCCTACACGGCGGCCGTGCTGATGGACAAGCTCAACGTCCCCTATTGGCTGACGCTGCCCTGCGCCGCGGCGGTCTGCTTCATGGTCGGCTACCTGTTCGGCCTGCCGGCGCTGAAGCTCGAGGGCCATTACCTCGCGCTCGCGACCTTTTCGCTCGCGCTCGCGGTGCCGCAGATCCTGAAATACAAATGGCTGGAGAAGGTCACCGGTGGCGTCCAGGGCATCGTGCTCAACAAGCCGGAGGTGCCGTTCGGCATCCCGCTCACCGAAGACCAGTGGCTCTACTATTATTGCCTCATCACCATGCTGGCGCTGTTCTGGGCGGCCAACAACCTGCTGAACAGCCGTAGCGGCCGCGCCATGATGGCGATCCGCGACTATCACATCGCGGCCGACACGATGGGCATCGACACCGCCCTCTACAAGACCGTCACCTTCGGCATCAGCGCGGCCTACACCGGCATCGCCGGTGCGCTGTCGGCTTCCGCCATCGCCTTCGTGGCGCCCGACAGCTTCAACCTCTTCCTGTCGATCAAGTTCCTGATCGGCCTCGTAGTGGGTGGCGTCGGCTCGCTCGCGGGCTCGGTCGTGGGCGGCATCTTCTACGTGCTGGTCGACAATTCGGCGCAGGCGCTGTCGCTGTTCGTCAAGAACGACCTCGGCCTGCAGTTCGATCTCTCGGCCTACACGATCTTCGGCATCCTGCTGATCCTGCTCATGTACCTGATGCCGATGGGCATCGTCGGCGGCGTCTATCTCGCGGTCCGGCGGTTGCGTCAGTAGCGTTCGTACCTGTGGCGTTGCGTGGTTCTCGTAGTGAGGTGAAACGAAAAACATCAAACTGAGGAGAAGGCGATGGCCATCAACAGGCGGACTCTCGTCGGCGGCGCCGCGGCAGCCGTGGTCGTAGGCGGCGGTGCCTACTATCTGCTGCGCAAGGACGGGGCCACGACGGTCTCGAGCACGTCGACGGCGAAGAAGTACGACGACGGCGCGACCGACAAGGAAATCAAGATCGGTCACACCAACCCGTATAGCGGGCCGGCGTCGGCCTACGGCGTCATCGGCAAATGCATCGAGGCCTATTGGAAGTCGGTCAACGAGGCCGGCGGCATCAACGGCCGTATGGTGAAGTTCGTCACCCTCGACGACGGCTACTCGCCGCCCAAGACCGTCGAGCTGGTGCGCCAGCTCGTCGAGCAGGAGAAGGTGCTCCTTACCTTCAACACGCTGGGTACGCCGACCAACACGGCGATCCACAAGTACATGAACCAGAAGAAGGTTCCGATGCTCTTCGTCGCCACCGGCGCGTCGAAGTGGGGCAATCCCAAGGAATTCCCGTGGACCATGGGCTATCAGCCCGACTACCACACCGAGGGCGTCATCTACGCCAAGCACATGCTGGCCAACGTCAAGGACGCCAAGGTCGGCATCCTGATGCAGAACGACGACTACGGTAAGGACTACTACGAGGGCTTCAAGGAAGGGCTGGGCAAGGAAGCCGGCCGGATCGCCAAGCACGTCAGCTACGAGGTGACGGACCCGACAGTCGACAGCCAGATCATCCAGCTGAAGGACTCCGGCGCCAACGTCTTCTTCAACATCGCCACGCCGAAGTTCGCGGCCCAGGCGATCCGCAAGGCAGCCGACATCGGCTGGAAGCCGGCGCACTACCTCAACAATGTCTCGGCCTCGGTTGGCGCCACCATGAAGCCCGCCGGCTTCGAGAACAGCCAGGGCATCCTCACCGCCCAGTACCTCATGGACCCCACGGACAAGCAGTGGGAGAAGCACGCCGACATGACCCTGTGGCGGACCTTCATGAACAAATACATGCCGGGCGCCAACCTCAGCGACGCCGGCTATGTCTTTGCCTATTCGGTCTCGTTCCTGATGCACGAGACGCTGAAGAAGTGCGGCGACAACCTGACCCGCGAGAACGTCATGCGGCAGGCGGCCAACCACCAGAAGCTCAAGGTGCCGCTGCTGCTGCCGGGCATCACCGTCAGCACCAGCCCGACCGACTTCTACCCGGTGCAGGCCGTCCAGCTCGCCCGCTTCAAGGGCGAGACCTGGGAGCTGTTCGGCGACATCATGCACGCCGAGAGCAGCTGACCGGTTTCCTGGTCCCTGCCTGTAAAATCCAAGCAGGCCGCCGCAAGGCGGCCTGCCGCGTTTGGGGCTCGCTCAACGGAATTTTTGGGGTGCAGAGGCTCGGCCACGTTGCCTTTCCCGGCCAAATGTCCTCAATAGCCGGGTCTAGGGCGGTAACAATCAAGAGGAGGTAGAGTAGATATGAACAGGCGTATGCTTATGGGTGGTGCGGCCGCGGTCGTCGTGGCCGGTGGTGCTTATTATCTGTTGCGTAAGGACGGCACGACGACGGTCTCCAGCTCGTCTTCGGCCAAGAAGTACGACGACGGCGCGACCGACAAGGAAATCAAGATCGGCCATACCGGCCCCTACAGCGGCCCGGCATCGTCCTATGGGGCGATCGGCAAGTGCATCGAGGCCTACTGGAAGTCGGTCAACGACGCCGGCGGCATCAACGGCCGCATGGTGAAGTTCGTCACCCTCGACGACGGCTACTCGCCGCCGAAGATGGTCGAGCTGGTGCGTCAGCTCGTCGAGCAGGAGAAGGTTCTCTGCACCTTCAACACGCTGGGCACGCCGACCAACACGGCGATCCACAAGTACATGAACCAGAAGAAGGTGCCGATGCTCTTCGTCGCCACCGGCGCGTCGAAGTGGGGCAACCCCAAGGAGTTTCCTTGGACCATGGGCTTCCAGCCCGACTACCACACTGAAGGCGCGATCTACGCCAAGCACGTCCTGGCCAACGTCAAGGACCCGAAGATCGCCGTGCTCATGCAGAACGACGATTACGGCAAGGACTACTACGAGGGCTTCAAGGAGGGCCTCGGCAAGAACGCCGACAAGATCGTCAAGCACGTGACCTTCGAGGTCACCGATCCGACGGTCGACAGCCAGATCATCCAGCTGAAGGATTCCGGCGCCAACGTCTTCTTCAACATCGCGACGCCCAAGGCCGCGGCCCAGGCGATCCGCAAGGCCGGCGACCTCGGCTGGAAGCCCGCGCATTATCTCAACAACGTGTCCGCTTCGGTGGGCTCGGTGATGAAGCCGGCCGGCTTCGACAACAGCCAGGGCATCATCACCGCCCAGTACCTCATGGATCCCACGGACAAGCAGTGGGAGAACACCGACGACATGAAGAAGTGGCGGGCGTGGATGAACAAGTGGATGCCGGGCGCCAACCAGGCAGACGCCAACTACGTCTTCGGCTTTGCCGTCGCGACCCTGATGCACGAGACGCTGCGCAAGTGCGGCGACACGCTCACCCGCGACAACGTCATGAAGCAGGCGGCCAACCACCAGAAGTACAAGATGCCGATGCTCATTCCGGGCATCACCATCAACACCAGCCCGACCGACTACTATCCGATCCAGGCGGTGAAGCTCGCCAAGTTCGAGGGCGAGACCTGGGCGCCGTTCGGCGACATCATGGCCGCCGAGAGCACCTGATCTCCACAGCCGAGGCCCTTCCCACGCATCGCGCGTGGGAAGGGTGAGGTGTCATTGCTGGGAGCGCGCCACTCCAGTGGCGCTCATTTGTCGAGCAAAGAGAAGAGCGCCACTGGAGTG
>CANIRG010000366.1 GCA_947469635.1 Rhodospirillales bacterium | reverse complement strand
TGGCGTTCACTGTTGATGGCTCCGATATGCGAAAGTGGCCGGAACTTAGGGCCGCCGCGCTTGGCGAAGCAAGCGAGGCTTGCGATGCTCTGCCATTAGTAAAGTGAGGGGCTCATGACCGCCGGCAATACCACCAGTTCCGCCACCAATTCCGCCATCGTCACGGACTACCGTGCCAAGACGCCGGGGTCCGGCGCTTTGTTCGCCCGCGCCCATAAGGTGCTGCCGAGCGGCATCACCCACGACGGCCGCTACCTCGATCCCTATTCGATCCATGTCGGCAAGGCCAAGGGGCCGCGCAAATGGGACGTCGACGGCAACGAGTATGTCGACTACTTCGGCGGCCACGGCGCCATGCTGCTCGGCCATTCCCATCCCGCCGTGGTCGAGGCGGTGAAGAAGCAGATGGAGATCGGCACGCACTACGGTTCGAGCCATGAGCTCGAGGTGCGCTGGGCCGAGCTGGTGTGCGAGCTGATCCCGTCGGCCGAGAAGGTGCGCTTCACCGCGTCGGGCACCGAGGCCTCGCACATGGCGATCCGCCTCGCGCGGGCCTACACCGGCAAGGACAAGATCGTGCGCTTCGTCGGCCATTTCCACGGCTGGCACGACAATGTCGCGGCGGGCGCCACCTCGCATTACGACGGCACGACCACGACCGGCGTGCCGCAGGGCGTCACCGATCTCTCGATCCTGATGCCGGCCGACGATGTCTCCAAGACGGTGAAGCTGCTTGGGGAGCGCGACGATATTGCCTGCGTCATGTTCGAGCCGTCGGGCGCATCGTGGGGCCAGGTGCCGCTGCCGCCGGGCTTCATCCAGGCGCTGCGCGACGCCACGACCAAGCACGGCGTGGTCATGATCATGGACGAGGTCATCACCGGTTTCCGCTGGTCGATGGGCGGCGCGCAGAAGGTGCTGGGCATCACGCCCGACCTCACCATCCTGGCGAAGATCGTGGCCGGCGGCCTGCCGGGTGGCGCCGTCGCGGGCAAGCGCGACATTCTCGACTATATCGACCATGCCGCGTCGGCGGCGAAGAAGCGCGAGAAGGTGTCTCATCCCGGCACCTACAACGCCAACCCGCTGTCGGCGGCCGCCGCCGTCGCGGCGCTGACGCTGCTGCGCGACGAGGACCTCGCCGAGAAGGCCAACAAGACCGCGGCCACCTTGCGCGCCGCGCTGCGCCAGGTGCTTGTGGAGGAAAGCGTGCCGTGGGGCATCTACGGCGATTCCTCGACCTTCCAGATCTATCCCAACCCCAGCGGCGAGCCGCTCGATCCCGCGACCTTCGACGCCCAGAAGATGGGCTTCGCCAAGCTCAAGGGCGCCCGCACGCCGGCGCTCAGCGGCAAGATCCGCATGGCGCTGATGACCCACGGCGTCGACGTCATGGGCTCGCCCGGCGGCTTCGTCTCCTCCACCCACGGCGCCGACGAGATCGAACGCACCGTGCATGCGCTGCGCATGACCGTCCGCGACCTCAAGGCCGAGCGTGAACTGAAGGTGGCCTGAGGAACTTGTTCCTCCCCTTCGCGGACTCCGCGAAGGGGAGGTGTCGGCGTCTTACGCCGACGGAGGGGTCAGAGGCGCGATTTGACTCATGACCCCTCCGACGCCGTATGACGGCGCCACCTCCCCCGATGACGGGGGAGGAAAGGGACCAGGGGAGGAATCGGCAAGATGTATGGAATGACCAAGCCCGTCCCGGCGACCGAGTTCTCGCGGGTGCCGGAGAAGTTTCGCAAGAACAAGACGTCGGCGTGGGGCAACGCCAATGCCGCCGGCATGCCGCTCGATGCCTTCCTCGAAGGGCCGAGCTTCGATCGGGCCGGCAATCTCTATGTCACCGACATTCCGTTCGGCCGCATCTTTCGCGTGAGCCCGGCCGGGGAGTGGACACTGATCACCGAATACGACGGCTGGCCGAACGGGCTCAAGATCCACAAGGACGGGCGCATCTTCATCACCGACTACAAGCGCGGCATCGTCCTGCTCGATCCCGCCGACGGCAAGATCACGCCGCTGATCGACCATCGCGGCTCGGAGAGCTTCAAGGGCGTCAACGACCTGTTCTTTGCCGCCAACGGCGATCTCTATTTCACCGACCAGGGGCAGACCGGGCTGCACGATCCCACGGGGCGCGTGTATCGCTACGACACCGCGGGCAAGCTCACCATGCTGGTGAACACGGTGCCCAGCCCCAACGGCCTCGTCATGAACAAGGCCGAGAACGTGCTCTATGTCGGTGTGACGCGCGGCAACGCGGTGTGGCGCCTGCCGCTGATGGCCGACGGCATGGCGAGCAAGGTCGGGCTCTTCATCCAGATGACCGGCGGCCACGCCGGCCCCGACGGCATGGCACTCGATTCGGAGGGCGGGCTGGTCGTGGCGCATCCCAGCACCACGGCCTGGCGCTTCGATGCGCTCGGCCGGCCGACCCATCACGTCGACTGCGGCGACGACATCTTCTGCACCAACATCGCGTTCCAGGGGAACGACCTCTACATCGTGGTGTCGCGGCCCAGCGCCAAGGTGCCGGGCGGCACGATCCTCAAGGCCACCATGCCGGTAGGCGGAAAGCCGATGTTTTCGCACGCCTGAAGCAGGTCTAAGCTCCCCTCAATAATATTGGGGGAAACAGGATGATCACGCGTCGTCACACCATGGCCGCGTTGGCCGCGAGCACCGTCGCGGCGCCTGCCGTGCTTCACGCCCAGGCGCCGACGACCTGGATCGTCTACACCTACGTGCCCGCGGCGACGCTCGCCCCGGCGCGCGTCATGACCGAGATCGTCGAGCGCGTGGCCAAGGAAACCAACGGCGGCTTCCAGCTCAAGTATCACATCGGCGGCGCGCTCACGATCAAGGGCACCGACATCACGACGGCGGTCGGTGACAACGTCATCCAGATCGGCGACGACGGCATGCAGCAGGGCAACGTGCCCATCACCGGCATCCTGCGCCTGCCCATGCTGATCACCACCACCGCCGAGCTCGACAAGGCGATCGCGGTGATGAAGCCCTATGTCGACAAGGCCTACGACAAGCGCGGCTCGACGGTGCTGGCGACCTATTACTTCCCGCTGCAGTTCGCCTGGTCGAGCAAGAAGCTCACCTCGCTCGACGACTTCAAGGGCCAGAAGATCCGCGCCACCTCGCCCGAGCAGATCGAGTTCCTGAAGCGCTTCGGCGCCAACGGCCTCACTGTCAGCGGCGCCGAGGTGCCGTCGGCGCTGGAGCGCGGTGTGGTCGACGGCGTGCTGACCGCGCAGTCGGGCGGCGGCAAGGTCTGGAAGGACCTGCTCAAGTACAATTTCGACCTCGGCCTCAACTTCTTCGAGGCCAACATCGCGGTGAACAAGGAAGCCTTCGCCAAGCTCACGCCCGCCTATCGCGACGTGCTGACCAAGGCGGTGGTTGAGCTGGCGCCCAAGATGACGAAGCTGCTGGCCGAGGAGGAGAGCCAGGAGAAGGCCAAGCGCCAGGCCGAGGGCATGATCCAGACCGCCGCCACGCCGGCCGACTACAAGCGCGGCGCCGAGCGCATGGTGAGCTACTGGGACGAATGGGCCAAGGCCAAGGGCGCCGAGAGCCAGGAAGCCTTGAAGAAGGTGCGCGAGGCGCTCGGCCGCTAGCGGATCGAACCAAACGCTTGGTACCCGGTCTGAGGGAGGCTCCGCTGTTCACCAACGATCACCTCGCCCTGCCATCGGCGCTGCCGACCCCGAGGCATGAAACCAAGCAGCGGTTCGATTTGGACCTCATCCTGAGGAGCACGCCGCAGGCGTGCGTCTCGAAGGATGGGCAACAGGCACCGTCCGTGGGGCCCATGCTTCGAGACGCTCGCTGCGCTCGCTCCTCAGCATGAGGTTGCCTCCTTTTGCCTCATGGACCCCAGTGTCCGATTTTGACCGCTAGCGGGGAGCCGCCCACCATGTCCTCTCCCTCCGATGCGCGGCCGTTCGGCATCATCGAGCGGGTGAGCCTGTGGACCTCAGGCTTCTGCCTCGTCGGCATGACGCTGCTCATCCTGCTCGAGGTCGTGCTGCGTGGCGTCTTCAATTCGACGACCGAGCATGCCGACGAGCTGGTCGGCTACCTGCTGGTCGGCGTGTCGTTCCTCAGCCTGGCGCTCTGCCAGAGCCGCGGCGCGTTCCATCGCGTCGAGATGGTGCAGATGCGGCTCGGCCCCCGCGGCAAGGCCGTGTCGCAGCTGGTCTTCGACCTGCTGTCGTTCGGCTATATCGCGCTGACCGACTGGTACTTCCTGCAGTTCGTCATGAGCTCCTACCGCCGCGAGGCCGCTGCCAGCACCGTGCTGGCGACGCCGCTGTGGATTCCTGAAACGGCGATGATCGTGGGAGCCACCATGCTGCTGATCGTGCTCGGCAAGGCCGTCGTCGACGACGTCCGGAAGCTCGTCACGTGAGCGCCACCCTCGAGGTCCTCGTCGTCCTGGTCATTTTCCTCGGCCTGCTGGCCGCGGGCATGACCATTCCCTTCGCCATCGGCGTGCCGGCCATCGTCTACCTGCTGCTGCACGGCGGCGTGCCGGCGCTGAAGGGCATCGGGCTGATGAGCTGGGGTTCGATGAACAGCTTTGCGCTGACGGCGATCCCGCTGTTCATCCTGATGGCCGAGATCATGCAGCATTCGGGCCTCAGCTTTCGAATATATCGCGGGCTGTCCAAGCTCGTGTGCGTGATCCCGGGCGGGCTGCTGCAGACCAACATCGCTGGCTGCGCGCTATTCGCGGCGATCTCCGGCTCCTCGGTTGCGACCGCTGCTGCCATCGGCACGGTGGCCCTGCCGCAGCTCCTGCAGCGCGGCTACAGCCGGCAGCTGGCCGCAGGCTCGCTGGCCGCGGGCGGCACGCTCGGTATCCTGATCCCGCCGTCGATCGCCATGATCGTCTACGGCACCTTCACCGAGACCTCGGTCTCGAAGCTGTTCATGGCCGGCATCGTCCCCGGCCTGCTGCTGACCGCGCTGTTCATGCTCTATGTAATGGTGCACGCGCTGCTCAAGCCCGAGATCGCACCGCGTGAACGGGGGCCGCAGAACGCCGCGGAGTTCCTGTCGGCGGCGGCCGACCTCCTGCCCTTCGCCATCGTGATCGGCGGCACCATGGGCAGCCTCTACTACGGTTGGGTGACGCCCACGGAGGCCGCCGCCGTCGGCTGCTTCCTCGCCTTCGTGGTCTCGGCGATCTGGGGCAAGCTCGGCTGGACGGAGCTGCGCACCGCCATGGTGTCGGCGGTGCTGATCAGCGGCAACATCCTGCTGATCGTCTACACCGCCTTCGTCTTCTCCTATGCCATCAGCGTGGCCGGCGTCGGCGAGCAGCTGACCTCGTGGCTGGTCGGTCTGCAGCTCTCGCGCATCGAGTTCTTTCTCTCGCTGTTCGTGCTCTACACGATCCTGGGCTGCCTCGTCGAAAGCCTCGGCATGATCGTGATCACCGTGCCGCTGCTCTATCCGGTGCTGCTGAAATACGGCATCGATCCGGTGTGGTTCGGCATCATCCTGGTGCTGTTCATCGAGCTGGGGCAGATCTCGCCGCCCATCGGCATCAACCTCTTCGTCATCCAGAGCATCTGGGATGGCAAGCTCTCCGACATCGTGTGGGGAACGATCCCGTTCCATTTCCTGATGTTCGTGCTGTTGATCCTGCTGGTCATCTTCCCGGAGATCGCGCTCTGGCTCCCCCAACACATGGCCAAACCGACATGACGACCCACGCCGCCTACCCGACGGGCCTGCGGACCACGACGACCCGCCATCGCGCCTTGCGTGAGCGCATGGCGGCCCCCGGCATCGTCGTGGCGCCGGGCTGCTACGACTGCATCAGCGCCCGCTTGGTGGAAGTGGCGGGCTTCGACGCGCTCTATGTCACCGGCTCCGGCGTCTCGATGAGCGCGCTCGGCGCCCCCGACATGGGGGCGCTGAGCTTCGGCGAGATCCTCGACCGTGTGCGGCGCATCTGCGACGCCGTGTCGATCCCGGTGATCGCCGACGCCGACACGGGCTACGGCGGGCCGCTCAACGTCATCCGCACCATGCGCGAGTTCGAGCGCGCGGGCGTGAGCGCGGTCCAGTTCGAGGACCAGGAATGGCCGAAGAAATGCGGCCACGAGCCCGGCCGCAAGGTCGCCTCGTCGCGCGAGATGGAACAGCGCATCAAGGCGGCGGCCGACGCGCGCGTCGACCCCGACGTCATGATCGTGGCCCGCACCGACGCCATCGCCCTCGAAGGCTTCGAGGCCGCCCTCGAACGCGCCGAACGCTACCGCGAGGCCGGCGCCGATATCCTGTTCGTCGAGGCGCCGCAGAGCGAGGCCGAGCTCGGCCAGGTGCCGAAGCGCCTGGGCGTGCCCTGCCTCGCCAACATGGTCGAGGGCGGACGAACGCCGGTGCTGCCCTTCCCGACGCTCGAAGCGCTGGGCTTCAAGGTCGCGATCTATCCCAATTCGCTCACGCGCCTGTTCGCGCGCGCCGGCCAGGATCTGCTGTCGTCGCTCAAGACGACCGGCAGCACGGCGGCGATGGCCAACCAGATGCTCGACCACAACCAGCTCTGGACGCTGTTCGAGAACGAACGCTGGCAGGCGCTGGAAAAGCGGTTCCAGGATTGAAGGGAGAACGATCCGCGCCGCGCGTTGCGATAGTCGCTTTTACATTAACATATAGTGCAAATTACGCAATATATAGCCGATGGCTCGCACAGAC
>CANIRG010000365.1 GCA_947469635.1 Rhodospirillales bacterium | reverse complement strand
CTGCGGAAGGTCTCGACCTGGGAATGGGCGTTCTGGCCGGTGGTGGCGTCGAGCACCAGCAGGCAGGAATGCGGCGCCGACGCATCGAGCTTGCGGATGACGCGCACCATCTTGGCGAGCTCTTCCATCAGGTTGGTCTTGTTGTGCAGCCGGCCCGCCGTGTCGATGAGCAGCACGTCGCAGCCCTCGCGCTGGGCCCGCTCCACCGCCTCGTAGGCGAGGCCCGCCGCATCGGCGCCGGCCTCCTTGGCGATCACCGGCACCCCGGCGCGCTCGCCCCACACCTTGAGCTGCTCGACGGCAGCGGCGCGGAACGTGTCGCCCGCCGCCATCATGACCTTGTGGCCCGCGCTCTTGTAGAGATGCGCGAGCTTGGCGATGGTCGTGGTCTTGCCACTGCCGTTCACGCCGACCACCAGCACGATGAACGGCTTGCGCGCCGGATCGATCGCCAGCTCGACCGCCACCGGCGCCAGGATCTCGGCGATATCCTCGGCGAAGGCCGCGCGCACTTCCTCGTCGCCGATCTCGCGGCCGAAGCGTTCGCGGCCGAGCTTCTCCACGAGGCGCGCCGAGACGGCGACGCCGAGATCGGCCTGGATCAGCGCGTCCTCGAGCTCGTCGAGCGTCGCCTGGTCGAGCTTCTTGTTGGTGAAGAGGCCGGTGATGTTCTCGGTGACGCGCCTGGTCGACTTCGAGAGGCCCTCGCGCAGCCGCGACAGCCAGGAGGTTTTCTCGCCGCTCACAGCTCGCCCTTATAGGCGAGCGCGATTCCGCCGGTCATGAGGACGTTGCCGTCGCGCATCCATTCGATGGTGAGCGTGCCATGTTCGACGATCACCTCGACCGTGCGCCCGGCGAGGCCACGGCGCACCGCCGCGACGCCGGCCGCACAGGCGCCCGAGCCGCAGGCCAGCGTGATCCCCGCGCCGCGTTCCCAGACGCTGAGCCGCAGGCGGTTCTCGCCCACCATCTGCGCCACGCCGATGTTGGCGCGTTCGGGAAAGAACCGGTCGTGCTCCAGCTTGGGCCCCAGCTCGGCCAGCGGGATCGCGGCGAGATCGTCGACGAAGAAAGTCGCGTGGGGATTGCCCATGTTGGTGCCGACGGGATCCTGCAACGGCCCCAGCCCGACGGGCATGTGGTTGGTGTCGCAGGCCGCGGCGATGGGGATCTCGCGCCAGTCGAGCCGCGCCGGCCCCATGTCGACCGAGATGATCGGCAGGCCGTTGCCGCCCATGCCGGCCTTCTCCGATTCGAGCAGGCCGGAGATCGTCTGCACCGTCACCTGATCGGTCTTGCGCTCGTCCATCACCAGCGAGGCGACGCAGCGCGTGGCGTTGCCGCAGGCGCCGGCCTCACCGCCGTCGGGATTGTAGATGCGCATGAAGACGTCGGCGTCGCGGTCGGTCGGCGGCTCGAGCACGATCAGCTGGTCGCAGCCCACGCCCAGCCGCCGGTCGGCGATGGCGCGACGCCGCTCAAGCGACAGGTCGAGGCCGGGTCCGCGACCGTCGAGGATCACGAAATCGTTGCCGAGCCCGTGCATCTTGAGGAAAGGCGTCCCGCTCATGCCGGCTATATGGCGGCTCGACCGGGCCAGCGCAACGAGCGCATCCGCACCTCTCCGGCGCGCGGTCCGCCGATCTCGCGCACGTCCATCGCCGCCAGCCGCTTGGTGTAGATCGTCATGTGCAGGATGCCGAGCGGGTCGTAGGGCATGGCGGGCTCCACGAACAGCGCGCGCTCGGCGTCCCAGGCCGGCGTCGCGTGATGGATCGGCCAGTTGCAGCGGCTGGGCAGCGGCTCGCAAGGGAAGCCCTCGTCGTAGACCAGCACGTTGAGCGCGATCTGGTCGGTCATGTCCGTGGAGCGCTGCAACGCCTCGCCCAGGAGCTTCGCCCAGCCGGCCCAGTGCGGCGCGTCGACGGCGAGCGCGAAGACGCCGGCATTGATGAGCGGATAGCGGATCAGCCGGTCGGCCGTCGCTTTGTCGAAGCACGATGCAAAAGCGGCACCATTGATGGTGGAGAATTCCGTCCAGGCATGCCGGTAGTGGCGCATCGAGCGATGGATTTCCGGTGCCGCCGCCAGCGCGCCGGTCCGGGCCGCCCGCTGAAACAGCGCGATCGCATCGCCCTGCTGCACCCAGCAGTCGCCGTCGATCCAGAGATAGAGGTCGAAGCCGGGGAAGTAGCGCGGCAGGAAGGGCCGCGCCGTCAGCGCCTTGTAGCCATCCTTCAGCTTCGCGCGGCCGGGAAAGTCGAAATCCCACTCGGGCACGACCAGCACCGCCCCCTGCGTCCGGCACCACTCGCGCTGCTCCGCCAGAAGGCCGCAGTCGAGCACGCCCAGCGCCAGCGCGCGGCCCTCGGGCGTGGCGCGCAGCGAGCCGATGCAGTCGCGCATCAGGTCGAAATAGGCCGCGTCGCCGCCGGTGATGGCGATGGTTCTGTCCGTCACGGCGTGAAGATGGCGTATCGCCCGCCTTTGCGCCACAGTCGCCGCCGCAGCGGAGGAACACATGGCCAAGCACGTCGACTATTACGTCTCGCTCAACTCGCCCTGGACCTATCTCGCCTCGGAGCGCTTCGCCGCCATGGCGAAGAGATACGGCGCCGACGTCACCATCTGGCCGGTCGATTTCGGCTCGGTGTTCGCCGTGTCGGGCGGCCTTCCGCTGCCCAAGCGCGCGCCGCAACGCCAGGCCTACCGCATGATGGAACTCAAGCGCTGGCGCGAGCAGACCGGCATAAAGCTGAACCTCGAGCCGAAGTTCTTTCCCGCCAACGAGGTGCCGGCCGCCAAGTGCGTGATTGCGTTGCGCGAGCAAGGCCGCATGGCCGACGCCATCAAGGTGGCGCACGCCGTGCTGAGCGCGCTGTGGACCGAGGACAAGAACACCGGCGATCCGGCCACGCTGAAGTCGATCATCGCCGGCTGCGGCCTCGACGCCGACGCGGTGATCGCCGCCGGCGACGCGCCGGGCCTCGCCGACAAGCGTGAGGAATATACCAAGCACGCCATCGCCCAGGGCGTGTTCGGCGCCCCGTCCTTCGTGATCGACGGCGAGATCTTCTGGGGGCAGGACCGGCTCGACTTCGTCGACCGCAAGCTGGCGCGGGGCTAGCCGGCTGGTTACGGAAGGTAACGCTTTAAATAACATGAAAATAACGTCGGGCCGGCGACGCTGAAAGCGATCCTCGCCGGTGAGGGACGCAGGATAACCCTGCCTCGAATTGGCCACGTCAGGCTGGTTTCTGCCCGACGCACGCAGCGTGCTTACAGAAAGTAACGTTTTAAATAAAGGGAGATCAGCAGAGCGCCGGCAATCCTGTGCCGCTCCACACGGCGAGGAGCCCGCGGCACCAATCGCTCTTTCGACAGTTCGCTCCAAGTCTCATCTCCGCTTCCGGCACAGAGACTTGTTATATCAACAATTGCGTTTTTGACAACTATTGCGATATTAGCCATACTCAAGCCCTCGCAAAGGGATGCTGAGCCATGGGTGAATTCAAGCTGCCGCAATTCTCACTGGAAGAAGCCGAACCCGGCCAGGAGGCCCCTCCGCCGACGGCCGCCGACCTCGGCATTCCCGTCGAGGCCTATGCCGCCTCCACCTCCTATGCGATGGATCCGAGCCTCGAGCTCGGGCTCAACGACTGGGACGAGGTCGATCGCGCCAACGCCACCCGCGTCGACGAGCTCAACAACGAGTTCATCGACCTTCGGGACGAGATCCTGCACGACGGCGACGATGCCTTCTTCAAGCAGACCGGCCGTGATGCGATCCTGAATGCGCCTGCGATCCGCGCCAGGCTCGAGGCGGCGCGCCAGGAGACGCTGGGCCGCGCCGCCAACGAGGTTCAGCGCGAATGGCTGGGCGAGACGCTGGGCAAGCACAAGATCGTCGAGCACTTCGATATCGGCGACCATGTTGGCCGCCAGTCCTTGGGTGTGGCAAAAGTCCATTAATCGCGGTCGCCTCGACCGGCTGAACCGGCAAGCTGGCATAGACTATGCCGACCAGCGCATGATCGAGGCGCTGGCCAATGCGAGCGAAAGCTCGGCGCGCGATCACGCGAGAGCCTCGGGCCACAGTCCGGACGCTCCCGAAGCGCAGGCAGAGGTCGACATCGCGCGCTCATCGATCTTCCGTCACGCCATCGAAGGCGCCCTCGCCAAGGGCGCGCACTCGGCGGCCATCAAGCTGCACGAGCAGACGAAGAGCAAGCTTATCCCCGGTGATGCCGAGCTTCTGGACGAGATCATCGAGGACGCCCGCGAGATCGAGATCGGCCGGGAGTACGTCGCCAGGATCGCGCCGCTGTCGCTCACCATCAACACGTCCATCGAAGATCTCGACAAGGCCGAAGCCGAGGCCACGGCTAAGAACAACACCGACTGGAAGGACAACGACACGCAGCGCGCCACCAATCAACATTTCATCGACATCCAATTCGGCAAGGCAAAGCGCCAGCTCGACGAGGACAAGGCCAGGCTCGCTCGCAGCGTCCACGACTGGCTCACTATCCCCGGCCCCGACGGCCTTCCCCGCATCGAGCGTCCGCCGATCGCCATCTGGGCCCGCCTCACGCCCGAGGATCGCAAACGCGTGGACAGGGTGCTTGAGCAGAACATCGACACCATGATCGACAGTGTCGCGCAGAAGTCTGAGATCATGCTCGCACCCCACGCGATATCGCCAGAGACAATCGCTAAGGGCGACGACAACCTGATGCCAGCGCAAGCCAGGCCCAGTGGGACAGTAAGAGGAGGACGTCTTGTCCGACCCTGGGAAGAGATGCGGATCGAGATATTCGAATCGCATATCCGCGCGATAAGGGAACTCGACCCGAACATCCCTACCTTTCCTATGTCTTGCCGATCAACGGTGTTCCGCATCCTCGAGCTGTAAGGGCCGTTCGCGACGAGTTGATACGTCTCAGGGAAGGAGCCAGGGACGCAGAAGTCACACCGGGCGTCGCTCCAAAAGTTGGCGGGGTCATTGATCCATTCCGGCTGTCCATCAACGATCCGGCCATCCAGCCCAGGATAAGCCGGATCGACGAAAAGGGACGGCCCACATTCGAATGGACGCCTCAAGGCCAGTATTCGATCGATCTCAGGCGATGGCAGGAGAGACCCGCGGCTGGCAACGAGGCCTTCCACTTCACCCGCAACGACATTGTGCGGCTTATCCAGAAAGGCGGCTTATACGACGGGTCATACGCCACCACGACACGCAGCCTTAGCCCGCTGCAAGCTCAGATCGATCTGGCCTTACCTCCCTGGCGGGAGTTACCGGGAGCAATCCTCCGCATCGACTTGGAAGCAATGCGTGCCCGCGGATACGTCATTCCCAAGCCTACGCCGGTCACGAGAAGCTTCGGCATGCCGGGTGGTGGATACGAGATTCACTTTCCCTACCCAATCCCACCTGAATACATCACGGTGATCAAATGACTCTCGACGAATTCCGGCATGAGATGAATGAGTATCGGAGAGACGCCAAGAAGGACGCGGACGCCTTCAAGGATCCCGTGCTCGTCTTCGAGCGAATGCAGGCACTCTATCGAAAATTCGATGCGGCCGAGCGTCGGATGGCGGATCAAGTGATAGCGGAGTGGCTATCATCGGCCAATGAGGCTTTGCGGTTCGAAGCTTGCATATTGACCACAGAACTCAACATCGTCTCGGCCGTGCCAGCGCTCGAAGAGCTGGCAAAGCGACTGCCGTCGATGAGGGGGCCCGGCGCACCGTCCGAGCTGAAGGCCGTCCATCGCGCCATCACGGAATTGAAGGAAGGGCACCGTTCGGACGAGGCAGAGGGATAGTCGCCCCCGAGGCGTCGTTGCGCCGCCCAAAACGGAGGATCGGTCTTTCACAGGGGGAATCTTCGCAAAATCATCGGGCCGCCGAAGCGAAGCACGCGACCCAATGATGCCTCGACGATGCGCGTCAGCCCACCCCCTCGAACGCCACCGCCGCCCCCACGGCCATTGCGTTGTTGGCGATGTGCGCCACCAGCGACGGCAGCAGCGAATCCGTCCGTCGGCGCAGCCAGCCGAACAGGACGGCGAGCGGCAGCACCAGCAGGATATGCGCGGGCTCGAAATGGGCCGCGGCGAAGGTCAGCGTGCTGCCGATCCAGGCCACGGTCGTGCCCCAGCGGCCGGCCAGCCAGCCGTAGATCAGGCCGCGGAAGATCAGCTCCTCGACGAGCGGCGCGAAGACGGCCAGCAGCAGCAGGCTGTAGACGATCTGCTTCGGGCCGCGGATCCCGCTGAACACCTGCTTCATGCCCTCGACCTCGATGCCGAGGAGGCTCACCGCCAGCGACAGGCCGAGCGTGCCCAGCGTCCCGAACAGGATCGGCCGCCAGCCCGCGGGCCGGAAACCCATCGCCGGCAGGGCGGCCCAGCCCATCGGCAGCACGGACAGCACCACCGCGGCGAGGCCGACGCTGAAAAAGAGGGTAAGAACGGTCAGCATGCCGGTGTCGGGCAGCAGGCGCGCAGCGACGAAGCCCAGGACCACCAGGGCGAAGGCGAAGAGCAGCAGCGACCAGCCCGGCACGGGGCGCGGTAAACTTCGTTGTCGTTCAAGGGCTTGCGCTCGTCCGTCACGCTTTTTGACTCCTGTCGCGGCAGGGCTTATACCCCGCCCGCTCAATCGGTCGTGCCGATTTCTACCGGTTCCCCCTCTGGGGAGCTCCACTGATCCGCGAAGG
>CANIRG010000364.1 GCA_947469635.1 Rhodospirillales bacterium | reverse complement strand
TGGCGCGGCTAGTCTCGGGGCGTCGCAGGGGAGGCATGCATGGACCCATGTTTCGAGACCGCTACGCGGCTTGCCCGCGCCATACGAAACGGCAGGTTGAGCGCGCGCGAGGCGACCGAGGCGCATCTGGAGCGCATCGCCCGGCTGAACGGTCCGATCAACGCGCTCGTCGTGGTGGATCGCGACGGCGCCCTCAAGGCCGCCCGTGCGGCCGACAGGGTGCGTGCGAAAAAGGGCGCCAAGCTTGGGCCGCTGCACGGCGTGCCGATCACCATCAAGGAGGCCTTCGACGTCGCAGGCCTCGCCACCACCTCGAGCCATCCGCCGCTCAAGGACAATATTGCCAGCGCGGACGCCAGCCTCGTGGCGCGGCTGCGGGCGGCCGGCGCGGTCATCCTGGGCAAGACCAATGTGCCCGAGCTCTGCGCAGACTTTCAGACCGAGAGCCCGCTGTTCGGCATCACCAGGAATGCCTGGGACGAGCGCCGGACGGCCGGCGGTTCGACGGGCGGCGGTGCCGCCGCGGTGGCCGCGCGCCTGTCGCCGCTCGAGCTGGGCAGCGACATCGGCGGCTCGGTACGCAACCCCGCGCACTACAACGGCATCTTCTCGCTGAAGCCCACAGAATGGCGCGTGCCCAGCCGCGGCCATGTGCCAGACCTCCCGGGCGTCACGCGCACCGTGCGCTACATGGGCGTGTTCGGGCCACTGGCACGTTCCGTGGAGGATCTCGAGACGGCGCTGCGGATCGTGGCCGGCCCGGACGGCAACGAGGCCGAGGCGGCCCCCGTGCCGATCGGACCGGCGCCCGCGCTCGCGGCCAAGGGCCTGCGCATCGCGGTCCTGGACAGCAATCCACTGGTCAGGGTCTCGTCCGACACGGCTGCGGTGATCGAGGCGACGGCGCGGCTGCTCGCCAAGGCCGGCGCGAAGGTGAAACACGCCGCGCCCGAGGGCCTCGACTGGCAGCAGAGCTGGGACGACTGGTCGGATCTCTTCCAGTATCTGGTCCGCGCGTTGCAGCCTCTGGGCGAGCGCGAGCGCTTCATGGCCAAGATCGGCTCGCCCGATCCCTCGGTGCGCTCGGTGGCGCGCGCCGCCCGGCTCGACATGGCGGAGTTCTTCGCCGTCCTCGATCGGCGCGACCGCACGATCCGCGCCTGCGAAACCTTCCTCGACGGCTATGATGCCTGGCTGATGCCGGTGATGCCGGACGCGGCCTTCATCCGCCAGAAGCCGAGCGTGCCGCTGATGATCGACGGCGTGGCGCATCCCTATTTCTTCGCCGGCACGTCCTACAACTATCTCGCCAACTTCACCGGCCAGCCCTCGATCGTGCTCCCCTGCGGCTTCTCAAGGGAGGGCTTGCCGATCGGTCTGCAGCTCGTCGGCAAGCGCTGGGGCGAAGCGAATCTGCTGGGTGTCGCCAAGGCGCTGGAAAGGCTGTTGCCGCCGTGTCCCGTGCCGCCGAGCTACGCAGCCTGATCCCGAACCGTCACTCGATCTTCACGTCCGCGAGCAACGGCCGCCATTTGTCGAACTCGGCGCGATGAAAGGTGGCGAAAGCTGCCGGCGCCATCTGCTCCGGCGTCGGGATCTCCTGACCCAGGTCGGCCATGCGGCGGCGGACGTCGGGATCCTGCATCGCGGCGACGGCGGCCGTGCTCAGCCTGGCGAGGATTGCCGGGGGGTGCCCTTCGGCGCCCAGAGCCCGTGCCAGATCGCGACCTCCATCGGGAAGCCCGCTTCGGCAGCGGTCGGAATTTCCGGCGCGGCCGGACTGCGCTTCGCGGCCGTCACGGCGTAGGCCCTGATCTTGCCCGCCCGCACATGAGGCAGCGAGTTGGCCGACTGGTCGACCATGATCTGGATCTGGCCGGAGATCAGGTCCTGCACGGCGGGCCCGGTGCCGCGATAGGGCACGAGCTGGTACCTGGCCTTGGTCGCGGCGAAGAAGGCGAGCGCGCCGAGATGCGAGCCTGAACCGACACCCGCCGTGCCGCCGAAGATTCGGGAACCGGTGTCGTTGAGATAGTTCACGACACCCCACAGCGTCGCGGCCGGCACCTGGTTCGTGGTGACGACCAGCAGCGGGTTGCGCGGCAGCAGCGCGATCGGCTCAAGGTCGGTCAGGATATCGTAATTCAGGTTCTTGTAGAGGATGCCGTTCGCGACATGCGTGCCGACATGGCCGATGCTGATCGTGTAACCGTCCGCGGCGGCGCGCGCCACCTTGCCGACGCCGATCGAACCCGCCGCGCCCGTGGTGTTGTCGATGACGATCTGCTGGCCGAGCTGCTTGCCCATATGCTCGCCCACGATGCGTGCCATGACGTCCGTCGGCCCGCCGGCAGTGAAGGGCACGACGATGGTGATCGGCTTGCTGGGATAGTCCTGAGCCTGGAGAGCGTCGGGGAACACGCCAGCCGTCGCGAGCGAGAAAATGACCAGCCAGTTGGTGCGTCGCATGTATCTTCCCCGAAGCCTTCTTGGCTGCCGCAAGCGGCAGCGACCGATAGCGTAACGTCTATGCGTGCAGTCGTGCTGAAATTGATAGCACTTTCGCTGGCAGGCTGCGTCAGTGAAAACACGGTCGACGCCGCGTCGCCGGCGTCGGTGCGCAAGGACAACAGGCTCAGTTTGCCAGCAGGCTCTCCAACATAACAGTCTCACGAGTCTCAACAGGGGTGAGACGCCTCCGATGCCCATGGCATAAGGGTTTTGGGCGCGAGTCTCAGAGTCTCACGACTCTGCCCCCTGCGACATGCACAAAACCGCTAGCTCGCCAGCGTCACCAGCACGGTGCGGTTGGCCACCTGCTGGCCCTCCTGCACGGAAACAGATTCAATCGTTGAGTCGGCCGCAGCCTTGATCTGGTGCTGGATCTTCATCGCCTCCAGCACGACCAGTGTCTGGCCGCGCACCACGGTGTCGCCCGCGGCGACACGGATCGCGACGATGCGTCCGTCCATCGGTGCGCGCAGCTTGCCGTCGCCGCCGGCCGCCGCGGAAGCGGGCGGCGCATAGGTGCGGTCGTGGAAGCGCACGGTGTGGGCATCGAGATCGACGACGACGTCGCGGCCGTCGATATGGAATGGCGCGCCGTCCTTGCCGCCATCGGCGAGGAGCAGCGTGCGAACCGTCTCGCCGACCGCGAGCTTGATCTGGGTCGGCTCGGGGTTGGAGTTGCGCCAGCCGCGCAGGTCGGGCGGATAGCGCTCGGCCGATTGCCGCCACAGCAGGCTCGCCGCCAGGGTCCAGTGTCGTTCGCTCACCTCCGGCGACGGGAAGCTGTGCTTGCCGATGAAGGAGGTCGTCGCCTTGCCCGCGGCGAACTCGGGATGGTCCAGCAGGCGAATGAGGAAGTGGCGGTTGGTCGTCGGCCCCAGCACGACTGTGTCGCGCAGCGCCTTCACCAGCCGCCTCAGCGCCTCCTCGCGGGTAGCGCCATGGGCGATCACCTTGGCGATCATCGGATCGTAGAAGGGCGAGATGGCGAGGCCGTCCTTCATGCCGTGATCGATGCGCACGCCTGGCCCTGAGGCGGGCCGCCAGACGTCGATGCGGCCGGTCTGGGGCAGGAACCCGGCATAGGCGTCCTCGGCATAGAGCCGTACCTCGATGGCGTGACCGGCGAAGCGCACCTGCTCCTGCGTAAGCGGCAGCATCTCGCCGCGCGCCACCCGCAACTGCCATTCGACGAGATCGAGGCCGGTGATGGCCTCGGTCACCGGATGCTCGACCTGAAGCCGTGTGTTCATCTCCAGGAAGTAGAAGGCGCCGTCGTTGCCGAGCAGGAACTCGACCGTGCCAGCCCCGCGATAGCCGATGGTCCTGGCCGCCGCGACGGCCGCCGCACCCATGCGCTGGCGCAGGTCGGCGTTCACGGCGGGCGAGGGCGCTTCCTCGATCACCTTCTGATGGCGGCGCTGCACCGAGCAGTCGCGCTCGCCGAGGTGAATGACGTTGCCGTGCGAATCGGCGAAGACCTGGATCTCGACATGGCGCGAATCGATCACCGCCTTCTCGAGGATCAGCTCGCCCGAGCCGAAGGCGCTTTCGGCTTCGGCCCGCGCCGTGCGGATGGCATCCAGGAGATCGGCGTCGCGTTCGACGAGGCGCATGCCGCGCCCGCCACCGCCGGCCGCCGCCTTGACCATCACCGGCAGGCCGATCTTGCGTGCCTCGTTCTCCAGATTGCCGTCGCTCTGGTCGGCACCTTGATAGCCCGGTACGCACGGTACGCCGGCATCGATCATGCGGCGCTTGGCGGCGGCCTTGTTGCCCATGGCGGCGATGGCGGCAGGCGGGGGACCGATGAACACCAGCCCCGCTTTTTCGCAGGCCGTCGCGAAGGCTTCGTTCTCGGAGAGGAAGCCGTAGCCGGGATGGATCGCGTCGGCGCCGGATGTGTGGGCGGCTTCGAGGATGCGGTCGATGCTGAGGTAGCTCTCGCCTACGGGCGGCGGGCCGATGCGCACCGCCTCGTCGGCGAAGGCGACGTGCGGCGCGTCCTTGTCCGCATCGGAGTAGACCGCGACGGTGCGATACCCCATCGCCCTGGCCGTGCGCATCACGCGCCAGGCGATCTCGCCGCGATTGGCGACCAGGACCTTGGTGAAGCCCATCACTCGACGGCCCATTTCGGGGGCCGCTTCTCGGCGAAGGCGCGCAGGCCTTCGCCGGCCTCCGGTCCGCGCCGCGCCTCGGCGAACTTGTCGGCGGCGAAGTCGAGCACCTCCGACAAGGGCAGGGTGCCGACCTTCATCACCACTTCCTTGGTAAGCGCATTGGCGATGGGCGCGCATCTGTCGATCTGCTTCAGCACTTCCTCGAGCTTGGCGTCGAGCTCGGCCGTGTCCTTCACGAGATAGTGGGCGATGCCCAGCCGCAGGGCCTCCGGCCCCTTGAACCGGGCGGCCGTGAGCGTGAGGTGCCGCGTCTGCGGCACGCCGATGCGGGCGGCAACGAAGGGCGCGATCTGCGCTGGCACGATACCGATGGCGGTCTCGCTCATGGCGAAGCCCGCACCCTCGGTGCAGATCGCCACGTCAGAGACACAGACGATGCCGAAGCCACCGGCGATGGCGTAGCCCTCGACCGCCGCCACGACGACCTGCGGCGTGGTGTTCACCGCCTCGAGGAAGTTGCCGAAGCCGCGGTTCCAGACGGCAATCGGGTCCTTCTCGCCCGGCTTGGGCTTGTCGGTGAAGCTCTGCTCCATGTTCTTGAGATCGGCGCCAGCGCAGAAGGTGCCGCCTGCGCCGCGCAGGATCACGACCTTGATGTCGCGCCGGTCGCGCAGGATCTCGAACACCGAACGCAGCTCGCCGATGAGTGTCGGGTTGAGCGCGTTCTTCACCTCGGGACGATTGAGCGTCACGTAGAGACGCGAGCGCTCGCGCTTCAGCAGCAGCGTTTCGTAGGCAGGGAGGAAGTCCTTCATCGCAACTCCTTTGTCATCCCCAGCAAAAGCGAGGGATCCCTCGCTGTGCTCGGGTTGACACGTTTTATTATCGGCTTTCGACGCGGGGCAGGGTGCCCATCAGCTTGGAGATGATCTGCAGCATCACTTCGTCGGCGCCGCCGCCGATCGAGGCGAGCCGTGTGTCACGGAAAGCGCGTGCCGTCGGCGAGTCCCAGAGATAGCCGGCACCGCCCCAATATTGCAGGCAGCCGTCGGTGACGAGACGCATCATGCGGCCGGCCTTGAGCTTGGCCATCGAGGCCAGCATCGTCACGTCGGTGCCGTCGATATATTCCTCGCAGGCGCGGTAGCAGAGCGAGCGCACCAGCTCGATTTCGGTCCTGAGCTCGGCCAGCTTGAAATGGATCACCTGGTTGTCGAGCAGGGGCCGGCCGAACACCTTGCGCTCGCGCGTGTATTCGACGGTCTGGTCGATCAATCGTTCCATGCCGACCACGGCCGAGATGGCACCCCACAGCCGTTCCTCCTGGAACTGCTGCATCTGGTAGACGAAGCCCATGCCTTCCTGGCCGATCAGGTTGCCCACCGGCACCTTCACCTCGTCGAGGAAAATCTGCGCGGTGTCGGAGCTGCGCATGCCGAGCTTGTCGAGCTGCTTCACGATCTGCACGCCCTTGGTCTTCATCGGCAGGCAGATCAGCGACTTGTTCTTGTGGGCCGGTCCGTCGCCGGTGCCGGCGAGCAGGCACATCCAGTCGGCCTGCGTGCCGTTGGTCGTCCACATCTTGCCGCCATTGATCACCCAGTCGCCGCCGACACGGCGTGCCGTCGTCTTGATCGAAGCGACGTCGGACCCCGCACCTACTTCCGAGACGCCGAGGCAGGCAACGAAGTCGCCGCTGATCGACGGCGCCAGGAACTCCTTGCGCAGCTCATCGCTGCCGTAACGAGCGAGAGCCGGCGTCGCCATGTCGGTCTGCACGCCGATCGCCATCGGCACCGAGCCGCAATGAATGGCGCCCAGCTCCTCCGCCATCACCATGGCGTAGGAATAATCGAGACCCATTCCGCCGTGCTCGACGGGCTTGTGGATGCCGAGCAGGCCGGCATTGCCCAGCTTCTTGAAGACCTCGTGGGCGGGAAAGATGCCGTCCTCTTCCCACTGGTCGACGTGCGGATTGATGTCCTTGTCGATGATGCTGCGCAGCGTGCGGCGGATCTCGTCGTGTTCCTGCGTGAATTGCACTTCGATCTCCTAGGGTGTGTCCTCAATTAGGGGATTCCCACGGTTAAAGATGCATGATTCATAGCAAGTCGGCCAATCGAGGGACCGACGAATGCGACGCTATGGTTTGCGGGACGACCAATGGGATCGGATCAAGGATTTCCTGCCCGGCCGCGAGG
>CANIRG010000363.1 GCA_947469635.1 Rhodospirillales bacterium | reverse complement strand
CGATCGGCTTTCTGAACCGTGGCGAGGCGATGGGCGATCACCAGGGTGGTGCGTCCGTCCTTGAGCCGGTCGAGCGCTTGCTGCACGGCCAGCTCGCTCTCGGCATCGAGGGCGCTGGTGGCCTCGTCGAGCAGCAGGATCGCCGGATCGCAGAGGATGGCGCGGGCGACGGCGATGCGCTGCCGCTGCCCGCCCGAGAGGCGCACGCCGCGTGCCCCGAGGTCGGTGGCGAAGCCCTGCGGCAGGGCCTCGATGAAGGCCAGCGCGGAGGCGGCCTCGGCGGCGGCCTTGACCTCGGCGTCGGAGGCGTCGGGCCGGCCGTAGCGGATGTTCTCGGCCACCGAGGCGGTGAACAGCACCGGCTCCTGCGGCACGATGGCGAGCGCGCCGCGCAGCTCGGCCAGCCGCAGCTCGCGGATGTCGACGCCGTCGATGGCGATCGATCCCGCCTCGGGATCGTAGAAGCGCAGCAGCAGGTTGAAGACCGTGGTCTTGCCCGCGCCCGAGGGGCCCACAAGCGCCACCGTCTCGCCCGCCGCGATGCTGAGGTCGAACTTTTGCAGCGCCAGGCTATCGGGCCGGGTGGGATAGCGGAAGGAGACATCGGCGAAGGACACCGCGCCCTTGGTCGGCCTGGGCAGCGACCTGGGCAACGCGGGCTCGGCGATCACCGGCTTCTCGGTCAACAGCTCGGCCAGGCGTTCGGCGGCGCCCGAGGCGCGCTGGAGGTCGCCGATGGTCTCGCTGATGGCGCCGCCCGAGGTCGCCACGAGCACGGCGTAGAAGACGAAGGCCGAGAGGTCGCCCGCCGAGATGCGGCCGGCGATCACGTCCTGGCCCCCCATCCACAGCAGGAAGCCAACGGCGGCGAAGACGATGAAGATCACCAGCGTGGTCATCGTGGCGCGCCGGGCGATGCGCCGCAGCGAGGCGTCGAAGGCCCGCTCGGTCGCCACGCCGAAACGGGCGGCGGCGCGATCCTCCTGTCCGAAGGCCTGCACGGTGCGCACGGCGTCGAGCGTCTCGCCGCCTTCCGCCGCCATGTCGGCGATGCGGGCCTGGGCCTCGCGCGAGAGCGCCCGCACCTTGCGGCCGAACAGCACGATCGGCACGACCACGAGCGGCACGACGGCCAGCACATGCAGCGCGAGCTTGGGGTTGGTGATGACCAGCATGACGATGCCGCCCACGCACATCAGCGTGTTGCGCAGCGCCACCGAGGCCGAGGAGCCGATCACCTGCTCGATGAGCTGGGCGTCGGCCGAGATGCGGCTCATGACGTCGCCCGAGCGCTTGATCTCGAACCAGGCCGGCCCCAGCCGCAGCACATGGGCGAAGACGTCCTTGCGCAGGTTGCCCACCACCCGCTCCCCAAGCCACGACACGAGGTAAAAGCGCGCGCCCGAGGCGATGGCCAGGACCGCCGCCACGGTCAGCAGCGAGGCCAGGGCATAGTTCAGCACGTCGGGACGGCCTTCGACGAAGCCGCGGTCGATCAGGGCCCGCAGGCAGGCGCCGAAGGCCAGGACGGTGCCCGCCGCCACCAGCAGCGACAGCAGCGCCAGGACCACGCGCCCGCGATAGGGCCGCAGATAGGGCCCGAGGAGCCCGAGGCCCCCGAACCGGTTCATTTCGGCGTCCAGGCCAGCTCGACCCCCAGCTCGGCCGACAGGCTCGCCAGAAGATCGCCGCCGCCCCTCGTATCGACCCACCGGCCGGTCGCGGCGTCGAAGCTGTAGTGGCGGGCGCCCGACTTGGGCGAACTCACCCAGACCTGCCGGGTGGGACCGTGCTTGTTGATGATCCAGGTCCCCTCGTCGGCCTCGACGGTCAGGATTCCGGCCTGGAGCTCGGCATCGGAGCCGATACCGTCTTCCAGGGCCGCCAGGAGGCTGTCGGCGAGGGTTATGAAGGGGCTGTCTGTCATCAGGCGGCCGGTCTACAGGCCCCTTCCGGCCCGGACAACCGGCTTGTCGGCGAGGCCTCCAGCCTTTCCTCCCTGCGCGTTCGCGCGGGGAGGTGGCGCCGTCTTACGGCGTCGGAGGGGTCGGAGGCTCCATTTGGCGCTCTCGACCCCTCCGTCGGCGTAAGACGCCGACACCTCCCCTTCGCGGAGTCCGCGAAGGGGAGGAAGCATGAGCGCGCGCAGGGCGGGCCCCGGGCTTGTCCCCAGCCATTCGGGCGGGTATACCCCCGGCCCTGTCGCGCCGGCCGGTCGGAATCGGCCTACAAGCGTTGGAGAAGGCCATGAAAGAGAAGATCCACCCGGACTACCACAAGATCACCGTGGTGATGACCGACGGCACATCGTTCGAGACCAAATCGACCTGGGGCAAGGAAGGCGCCAGCCTCCGCCTCGATATCGACCCCAAGACGCATCCGGCCTGGACCGGCGTGCGCCAGAGCATCGATCGCGGTGGCCGCGTCCAGCGCTTCAAGGATCGTTTCGGCATGACCGGCACGATCGGCGTCAAGCCGGTCGACCCCAATGCCCCGCCGCCGCCGCCCGCACCGGAGCCCAAGGTCCAGGCGAAGGCCGAGACCAAGCCCGAGGCGAAGCCCGCCGCCAAGCCCGCTAAGGCTGCAGCCAAGAAGAAGTAGGGCCGGATTTCCGCCCGCCTCTGATACGGTGCCGTTTCCTGTTTTTGGGGAGACGGTACGGTGAATCAAGTTAGAGTCGTCTGTGCGCACGATTGCCCCGACATGTGCTCGCTCATTGCCCATGTCGACAACGGCAAGGTGGTGCGCATCCAGGGCGACCCCGATCATCCCTACACAGCCGGCTTCGCCTGCGGCAAGGTGAACCGCGACGCCGACTTGGTGAACTCGCCCGAGCGCATCGCCACGCCGCTGCGGCGCGTCGGCGCCAAGGGCTCGGGCCAGTTCGCGCCCATCACCTGGGACGAGGCGCTCGACGAGATCGCCGCCAAGTGGAAGGCGATCATCGCCGAGAGCGGCCCGCTCGCCATCCTGGGCTACGCCTACTCCGCCCATCAGGGGCTGATGAACCGCGGCATGGTGAACGGCTTGTTCCATGCGCTCGGCACCTCGCGCCTGCAGGCCGGCACGGTCTGCGACACCTGCTGCGAGGCGGCCTGGGACGTGACCGTGGGTCCCGTGGGCGGCGCCGATCCCGAGGACGTCGTCCATTCCGACCTGGTGATCTCCTGGGGCGCCGACCTCGCCGCCACCAATGTCCATTTCTGGTCGCTGGTGGAGCACGGCAAGAAGACGCGCGGCCTGCCCATCGTGGTGATCGATCCGCGCCGCACCCGCAGCGCCAAGTCGGCCGACCTCTACCTGCCGATCCGCATCGGCACCGATGCCGCGCTGGCGCTGGGCGTCATGCACATCCTCGTGCGCGACAAGCTCGCCGACCGCGCCTACATCGCCCAGCACACGCTGGGCTTCGACCAGATCGAGCGCGAGGTGCTGCCCCGGTTCACGCCGGAGAGGACGGCGGAGATCACCGGCCTTTCGGTCGCCGACATCGAGAAGTTCGCCGCCATGTACGGCAAGGCGAAGAAGGCGATGATCCGCCTCGGCGAAGGCATGACCCGCCTCACCGCCGGCGGCCAGGCGCTGCGCACCGTGGTGCTGCTGCCGGGCGTGAGCGGCCATTACGCCCGCAAGGGCGGCGGCGCGCTGCTGCTGACCGCGGCGTCGTGCGACCTCAACTACGCCGCCATCCGCAAGCCCTCGGGCCCGGCGACGGCGCGCCAGGTCAACCACCTGCGGCTGGGCGAGGAGCTGCTGAACATGAAGGGCCCGGCAATCCGCGCGCTCTATGTCTCGGCCAACAATCCCGCCGTGACCTGCCCGGAAGTGCACAAGGTGCGGAAGGGCCTGCTGCGTGAGGATCTGTTCACCGTGGTGCACGATCCCTTCCTGAGCGAGACCGCGCGCTACGCCGACATCGTGCTGCCGGCCGCGACCTATCTCGAGACGGACGATCTCTATCGCGCCTATGGCGCCTATTGGATGCAATGGGGCCAGAAGGCCGCCGAGCCCGCGGGCGAGGCGCGCTCCAACGTCGACGTGGCGCAGGCGCTGGCCAAGCGCATGGGTCTCAGCGACAGGATCTTCACCCTCGCGCCGCAGGATGCGGCCAAGGAGTTCTTCAAGGGCTCGACCGGCCCCGCGTCCAAGGCCGATCCGGCCCAGCTGTTCGCGGGCGTCCCCATCAACATCGCCCACGGTTGGGACGGCCAGCCCTTCAAGACACCGTCGGGCAAGCTCGAATTCTATTCCGAGCAGCTGGCCAAGCAGGGCCTGCCGCCGATGCCCGACTGGGTCCCCGACCCGATCGAGACGGAGGAGGCCGCCAGGTGGCCGCTACGCCTGCTCACCGCTCCCGGCTACTTCCAGGCGCACACCGCCTTCTCCGGCGTCGACTTCCTGCGCAACCGCGAGGGCAAGCCCTTCTGCATCCTCCATCCCGACGACGCCAAGGCGCGCGGCCTGGCCGACGGCGCAGAGGTGCGGCTGTTCAACGACCGTGGCGAGGTCGGGCTGATGCTCAAGGTGAACGACGAGGTCCAGCCGGGCGTGGTGCTGGTCCCCGGCCAGCGCCCCAGCCACGAGTCGGTGTCGGGCACGATCAACATGCTCTGCTCCGACCGCTACACCGACATGGGCGAGGGGGCGACCTACCAGAGCACCTGGCTCGACGTCGGCCCCTGGCGCGGCTGACGACGGGGCCCCGAGTCCTTCGGAAACTCCGGAAATGATTTCCCGGAATTTGCGAAGGACTCCTTACGGCCTGCTCAGCTCTGGTCGTGCTTGTTCAGATCGAGGAACATGATCGGCGTCTCGCGAGCATGATTGTCCGCCGTATCCAGAAACGTGAAGCCCTGCCGTCGGTAGAATTCCACAGACTGCCGCTTCGAATCGATCGCGACAAATCGGCAGCCCGCACGCGGCGAGATTTCTGCCTTCGCGACACCGATTGCCAAAAGCACCAACTGATAGCCAATGCCGGCTGTGCGATGGCGCCTGTCAACCGCAAGCCTTGCGATCTTCAGCGCAGGAAATTGGAGTTACGGAAAACTCTCTCTCTCGTATTCAATTCCTCGAAGGCGGCGATCTCTCCGCATACCAACGTCACGTAGCCTATCCTATCGCCTTGGTCGGTTGCTGGTCTGAAAATGCACCATAAGTCTTACCGAGATCGGCCTTGTGGTAGTTGACGGCATGCCGCTGCAGGAATGTCTTCAGCGGCTGGAAAGCAGCGTCACCGGGGGGAGAGCCCCGAGAGATTGTCTCCGGGCTCGATCTGCCGAATGGAATAAGCGGCGGGCACTATCTGGAAGCGGGCTTCGTCAGCTTGATCGTGACGCTACCGCGCTTGCCGAGCTGCTTCGCGAGCTTGACGCCTTCGCTCACGGCGTGACGCGACGCTGTGCTCGCCCGGCCACGACGAACTTGCGACTTGAATTCCTTGGCATCCTGGCCAGTCAGTGTTACGCGCCCAAAGGCGTTCGAAGTTATGGACATGCACGCCTCCTCTTGCGTCAACGCCTTTCGAATCTGCTATCGGATAATAGCCGAGTTACGGTGCGAACGAGTCAATTTCTGACGAGCGCCTTTCCATCGAGGTCAGCGGTGAAGGCTCCTTGGAATGCGTCCTTCAAACGCAGGGCATCCCATGTGGCTTCGCCAACTGTTACTGCCTTCGGCCAGGGGCCAAGGGAAGGATCCCTCACTTCGTTCGGGGCAGACGGCTGATTTTCCAGAATTTCCGAAGCATTCTTTACAGACGCTCAGCGCGCTATCCGCGCTGCTTGGCGATCTCGCCGCTCCCCGGAGTTGACAATCACCGCCTGATGAGTGCTTCGCAAATTCCGGAAAATCGATTTAGCGGAATTTCCGAAGCACTCCGACCGGCCTTCAAGCTTCAGTAGCGACCGTATTCGTCGATTCCACCGACTCAGGTTTATGGATGAAGGCCTCACAGGGAGGTCGTCATTCCAACCGAACATCTCCTGCGCGAGCTGAACCAGGCGGCTCGTCTCGCGCATCAACCGGAGGTCGCCGCCACGCTGGCTGCCGTCGGCCTCGGCTTCGATCGCCGGCCGACCTGGGGCTTCGCTCCGGTCACGGCGGACCGGCAATTCTACGAGCCCGACCTCGAAGGCAAGATGGCCGGCATCGTCGGCGCCTACGAGGACGGCGTGCTGGTCGACCTGGTCGCCACCTCGCTCGACACGCGCGCCATGCGCACCCGCCTCGGCATCGCCCGCCTGCTGGGCGAGGAAACCATCGAGCGTGCCCGCCGGCTCGACCGGCCGGTGCTGATCTTCAACGATCCGCTGGCGTGGCTGTGCAGCCATTGCTGCGGCGTCGTGATCGTCGACTGGCGGTGCGCGCCCTTCCGGCTGGCCGATGTGCCGGGCCTCGTCTGCCAGAACGAGATGCTGGCGCATCGCCTCAAGCGCGCCTTCGACAATCCACAACCCTTGCCTCCCGTTTTCGTGCCTCAACCTCAGGAGACCCAACATGCTGCATGACCATGTGACCCCGCCGCCGGGCTTCGTTCCGTTCGAGGAAGCGATGCGCATCCGTCAACACGTCGCGCCTCGTCCCGAAGCGGAGGCCGAGCCGGCGCCATGGCCGGAGATCGACGCCAGCCTGCTCGACGACCAGCGCGGCGCCGTGCCGCCCTTCCCGCTCCATCTGCTGCCGGGCGACTGGCGGCAGTGGGTGGGCGACACCGCGCAGGCGGCCGGCGCGCCCGCCGACTACGTGGCGCAGGGCCTGTTCGCCGCCGTCGCCGGCCTCTGCGGCGCGGGCGTCGTGGCGCGCGTCATGCCCTCCTGGTCGGAGCCGCTGGT
>CANIRG010000362.1 GCA_947469635.1 Rhodospirillales bacterium | reverse complement strand
TCGGTGGCAGAAGCTGACAGGGTGCTCGTCGTCCCGGTCCGTCGCCAACCACGACAGGCCGAGGCTGACAGCTGCCTATCCCATAAGCCTCGGTTCCTAACGAGGTAACTCCCCTGTAGCGCAAAGATTCACACGCTCTCAGGATGAGGACAAAATTGAACCGCTGCCTGGCTTCATACCTCGGGGTCGGCACAGCCGATGGAGAACTCCTCATGGTGAGGTGTGTCAGTGAACAGCAGGAGCCTCCTCCAACACAGTACCGAGTGTTGATAGATGCAGTAGCGACCGTATTCGTTGATCTTGGTACGGGCGCCTAAAATGGCGGCATGAGATCGCAAGAAGAGGCGGCTCGACGGGTCGTCATATTTAACCAATATGTTAAATATGGATCAGCTCACGCAGACTTTCTCCGCTCTGGCCGACCCGACCCGGCGGGCGATCCTCGCGCGGCTCGCCAACGGTGGGGCGACCGTCGGCGAGCTCGCGGAGCCGTTCGACATGTCGCTGCCCGCTGTGTCGCGTCATCTCAGGGTGCTGACGGATGCCGGCCTGATCGAACGGCACACCGAGGCACAGTGGAGGCGCTGCGAGCTGCGGGGCGAGGGGCTTCGGGCCGCCGCCGACTGGATCGAGGTCTACCGCCAGTTCTGGGAAACCCAGTTCGACAAGCTCGATGCTTTCCTCAAGCACACGGCGCCCGCGACGGCGCCGAAGAAACCACGAAAGGGCAAGACCGATGGACGTCGCCGTTGACGACCGCACGCTGCGCCTCAGCCGCGTGTTCGATGCGCCGCGCGAGCGCGTGTTCGCGGCCTGGACCGATCCCGAGCAGTTCGCCCAATGGTTCGGGCCGTCGGAGGTGACGACGGTCCATTGCGACCTCGATGTCCGTGTCGGCGGTGCCTGGCGCCTGCTCGGCCGCAGCACCGAGGGCAAGCATGCCGTTTCCGGAACATATCTCGAGGTGAAGGAGCCGGAGCGGCTCGCCTTCACCTGGGCCTGGCACGATGGCGGCGATCACGCCAAGCCGCGTGGGCACGAGACGGTGGTGACGCTCGATTTCAAGGCGATCGGTGGCAAGACCGAGATGACGATGGTCCAGAGTCGTTTCGCCGAGGCCAGCGGCGTGGTCAACCACGACCGTGGCTGGACCGGCTCCTTCACCAAGCTCGACGCATTTCTCCGGAGGAACGGATGACCGCGCACCGCATCGTGACGCAACAGGAATGGCTCGACGCCCGCAAGGGACTCCTCGCCAAGGAAAAGGCATTGACCCAGGCCCGCGAGGAGCTGGCGCGCGAGCGTCGGGCCCTGCCTTGGGTGAAGGTCGACAAGCCTTATGCCTTCGACTCCGCCGAGGGACGGGTGACGCTCGGCGACCTGTTCGACGGCCACGGTCAGCTCATCGTCCAGCATTTCATGTTCGGCACGGACTGGAACGAAGGCTGCCCGAGCTGCTCCTTCTGGTCGGACAATTTCAACGGCATCGACAAGCACCTCGCGGCGCGCGACACCGCGTTCGTCGTCGTCTCGCGCGGGCCGCTCGACAGACTCGAAGCCTATCGCAAGCGCATGGGCTGGACCTTCCGCTGGGTCTCCTCGGCGCCGAGCGATTTCAATCAGGACTTCGCGGTGTCGTTCGAACCCGGAGAGCGGGGGCTCGTCTACAATTTCGGCACGATCAAGCCGCCTGGCCAGGAAATGCCCGGGGTCAGCGCCTTCCGCAAAGGCGAGGACGGCGCGGTCTACCGCACCTATTCGAGCTATTCCCGCGGCATCGATTCGCTCAACGGCACCTATCAGCTCCTCGACCTCACCTCCAAGGGCCGCGACGAGGCGGAGCTGCCGTGGCCGATGGCCTGGGTGCGGCGGCACGACAAATACTGAGGGAGCGTACGATGGCCACGATCGAGATCCATGGCGTTCCGCCCAGCCCCTTCACCCGCGCGGTGCGGCTGGCCGCACGCGAAAAGGGCGTCGAGTACGAGCTGGTGCCGACCATGCCCGGCAACGTACCGATCAATCCGCTGGGCAAGATCCCGGCGATGAGGCACGCGGACTTCACGCTCTATGAGTCGCCGGCCATCGTGCGCTACATCGACCGGACATTCGAAGGGCCGCCGCTCTGGCCCAAGCAGCCCAAAGGCGCTGCCTTGTGCGATCAATGGGTCAGCGTGGTCTGCGATTCGGTCGTGCAGTCTGCGCTGGCGGGCGTCATCGCACCACGCTTCGGCATCATCCCGGGGACCGAGGAAAGCATCGCGGATGGGCTGAAGCGTACGGCGCGAGTCGTCGGCATCATCGACAGGCATCTGGCCGGTCATCACTTCCTGGCGGGCGAGGCGATGACGGCGGCGGACCTGTTCCTGGTGCCGATCTTTTTCTATTTCCCCGAGATCGAGGAGTTGAAAGCACTGGGCGGAGCCTCACCTAATTGCCTACGCTGGGCGCGCGAGATGGGGGCCCGGCCGAGCGTCAAGGCGACCGACCCGCAATTCAGGGGACTGAACGGATGACACACACGGCAACCTGGCACGGCCAGGTGATCGCGAGCAGCGATCGGACGCTGGAAGTCGGCGGCTACCGCTACTTCCCGCGTAAGGAGGTGCAGATGGACCTGCTGAAGATCACGCCCAAGACGCCGAGCGATCTCGAGTGTCCCCACGGCGTGCAGTTCTACGACGTGACCGATGGCAAGGCGGCGAGCCCGCGCGCGGCATGGTCCTATCTGGCGCCGCAGCCCAAGATGAAGTCCGTCGACCACTGGATCGGCTTCTGGGAAGATGTCGAGGTCAGATAGGAGACGACGATGGTAGCGAAGATGCCCTTTCCCCCCATATCGCCCTACCTGACGGTGCGCGGCGGTCTCGAAGCAATCGCCTTCTACAAGAAGGCGTTCGGCGCGGTGCGGACCATGCTGATGATGGCCGAGGACAAGAAGCGCGTGATGCATGCCACGCTGGTGATCGGCGGCGGCACGCTGATGCTGTCGGACGCCTTCGACGAGTATGGCGAGATGAGCGGCACCAAGCCGCCAACCGAAGCCGGCGGCGCCTCGGTCACGGTGCACGTCGAGGTGCCCGATGCCGACAAGGTCTGGAACAAGGCGGTGAAGGCGGGCGCTACGGTGGTGATGCCGCTCGCCGACCAGTTCTGGGGCGCGCGCTACGGCAAGCTCGCCGATCCCTTCGGCCATAGCTGGTCGATCGGCGGTCCGGTGAAGACGAAGCCGGCGGCGGCGAAGAAGAAAGTCGCGAAGAAGAAGGCGGCCAAGAAGAAGAAAGGCTGACGCCGTCCGCTACGGCGTCACGCCCCAGGACTTGAAGTCGGCGGCGATGTCGGACTTGATCATGGTCGCGGCAGCGATGTCGGCGTCGCCGTCGGCGGCGTTGCCCGCGGCGCGCTTGGCGAGGCCGCGGCCATACAGCGAGGCCGCCTTGTCGGGCCGCACCTTCAGCACCGCGTCGTAGTCGGCAATGGCCGCGTCGTAGAGCTGGAGCCGGAGCTGGGTGAAGCCGCGGCTGTCGAGCAGCTCGACATGGTCGGGCGATACCCGCAGGCCCGCGTTGCAGTCGGCCAGCGCGCGTTCCATCTTGCCGGTGGTGGCGCGGTCCCAGCAGACGCTGCTCCAGGCCTCCGCGTCCTTGGGATTGATCCGCACGGTCTCGTCGAGGTCGCGGATCGCGCCCGGCATGTCGCCCTTGCTCTCGCGGGCATAGGCGCGGTTGCGCAATGCCAGGCTGTAGTTCGGATCGAGCTTCAGCGCCTGATTGAAGTCCTCGATCGCAAGGTCGTACTGCTTCTTGTAACGGTAGGCGTTGCCGCGGTTGTTCCAGGCGGCGACGCTGTCGGGCTGCAGCTCGATCGCCTTGCTGTAGTCGGCGATGGCCTCGTCGTAGAGGCCCTTGTTGCGCCGCGCGATGCCGCGCTCGATGTAGGCGTTGGTGTAGTCGGGCTTCAGCCGGATCGCCTGGTCGAAATCGGGGATGGCGCGGTCCCAGTCGCGCTTGGCCGAGTAGGAGCGGCCGCGGTCGTAGTAGTTGTCGGTGCGGTTCGGCGCGAGCTTGATGGCCTGCGAATAGTCCAGGATGGCCTTGTCGTAGTCCTTCCTGTCGAACTGGACGTGGCCGCGGTTTTCGAAGGCCGTCATGTAGGCGGGCCGCAGCACGATCGCCTGGTCGAGGTCGGTAAGCGCGCGGTCGAGCTGGCCGAGGTGGCGATAGGCATTGCCGCGATTGTTGTAAGGCTCCGGCATCGTCGGCAGGTTCTTGATCGCGAGATCGTAGTCCTGGATGGCCCGCTCGCGCTGGCCCAGGCTCGTGTAGACATTGCCGCGATTGTTGTAGGCCGAGGAATAGCCGGGCCTGAGCTTCAGCGCCTGGTCGTAGTCCTTCATCGCGCTGTCGTAGTCGCTCTTGTTCTGGTAGCCGATGCCGCGGTTGTAGTAGGCGACCGCGAGCTCGTTGCCGGCGAGCGTGCCGGACTTGATGACCGCCGCGCAGCCGGCGATCGTCTGGTCGTCGCTGAAGCCGTCCTTGTAGCACCAGTCCTTCTGCTGCTGGGTCTGGGCGCCCGCCGTCGCGGCGACCAGCGACAGCGCGGCGGCAAGCGCTGAGCGGCGAAGGGTCTGGCGCATCGGAGCTACCTCGCCGGGCTGATCGCGGTCACCAGGAGCGGCGTCGTCATGCCGATGATCACGTCGCCGACCTTGATCTTCTGGATGGCGTCCTTCTGCGCGACCGAGGTCGCCGCCAGCGAGCGCACCGCGCCGCCGCGGCCGTCGATCACCGAGACCCTGTTGGCGGCGAGGTCGACGCCGACCACGGTGAGGGTGAAGCGGCCGGCGTCGATGTCGCCGGCATCCGGCCTGGCCGCGCCCTCGCGGCGCGCCTCGCGCGAGCCCGGGCCCTTCTGGCGCAGGTTCAGGATCGTCACGACCTCGTTGAAGCTGATGTCGACGGTGGCATCGTCATTGATGGCGTCGAGGTTGCGCACGCTTTCGGCGACGGCGAGGTTGATCAACCGCCCGTCCGTGGTCGTGAAGGCGACGGTGCGCGTCGTGGTGTCGACGGACTCGATCCTGGCGCGCATGGTGACGGCATGGCTGAAGGCGACGCCGGCGCGCGGCACCGCTTGCACCGCGGGGGCCTGCGCTTCGGCCTGCGCGCCAGCCAGCATTGCCAGGATCATCGCCAGGCTGATCGAACGGATCGTCATCGCTTCTGCCCTCGTAAACTGCTGAGATGCAGTCCCTCATCCCAGATGGGCGAGGACTGCCGCGGCTACTGTATCGGGCCGGTCGAGATAGGCAAGGTGGCCGGCGCCGGCGATGGTCTTTACAGTTGCATGACCGCTGACGCCGTTCTTGAACCTGCCCGCATAGCATGGCGGCAGGACACGATCCGCCTCGCCCCACAGCACCAGCGTCGGCGCCGTGATCAGGCCGAGCCGCTTCTCTATCCCGGTCGCGCCCAGCGGCCAGAAGGCGCGGGCGGCGGCTTCCATGGCGCGGGTCATCTCGATCGGCCATTCCACCGAGTTGGCGCCGTCCGGCGGCGCCACCAGCGCCTGCCAGTTCGCCGCCTCGGCGCACATCAGGCCGGCGACGTCGTCCCGGCGCTGCGCCCACGGATCGGCGGCGGGTGCCGCTTCGTCGAACAGGCCGAACGGCGCGATCAGCACGAGCTTGCCGACCTTCTCGGGGAAGATCGCCGCCATCTCGGCCGCGAAGGCGCCGCCCACCGAGGCGCCGACGAGATCGGCGCCGCCGAGGCCTGCCTTGTCGAGCAGCTGGCGCACCGCCAGGACCCAGTCGAGAGGCGTGTCGAGCACGCTGTGGCCCAGCGCTCCCGGATAGCCGGGCAGGGACGGTGCGATCACCGTGCGCGTCTCGGCCAGCCGATCGAGGAACGGGATCCAGCGCGGCAGGCCGCCGAGGCCGGCGAGGAAGCCGACCCTGGGTCCGCTGCCCTTGGCCCAGACGCGGCAGGGGAAGCCGTTCACCTCGACGGTGCTGGTTGCGGGTTCGGACAAGGCCCTACTCCGCGGCGACGGAGTGCGGTCGGAAGGCGGGGACGGTCGCGCGCTGGCCCTTGTCCATGGGCTTGGGCCACCACTTGTCCTCCCAACCCTCGAACAGGTCCTTCACCCTGGGCATCACCTTCTCGGCGAAGAGGCGCGTGTTGTACTTGGTGGTGGCCTTGCTCATGTTGCCGTACTGCAGGAGCAGCATCAGGTGGCCGACGTTGAGGCTGGTCGCCACGTGGCGGATCTGCTCCACCACCTCGTCGGGCGAGCCGATGATGACATAGCCGCCGTCGACGATGTCCTTCATGTTGGTGGCCTTCAGCGCCGCCTTGGTCGCCGGGTTGGCGAGGTTGGCCGCCTTGGTCATCATGCCCTCGATGCCGGCACGTTGCGTCGCTTCCGTGGTGTAACCCGGCGGCAGCGCGAAGCGCGGATCGACGTGCAGGCAGCGGCCGTAAAAATACTCCGCCGGCTCGGTGTAGAGGTCGAGCGCCTGCTGGCGGCTCTCGGCCACGCCGACGAACTGCAGGAAGCCGGCGCGGTAGGGATTGCGGTCCTTGCCGAGCTTGGCCATCTCGTCCCAGAAGCCCTGCATCGTGGTCAGGCCGGCCTTGTAGCCGTAGTAGGAGAGGTAGCAGTAGACGTAGTCCATCTCCGCGCACCACCGCCACGTCTCGATCGAGCCGCCGCCGGGGATCCAGATCGGCGGATGCGGGTCGTTCTGGATCGGCCGCGGCCAGATGTTGACGTAGCGCTGCTGGTTGAAGCGGCCGGAGAAGGCGAAGGTGTCCTTCTCGGTCCAGGCCTTCTTCACCAG
>CANIRG010000361.1 GCA_947469635.1 Rhodospirillales bacterium | reverse complement strand
GCAGTGCGCCGGGGGCCGACGGCGAGGTCGTGCCGAGCGGACGACGGACGGCAGGCGCGGAGCCGGTCGATCCGCCGGCATCGATTTCCTGCGCCTGACGCGCCGTCTGCGGCGAGGAGGCGGCCTGGTCGAGACGCTTCTGCACCAGGACATCGGCCTTGCGCTTGATCTCGTCCTCGGTCTTCTTGCGCGCCTCTTCCTCGGCCAGACGCTTCTTCTGTTCCTCGTCGGCCTTCTTGCGCGCCTCATCTTCGGCGGCGCGGCGGATGGCATCGACGGCAGCACGTTCGCGGGCGATGACGGCGTCGCGATCGGCGCCGACCAGGGCGCGCGCGCGCGCCTCTTTCTCTTCTTCCGTCAGGGTCCGCAGCACGATGCCGCGACCGCCGGCACCCGTGCGGCCAATCGGCGGACGCGGTGGGGCCGTCGGAGCACGTGACGGTGCGGTCGAACGGGACGGTGGCGCAGAACCACGCGAGGGCGGTGCCGAGGGACGGGACGGAGCCATCGGCGCGCGAGTCGGTGCCGCCGCAGGGCCAGCTCCAAGCTTCACCGCGGGGCGCGCTCCAGCGCTCGGTGCCGCGGCGACCGGGGCGGGGGCAGGAGCGGGGCTGGGAACAGGAGCCGGGACCGGCGCGGGCGTAGGCGCAGGAACGGGAGCGACGGCTACAGCAGGAGGTGCGACGGCAGGCGCTATCGGGGCAGGAGGAGGAGGAGGCGGCGGCGCGACGGCCACGACAGGCGCGGGCGCTGCGACCGGGATCGGCGCAGGCGCCGGTACTGGTGCCTGCACCTGTACCGGTGGCGGTGGCGGCGCTACCGGCGCGGCGGTCGCAGCAACAGGCGGCCGCTTGACCGGCTTCTTGACCTCGACCGTGACCGCCCGCGTACGCCCGTGGGAGAACTTCTGGCGCACCTGCGTCTCACCGCCTTTGGCCCCGGCCGCGCCAGTGCGCGTCGTGGTCGACAGGGTGAGGGGCTTGGTCGGCTTGGTCGTTTCGTTCTGTTCCGTCATATCGGCTTTTGTCCTTGGTCCGCTCAGGCCCGTCAACCGGTGCCGTTCAGACGATAGCGACGCCAACGCGCCGCTCCGCCTGCAATCCGTTGAATGAAATGTCCCGACGCATCGTCGCGCGACACCGCTACGTAAACCGCCTGTTCGCGGCCGAACACCGCGCCCAGCACTTCCGCGTCACCCAGCCGCTCGATCGGCAGGCCGCTCGCCTGAAGCTTCCCGAGACCATCGCCGGCCGCTTCGTCGGCCACGATCAGCAGGCCCGCCCGCTGCCGGCCGATCAGCTGCTCGACCTTGACGAACCCCGCCACCGCCCGGCCGGCGCGACGCGCCCGGCTTAGATCTTCCAGAGGTCGCGCCAACAGCAGCCGCTCGATTCGTTGCGGCAGATCCGGATCCACCGTCACCGCCCTTCGGGCCGCCCGGGCGAAGAGCTTCTTCGCCATGGCCTGCTCGACTGACGCCCGCTCCGCCGTGAGCCACATGCCGCGTCCCGGCAGCCGCCGCGCCAGGTCCGGCACGACATTGCCCTCCGGCCCGACGACGAAGCGGATCATCCGCTCCGGCGCGTCCTGTGCACCGCTTGCAATGCAGGTGCGCACAGGAGCCGCCTCCGGAACCGACGGAGGTGCCGGGAGATGGGGTTCGGTCATGGCGGCGACAAGGGCCAAAGGGGTCAGCTCTCCGATCAGGTCTTGGCGGCGGCTTCGGCCGGCGCATCCGCCGCCGGGAACCAGTGCTCGCGCGCCTTCATGATGATGGCGTTGGCGGTGTCGGCGTCCATGGTGCCCTCGCCCACGATCTCGCGCAGCTCGTCGGAGGCAAGATCGCCCAGATCGTCGAGCGTCTTCACGCCCTTGTCGCCCAGGGCCACCAGCATGGCGAGCGACAGACCTTCGATGGCCCGCACTTCCTCGCTGACGCCGAGATCCTCCAGCCGCTGGCCGAGCTCGGAGTCGCGCTTCTCGATGAACTCGCGGGCGCGGCGCTGCAGCTCGGTGGCGATGTCCTCGTCGAAGCCTTCGACGCTGGTCAGGTCCTCGATCGCCACGTCGGCCACGTCCTCGACCGTGGCATAGCCTTCGGCGACCAGCAGGTGGGCGATCACGTCGTCGACGTCGAGCGAGGCCGTGAACAGCTCGGTGCGCTCGCGCGTCTCCTTCTGGCGGCGCTCGCTCTCCTCGGCCTCGGTCATGATGTCGATCTCCCAGCCGGTGAGCTGCGAGGCGAGCTTGACGTTCTGGCCGCGGCGGCCGATCGCCAGCGAAAGCTGGTCATCGGGCACGACGACCTCGGTCTTGTTCTTCTCCTCGTCCATCAGCACCTTGCTCACCTCGGCGGGAGCCAGCGCGTTGACGATGAAGTTGGCGGTGTCGGACGACCACGGGATGATGTCGACCTTCTCGCCCTGCAGCTCCTGCACCACGGCCTGGACGCGGCTGCCGCGCATGCCGACGCAGGCGCCGATCGGGTCGATCGAGCTGTCGTGGCTGAGCACGGCGATCTTGGCGCGGCTGCCCGGATCGCGCGCCACGGCCTTGATCTCGATGATGTTGTCGTAGATTTCCGGCACTTCCTGCATGAACAGCTTGGCCATGAACTGCGGATGGCTGCGCGACAGGAAGATCTGCGGGCCGCGCGGCTCCTCGCGCACGTCGAAGATGTAGGCGCGGACACGGTCGTTCACGCGCAGGCTCTCGCGCGGGATCGTCTCGTCGCGGCGGATCACGCCCTCGGCGCGCTGCAGGTCGACGGTGATGTTGCCGTAGTCGACGCGCTTGACCACGCCCGACACGATCTCGCCGATGCGGTCCTTGAATTCCTCGTATTGCCGCTTGCGCTCGCTCTCGCGCATGCGCTGGGTGATCACCTGCTTGGCGGTCTGGGCGGCGACGCGGCCGAAGTCGATCGGCGGCAGCTCATCGGTCAGGAAGTCGCCGACCTGGGCCTCGGGATTGCGGCGCTGGGCGTCGGCCAGGGACACCTGCGTGTTCTCGTTCTCGATCGCGTCGGAGACCTGCATGTAGCGCAGCAGCTTGATCTCGCCGGTCTTGCGGTCGATCTCGGCGCGGATGTCGTGCTCCATGCCGTACTTGGCGCGGCCGGCCTTCTGGATCGCCTGCTCCATCGCCTCGAGCACTTCCTCGCGCTCGATACCCTTCTCGCGCGCGACCATGTCGGCCACTTGCAGCATCTCCAGGCGCGGAATGTCGGCAGTCGTTGCCATGGGTGTCTTCCTTCCTTGCTCGTTCAGTGCTTTTGCTCCGCGCCCTCGAGTGCGCGGCGGTGTTCTTCGATCAATGCGTTGGTCATTTCGAGCTTGGCCTTGCCGATGGCGCCCAGCGGCACGGTCGTCTCGACGCCGTCCTCCAGCTTGAGCTTCACCAGGTCGCCCTCGATCCCGAGCAGCGTGCCCTTGAAGCGGCGGCGGCCGGCGATCGGCTCGGCTGTTTCGAGACGGGCGAGATGCCCCGCCCAACGCGCATAGTCCTTGGGTCGCGTGAGCGGCCGGTCGATGCCGGGCGAGCTCACTTCCAGCGTGTATTCGCCCGGGATCGGATCCTCGACGTCGAGCACCGCCGACAGCGCGCGCGAGACGAGCGCACAGGCCTCGACGTCCATCGGCGAACCGTCGGCCGGCTCGATCATGATCTGCAACGTGCCACCACGACTCATGACAACGCGAACCAGCTCGTAGCCCATGCCGACAATGGTCGGGGCGACGATGTCTTCGATCCGGTGCAGCAGGTCTTGGTCAGTCACGTAAGGCGATGTCTCGACGTTGTGGGCCAGCGGGTTGCCGACAAATGAAAAGAGCGGGTTTTTCGGCCCACTCTTTTTCTTCGGTTCGTCCCGCGAACCCGCTGAGGATGGGCGCGGATATAGGCGCAGAGCGCTAAACTGGCAAGTATTTCCTACATCCAAGGCGCGGAAATTCTTAATGATTTCCGAAAATCGCCAGCCTGTGCTCATGGACCGTGACAAGGTTCGTCGCGAAGAAAACAGGCGCCCCGGGAGGGCAGATGTCGCCGAAGCGTTACCACGGCTGGTGGGTGGTCTTTTGCTGTTTCGTCATTGCCCTCTACGGGTGGGGGTTGGGCTTCTATGGCCTCAGCCTATATCTGGTGGCGCTGACCAAGGCCCAGAGCTGGTCGCCTTCCACGGTCTCGGGCGCCATCACCTTCTATTACATCGCCGGTGCGTTCCTGGTGATGCAGGTAGGCGACACGATTCAGAAAAATGGCGGCCGCATCGTGGTTCTGTTCGGTGTCGGCCTGATGGGGCTGGGCGTGCTTGGCCTGACGCTCGTGCGCGAGCCTTGGCAGCTCTATCTCGCCTTCGCGATCATGATCCCCGGCTGGGTCGCCATGGGCGGCGGTGCGATCAACACCATCATCGCCCAGTGGTTCGACCGTCGCCGCGGCCTCGCCGCCAGCCTGGCGCTGAACGGCGCCACCTGCGGCGGCCTGCTGTTCACGCCGGTCTTTGCCTGGGCGATCGACACGCTGGGCTTCGCCCGGGCCTGCACCGCCGCCGTCATCTTTGTGCTGGCGACATTGTGGCCGCTCGCGGCCTTTGCCCTGCGACCGCGCCGCGCCGACGAGCACGAGCCAGGCGACGAGCCCACGGCCAGGGTCGAGCCGACCGGCGAGCCGATGAGCCGGCGCGAGATCGTCCGGCAGTTCCGCTTCATCACCATGGTCGGCGCCTTCTCGATCGCCATGCTGGCCCAGATCAGCTTCATCGCCCATCAGGCAGCCTTCCTCGAGCCCAGCCTGGGGCTGAAGGGCGCCGGCTGGGCGGTCAGCCTCACGTCGCTCTCGGCCCTCGCCGGACGCATGCTGGTCGGGCTCGTGATCGACAAGGTGGATCGCCGTGGTGCTGCCTCCGCCATCCTCGCCGTGCAGGTCGCCGGCATGATCGTGCTGCTCTCCAGCCAATCGATCGCCGGTCTCTATCTCGGCTGCGTCCTGTTCGGCTTCGGCGTCGGCAACCTGATCACGATGCCGGGCCTGATCGTGCAGCAGGAGTTCCCGCGCCGCGATTTCGCCCGCGCCGTCAGCCTCAACGTCGCGATCACCCAGCTCGCCGCGGCGACCGGACCGTCGATCCTGGGCCTGCTGCACGATCTGTCGGGCAACTACCGCACGTCGCTGATGGCCTGCCTCGTCCTGGAGGTCGCAGCGGCCCTGCTGATCCTCGTGCGGCCGCGCGCGAAGCTCTAATGTCGACGCCTCACGCGAGGAGCCATCCCATGAGCACCATCATCGAGACGCCCGACTGGTCGATGATTCCAGCCCCGCCGGACGACGGGGCGGCCCGGCATCTGGCAGGCGCGCGCATGGCCGCGATCGCGTTGGCCGCCACCGACGGAGGAACGATCGATCTCTCGGGGCTTGCCGGCCGCGTCGTCGTCTATGCCTATCCGCGCACCGGCCGGCCCGGCATCGCCAATCCCGACGGCTGGGACATGATCCCCGGCGCGCGCGGCTGCACCCCTCAGTCCTGTTCCTTTCGCGACCACTTCGCCGAGCTGAAAACCCTCGGGGTCGAGCGGCTCTTCGGCTTGTCGACGCAGGATCCCGACTATCAAAAGGAAGCGGTGGCGCGCCTGCACCTGCCGTTTGCCATGCTGTCGGACGACGGGCTGAAGCTCACGCGTGCGATGAGCCTGCCAACCCTCGAGGTCGACGGCATGATGCTGCTGAAGCGCTTCACCCTGGTGATCGACGACGGCGTCGTGACGCACGTCTTCTATCCGGTGTTTCCGCCCGATCGAAACGCCGGCGACGTGATCGAGTGGCTGTCGCGGAATCCTAACGCCGCCTGAGGCGCAGGAAGACGGGGGTGCCGGCGATCCGCTTCTGCTCGTAGCGGGTCTGCGGCCAGTCGTCGGGCCGCGTGCGCCAGTCAAGCGGCCGTTCCGCCAGCCAGTCGAAGGCCGGATGGGTGCAGGCGTGCTCGATCATCCACGGCAGGTAGCTCGGATCGTCGGTCGCCAGCCGCAGCTCGGCGCCCGGCACCATCAGGCGCGCCAGCACGTCGAGGTTCTCGCGCTGCACGAACCGACGCTTGTGATGGCGCGACTTCGGCCACGGATCGGGGAACAGCACGAAGGCGCGACCGAGCGATCCGTCGGGCAAGGCGTTCATGACCAGCATCGCGTCGTCGATGAAGACGCGGATGTTCTCGACGCCGGTGCGCTCGATATGGGCCAGGCACTTGGCGACACCGTTGATGTAGGGCTCGCAGCCGATCAGCCCCACCGTCGGATGGTTCTCGGCCTGCCAGACGAGATGCTCGCCGGCGCCGAAGCCGACCTCCAGCCACACGCCGCCCGCCGGCATCGCGCCGCCGAAGGCCTGGGCGAGATCGATCTTGCCGCCGTCTTCAGCGGGAAGCTCGAGGGCGAGTCGGGGCAGCAGCGTGCCGAGCAGGCCTTCCTGGCCGGCACGCAGTTTCTTGCCCCGACGACGACCGTGGAGCGTGCGTCGTCGGGCCTCGGTCATGTCCGACCTACATGATCACGTCGATGAGGTACGGGCCCTTTTGCGACATGGCATAGGTGAGCTGACGGGTGAGCTCCTCCAGATCGTGCGCCTTGCCGCCCGGCACGCCCATGCCCTTGGCCAGCGACGTGAAGTCGAGCGTCGGCCGGTCGAGCGTCAGCATGTCGATGGCGCGCGGGCCGGGATTGGCCGCACCGACGTCGGCGAGCTGGCTGTAGAGGATGTTGTAGGAGCGGTTCGAGAAGATCATGACGCAGACGTCGAGATTCTCGCGCGCCATCGTCCACAGCGACTGGATCGTGTACATCGCCGAGCCGTCGCCGATCATGCAGATGACCTTGCGGTCGGGGCAGGCCACG
>CANIRG010000360.1 GCA_947469635.1 Rhodospirillales bacterium | reverse complement strand
TGAACGGCTGAACCGAAGCCATCATGCGGATGTGACTCTCCGCAGACAAGAAGCGCGTGCCATCTCGTCCACAGGGATTCGCACAATCGAACACCGCGAGATGCTCGCGCGCGAGTCCCGGCGCGCCTTCGATCGACATCGTCCCGCATGCATGGATGTTCGCCGCAGCGATGTCGCGCGCCGAAAAGCCCAGTCGCGCGAGCAGGTCGAGATGCGGATCGGCGAGCGTGCGGTCGTCGAGACCCAGCACGTCGCGGCAGAAAGCGTCGCCCAGCGTGTAGCGAGAGAAGGCGAAACGAATGTCGAAGGCCGTCGGCAGCGCCTTCTCGACCCGATCGAGCGTCGCGTCATCGAAGCCGCGGGAGGCAAGCGTCTCGTGATTGATCGCCGGCGCATCGACCAGCGTTCCGTGGCCGACCGCATGGGACATGATGCGTGCCGCTGTCGCGTTGTCGTAGCCCAGGGTCTCGAGAGCGAGCGGCACGGTTTGATTGATGATCTTGAAGTAACCGCCGCCCGACAGCTTCTTGAACTTCACCAGGGCGAAGTCGGGCTCGATGCCGGTGGTATCGCAATCCATCACCAGGCCGATCGTGCCGGTGGGGGCGACCACCGATACCTGCGCGTTGCGGAAACCATGTAGCTCGCCGGCAGACAGCGCGCGATCCCAGGCGCTTCTTGCGGCGGCAACGAGACGGGCGTCCGGGCAATTGGCCGCGTCGAGGGCCAGCGGAGCGATGGCGAGGTCTTCGCAGGCGTCGACGTCACCGTGCGCCGCCCGGCGATGGTTGCGGATGACGCGCAACATGGCGTCGCGATTGGCGGCAAAGCCCGGGAAGGCGCCCATCAGGCCGGCCATCTCGGCCGAGGTCGCGTAGGCCGTGCCGGTCATGATGGCGGCGACGGCGCCGGCGATGGCACGGCCTCGCGCCGAGTCGTATCCGAGGCCCGAGGCCATCAGCAGCGCCCCGAGATTGGCGTATCCCAGGCCAAGCGTACGATAACGATAGGACAGCTCGGCGATCCGGCGCGATGGGTACTGCGCCATCATCACGGAGATTTCCAGGACGATCGTCCACAACCGCGTCGCGTGCTCGAGGCTCTCGACGTCGAGCGTGCCGTCGGCCCGACGGAAGCGCATCAGATTGAGCGACGCCAGATTGCACGCCGTGTCGTCGAGGAACATGTACTCCGAGCACGGGTTGGAGGCGTTGATACGGCCGGAGACCGGGCAAGTGTGCCAATCGTTGATCGTGGTGTCGAACTGCACGCCCGGATCGGCCGAATGCCATGCCGCTTCGGCGACGCGATCCCACAGGACGCTTGCGCTCACCTGCTTGGCGACCTTGCCGGTGGTGCGTTCGGTCAGCGACCACTCATGATCGGCTTCGACAGCGCGCAGGAAGTCGTCCGTGACGCGCACCGAATTGTTGGCATTCTGGCCGGCAACCGTCGCATAGGCTTCCGATTCCCAATCGAGGTCGAGCGCCGGGAACTCGATATGACGATATCCCTGGCGGGCGAATTGAACGACCCGCTGGATATAGTTCTCGGGGATCTCGGACTGGCGGGCAGCGACGATCTCGCGCCGCAGTCCCGCATTGCGCCGGGGATCGAAGGCGGCGTCGCCTTCGACGTCGGTGTCGAGGCAGGCACGCATGATGGCGTTGAGATGGCGGTTGGCCAGGCGTGAGCCGGCGACCAGCGCCGCGACCTTCTGCTCCTCCAGCATCTTCCAGGAGATGAAGGCTTCGATATCGGGATGATCGATGTCGACCGTGACCATCTTGGCCGCGCGCCGCGTCGTGCCGCCCGACTTGATGGCACCCGCCGCGCGATCGCCGATCTTGAGGAAGGACATCAGGCCGGAGGACCGACCGCCACCCGACAATTTCTCGCCTTCGCCGCGCAGGCTGGAAAAATTCGAACCGGTGCCGGAGCCGTACTTGAAGAGGCGCGCTTCACGGACCCAAAGATCCATGATGCCGCCCTCGTTCACCAGATCGTCCGTGACGCCCTGGATGAAGCAGGCGTGCGGCTGCGGCCGTTCATAAGCGGACTCGGAGGGGTGCGCCGTGCCGTCGCGATGGTCGACGAACCAATGACCCTGTCCCGGACCGTCGATGCCATAGGCCCAGTGTAGCCCCGTGTTGAACCATTGCGGCGAGTTGGGCGCGCAAATTTGCGCCGCCAGCATCCAGCAATGTTCATCATAGAAGGAGAGGGCGTCGTCCTCGCTGTCGAAGTAGCCGCCCTTCCAGCCCCAGTAGGTCCAGGTGCCGGCCATGCGATGGAAGATTTCGCGTGCGCTCTGCTCACCACCGAAGCGCTGATCGTCGGGGAGTGCCGCGAGCGCGGCTTCATCCGGCACCGAGCGCCACAGCCATTGCGGCACATCGCTCTCGGCGACGCGAACCAGACGGCGTGCAATCCCCGCGCGGCGGAAGTACTTTTGCGCCAACACGTCAGCGGCAACCTGTGACCAGGCCGCGGGAACCTCGATGCCGAGCTGCTGGAAGATGATGGTGCCGTCGGGCGAGCGAATTTCGGAATCGGCAGCACGAAACGCCATTCCTGTGAATGGCGATTCTCCTGCTCGCGTATACCGACGCTCCAGACGCATCGACGATCCCCTGTGCCTAATTCCCGTCAATAGGATCTTTGCGGGGTGTGCTCTGTGAAAACGGAGCAAGCAGATATGGGCACGAAACGATAGTAAATTACAAAATCTTGTGTGCGCAACTACATTTTGTAGAGTGAGGTGTTGATGATACTAGATGATGCCGAAGCGCAACACACATCGAATCGCGCGATTCGCATGACGACGAACGACACGAATCGACGGCAAGATCGCGCTGCGTTGCGACTCGCGGAGCGCACGCGTACAAGCGGCGCGAGAAGTTTTGAAAGAGTGATTTGCTCATGACATTCGGCACCTGGCTCTTCACCAAGATGCGCGGCGAATCGGTCGGCACCGATGCCGAAGGCAATCGCTACTACCAGGACAAGCGTGTTGTCGCAGGCAGGCGACGCAAGCGCTGGGTCGTCTACAACGGCGAAGCCGAGGCCTCGCGCGTGCCACCGGACTGGCACGGCTGGCTGCACTACACCGCGAACGTGCCGCCGCCGCAGGGAGGTCTGCCGCGTCGCAAGTGGCAGAAGGATCATCTTCGCAATCTCAGCGGTACCGATCTCGCCTATCGGCCGGCGGGCCACACGCTCAGCAACGGCGAGAAGCCGAAGCCATCCTATGAGGCGTGGCGTCCGCGATGATCGAGGCCGAGAGTAGAAGAGCAGATAGGGGAGACGGGATTTGGGCCGCAATGTCGTAGAGACGATCGTGGGCGCGCTGGTGCTCGGGGTTGCCGGCGTTTTCGTCGTCTATGCGTTCGCCAAGTCGGATCGCGCCGGGACCGACGGCTACGAGGTGGTGGCGCGCTTCGACCGAATCGACGGGTTGAAGCGCGGCGCCGACGTCACATTGAGCGGCGTGAAGGTCGGCACGGTCGCCGGGTTCGATCTCGACCGCAAGAACTACCAGGCCGTCGTGCGCATGGCCGTCTCGTCGGGGGTGACGCTACCCACCGACACGAATGCCAAGATCGTGAGCGAATCGCTCCTCGGCGGCATGGTGATCGTGCTCGAGCCGGGCGCCGACAAGGCCATGCTGCGCGGTGGCGGCGAGATCCAGAACACCCAGGGTGCCGTGCCGCTCTCGGAACTGATCGCCAAGTTCATGTTCGGGGGAACGGGACAGAAGTGATGGGTGCGCGCGATCCCAAGGTACCACCGGTGTGGCGGCAGTCCGACGGCAAGCCGGTCTCTTGCCTCGAGAAGATCAAGGTCCTGAACCAGAACATCCAGGAAATCGAAACCATGTGCACCGACGCGCTGGAAGACGGAGTCCTGATGGGATGCGACGCTGGGCAGATCAAGGCGGCGCTGCACGAGCTGATCGAAGCGCTCGCGATTCCTCACACCAAGAAAGATTGAGCGTGCGCGCTCTCGCGGTCTGCGGCTCGGTCCTTGCGGCCTTGATCGTCGCTGGCGCTTCGGCCGAGGCGCAGACGCCAGCATCACCATCGCGCGCCGACGGCGCGCCGCTCCGGGCCATTCCCGATGGGCCGGGCAAGCGCGTGGCCGAGCTGCAGGGACTCGACAAGGTGACGGCACGCACCCGGCGCTTCTATGCGCCGGTGGGCGAGGCGACGAAATTCGGCACGCTTGCCATCACGGTGGGCGATTGCCTGGTCAATGCTCCCGACGCGCCGCCCGAATCGGTCGCTTATCTCATCATCGTCGACCACAAGCCCGGGCAGGCCGAAGAAAAGCTGTTTGCTGGGTGGATGTTCGCGTCGACGCCGTCGCTCTCGACGCTCGACCACGGCGTCTACGACGTGCGCGTGCTCGCCTGCACGATGGCGCAGGGATCGGCGCCGCCCAGCTCGCGCTGAAAGAGCGCCGGCCGGTCGACCGCCTCGGCCAGTTGCACGCGAAAGACATCGCGCTGGATCTCGATCGCGCCGAAGCTGCGCAGATGCTCGGTCATGAACTGACAGTCGAGCAGGCGGAAGCCGCCCAGGATCAGGCGGGCCGTGAGATGCACCAACGCCACCTTCGAGGCATCGCGCATGTGGCTGAACATGCTCTCGCCGAAGAAGGCTGCCCCCACCGTCACGCCGTAGAGGCCGCCGACCAGCACGCCGTCGACGCGGCATTCGATGCTGTGGGCATGGCCGCGCCTGTGCATCTCGCTGTAGAGCTCGATGATCGGCTCGTTGATCCAGCTCTCGGGATGGCCGGGCCGGGGCTCGGCACAGGCGCGGACTGTCGCGGCGAAGTCGGTGTTGGCGCTGACCTGGAACGGTCCGGAGCGCACTGTTCGCGCGAGGCGGCGCGATAGATGGAAGCCGTCGAGCGGCAGCACGGCGCGCAGGCGCGGATCGAGCCAATAGAGCTTGGGGTCGTCGCGGCGTTCGCCCATGGGGAAGACGCCGACACGGTAGGCTTGAAGCAGCAGCTCGGGCGTGATCTCCACCATCCCCGGCGTTACTTCTTGAGGCCGACCAGCTTCTCCAGCCAGTGGATGTCGTAGTTGCCGTCGATGAATTCCTGCTGCCGGATGATGCGTTGCTGGAGAGGGATGGTGGTGTCGATGCCGCCGATCACGAATTCCTCGAGCGAACGGCGCAGCCGCATCAGGCATTCGTTGCGCGTGGCGCCGCTCACGATCAGCTTGGCCACCATCGAATCGTAGTAGGGCGGCATCACGTAGCCGGCGTAGAGGCCGGAATCGACGCGAACGCCCAGCCCGCCGGGCGGATGGTAGTCGGTGACCTTGCCGGGGCACGGCACGAAGGTCTCGGGATGCTCGGCGTTGATGCGGCACTCGATGGCGTGGCCCGAGATCAAGATGTCCTTCTGGGTGAAGCCCAGCGGTCCGCCGGCGGCGATGCGGATCTGCTCCCGCACCAGGTCGATGCCGGTCACCGCCTCGGTGATGGGATGCTCGACCTGCAGGCGGGTGTTCATCTCGATGAAGTAGAACTCGCCGTCCTGGAACAGGAACTCCATGGTGCCGGCGCCGCGATACTTGAGCTTGCGCACGGCCACGGCCGCGAGCTCGCCGATCCGGGCGCGCTGCTCGCTGTTGAGGGCAGGCGACGGCGCTTCCTCCAGCACCTTCTGATGGCGGCGCTGCAGCGAGCAGTCGCGCTCGCCGAGATGCACGCCTTCGCCCTTGCCGTCGCCCAGCACCTGGATCTCGATGTGGCGCGGACGGGGCAGGTACTTCTCGAGATAGACCGAATCGTTGCTGAAGGCGGCCTTGGCCTCGTTGCGGGCCAGCGAGAAGGCTTCGGACGCGCCATCTGCGGTATAGACCACCTTCATGCCGCGCCCGCCGCCGCCGGCCACAGCCTTGATCAGCACCGGCCAGCCGATCTGCTCGCCGAGCGAGATGACTTCCTCGACAGAATCGACGGGGCCGGGCGAGCCGGGGACCAGCGGCAGGCCGAGATCCTTGGCCGTCTGCTTCGCCACGATCTTGTCGCCCATCATGCGGATATGTTCGGGCGAAGGGCCGATGAAGGTGAAGCCGTGCGCCTCGGCTGCCTCGGCAAAGCGCGCATTCTCCGACAGGAAGCCGTAGCCGGGATGGATCGCGTCGACGCCGGCGATGGTGGCGGCGGACAGGATCGCCGGGATGTTGAGGTAGCTGTCGCGTGCCGGCGGCGGGCCGATGCACACCGATTCGTCGGCCAGCCGCACATGCATGGCGTCGCTGTCGGCGGTGGAGTGCACGGCCACCGTCTGGATGCCCATCTCGCGGCAGGCGCGATGGATGCGGAGCGCGATCTCGCCGCGGTTGGCGATCAGGACCTTGTCGAACATGGCGATGCCGGCGCCTATTCGACGATCATGAGCGGTTCGCCGAACTCGACGGGATGGGCGTTCTCGATGAGAACCTGCACGACCGTCCCGGCCTTGGGGGCCTTGATCGGGTTGAAGGTCTTCATGGCCTCGATGATCAGCAGCGTCTGGCCGGCGATCACCTTGTCGCCGACATGGACGAAGGCGGGCTTGCCCGGTTCCGGCGAGAGATAGGCGGTGCCGACCATCGGCGACTTCACGGCGCCGGGATTCTTGGCATTGTCGCCGGCGGCGACCGGCACATCGGCCGAGACCATCGGGCCGATGGCCTGCGCGGGCATGGTCGCCGGCATGCCTGCGGCAGCCACCGTCACCACAGGGCGAGCGATCCTGATACGGCGTTCGCCGTCGGCCAGCTCGATCTCGCCGAGATGGGTCTCTTCAAGGACCGCCGCCAGCTTGCGGATGAACTCGGTATCCATCTCGAATTTTGCCATGGGTAAGCGCTCCCGATGTAGATCAGCGTGCGAGCAGGCGCGCGAGCG
>CANIRG010000359.1 GCA_947469635.1 Rhodospirillales bacterium | reverse complement strand
TGGTGAAGAAGCTGGAGCGCTTCGGACGCAAGAACGGCAAGGGTTTCTACGACTATCCGGCCGACGGCAAGAAGCGGCTGTGGCCCGATCTCGCCAAGCATTTCCCGGCCGATCCGGCGCTGCTCTACGGCGAGGGCGAGGACAAGCGCGCCAAGGAGGCGGAGATCAAGAAGCGCCTGCTCTATGTCCAGGCGGTCGATACGGCGCGCTGCCTCGAGGCCAATGTGCTCACCGACCCGCAGGATGGCGACGTCGGCTCGATCATGGGGCTGGGCTTCGCGCCGCAGACCGGTGGCGCCATCAGCCTGATCGACCAGGTGGGCGTGAAGGCTTTCGTCGCCGAATGCGATGCGTTGGCCCAGAAGTACGGCTCGCAATTCGCTGTGCCGAAGCTGCTGCGCGACATGGCGGCCAAGGGCGAAAGCTTCTACGGCAAGCACCAGGCCAAGGCGGCCTAGCTTGCTGGGCGCGCGAGTGATCCTATAATCGCGCGCCTATCAGGCGTGGGGGACTAGCATTGGACGCGAAAGAGATCGGCGCTCTGGCCGACAGGATTGCTGCGGCGCGCAAGAGCCGGACCGTCATGGACTTCCTGGCCGGCGCGACGGCGGGCCTGTCCGAGGCGGACTCCTACAAGGTCCAGTTCGCCGTCCATGACCGGCTCACCGGCGACGGCTCCAATCGGCTCGCGGGCTGGAAGGTGGCGCTGGCCCTGCCGGCGCAGTTCGAGCCGCTGGGCCTCTCCGGGCCGGTGTTCGCCGGCATCTACCAGGACGGCATCCGTCCCAGCGGCGCGGTGTTCAAGAAGGGCTGGCCGATCAAGGCCGGCATCGAGTGCGAGATGGTGGCGCGCATCGCCAAGGACGCGACCGCGGGCAACAGCGCCTACACCGCCGACAGCATCAAGGCCTATGTCGCCAACCTTTATTGCGGTGCCGAGGTCGTGGAGAACCGCTACGGCGACGTCACCAAGGTGAGCGGCCCCGGCCGCATCGCCGACGACGTGCTGCAGGCGGCTTGCATCATCGGCACCGAGATCAAGGACTGGCAGACGCTCGACTTCGCCAACGTGCAGGGCCGGTCGCTGTTCGAAGGCAAGGAGGTCGGCGCCGGTCCCGGCACCAACGTGATGGGCGGCGCGATGATCTCGCTCGCCTGGCTCGCCAACCGGCTGATCGCCAACGGCAAGTACCTGCAGGCGGGCGACATCATCCTGACCGGCTCGGTGCATCCGCCGCAGTTCCTGCCGGGCCCCGGTGTGGCCTCGACCGAGTTCGTCGGGCTGGGCGGCACCGAGATCACGGTCGAATAGTGCCAGAGATCGTCACGCTTCCGCGCATGCTCGGCGCCGTCATCAAGGTCCAGTCGCCGCTCGACAGGCTGACCGAGACCCAGCGGGCGACCCGCACGCGGATCGACCGTGTGCTGCCGTCGCTCGACACCGGCCCGCTCGGCTGGACCTTCACCCTGTGGTGGACGCCGGTGAACGGGGTCATGGAAATGATGCCGGGCACCTTCATCGCCCGCGCCTTCGAGCCCAAGGACGACGTGGTCGCGGCCGCCCTGCCGGCCGGCCGCGCCGTCCATCATCTGATGCGCGGGCCGTTCGACGGGCTGCCCGGTGCCTGGAAGACGCTGTTCCAGTGGTGCGACCGAGAGAAGCTGCAGCCGGCCGGTCTCAACCTCGAGATCTACCGCTACGTCGACGAGGAGCTCACCCAGCAGGAGACCGCGCTCTACGCCTGGCTCGTGGAGTAGCGCGTCGCGTCACCGCGGTGCGATGAAGAAGGAGACGAGGTCGTCGAGGTAACCGCGGCCGGTCGAGCCGGGCAGCCAATGCCCGCCGCCTGGCACGATGACGAGGCGCTTGGGCTGGGGCGCTGCTTCGTAGACCGCGCGGCCCTGTTCGACGGAGATCAGCTCGTCCTTGTCGCCATGGACGACGATCACCGGGCAGCGGACCCCGCCGATCTTGCCCACCGTGTCGAAGCGATTGGTCATTGTGCTGAAGAAGAGGCCGGGCATCCGTGGAAACATGCTCTCGGCCTGCCGGCGCGCCGATGCCAGGGGCGCGACCAAGGCCACGGCGCGACAGGGCTGCGACACCGCGAGGTCCGAGGCCACGGTCGAGCCCAGCGAGTAGCCGAACAGGGCGATGCTCCTCGGATCGAGGCCGCGCTCCGCCGTCAGGTAGCGCATCGCCGCCGCACCATCGAGGTTCAGGGTCGACTCGTCCAGCGACTCACCTTCGCTTCGGCCGTAGCCGCGATAGTCGACGAGGAAGACATCGAACCCGCGCTTCTGGAAGACCAGGGCATCGGCTGAGAAGCCTTGGAGCGTGCCGGCGTTGCCGTGGAGCAGCAGGACGGTGAGGCCCGTCTTCGGGCTTGCGCCGGTCAGGAGCCAGCCATGCAGGCGGACCCCGTCGGAGGTCTGGAAGTAGACATCGGCCGTAGCCGCCGGCAACTGCCACGGCGCCTTCGGATCGTACTTCCCGGGATGGAAGGTCATCTGCCGCTCCAGTCGCGGCACATAGGCATGGAAGCCGGCGGTTGCGGCGACGACGAGGAGCAGGATGGAGGCGATGGTGAGGGTGAGGCGGCGCACGATGGATGTCGTCTTACACGACCCATCGCCACGCCGGCTATGGATCAACGGTTGCCGGCTTCCTACCTGGAGACCATGGCTGCTCTGGTCCTGCCGTTCCTCGATGCCTTGGCGCGCGACCTCATCCGGTCCAGGGGCGGGCCTGCCGTCGACTTCACGCAGCCCGTGGGAGAGGCGGCGCTCGTGCCGGCGGACTCGGTGTCGTGGCGCGTCTTCAAGAACCCCGTGGCCCTGTTCGTGGGCGGGGTCGCCGCGGTGATCCTCGAGCTCGCCGAGCCGGCGGTGCGCACCGGCGTATGGGAGCACAGCTCGTTCCGCACCGATCCGATGCGACGCCTGCAGCGCACGGGGCTCGCGGCGATGGTGACGATCTATGGCGCGGAGAGCGTCGCCACGGCGATGATCGCCGGCGTCGTGGGCATGCACGGCAAGGTCCAGGGCATCACGCCGGCCGGCGAGACCTATCGCGCCAACGACGCGCGCCTGCTCACCTGGGTGCAGGCGACCGCGGGCTGGGGATTTGCCGAAGCCTACCACCGCTACGCCAGGCCGCTCGGTCGCAGCGAGCTCGACCGGTTCTACGCTGAAGGCGCGCCCGCCGCACGGCTCTACGGCGCACTCGATGCGCCGGGCTCCGAAGACGAGTTGCAGGCGTTGTTCGCGTCGATGCACGATCGCCTGGAACCCTCGCCGATCGTCCTCGAGTTCCTGGCCATCATGCGCAACGCGCCGATCTTCTCGGTGGCGCTGCGTCCCGCGCAGCGCCTGTTGATCCGCGCCGCGATCCAGATGGTCCCCGGCTGGATCCGCGAGCGGCTCGGCCTCGCTCCTTCGGCCGGCTTGCGTCCCTGGCAGCAGCCGCTGGTGAGGGGGATGGGAGTGCTTGCCGACAGAGTCATGCTACGTTCCAGCCCGGCGGTGCAGTCGTGCCTGCGGCTCGGCCTGCCGGCGGATCATCTTTACAGGAGATAGCGATGACGAGATTCGGCGCCCTGGCCCTGCTGGCGGTGATGGCCTTTGCAACGCCTTCGGCCGCTCAGGCGCCGTCGGGTCCGGCGGCGACGCCGTCGGATTACATCCTGCTCACCGTCATCATGAAGCACGACCAGTCGAAGAACCTCGACGAGATCAACAGGCTGCAGGCGGAGGCGGGCTTCTGGGCGAAGTTCCCGCCGGAAGGGATCCAGGTCGAGTCCTGGTACATCGCCATGGGCCTCGGTTACATCGTGACCCTGCGAGTGCCGCCGGCGCGACTGCGCGAGGTCAACCGCGTCATCGAGCAGACGGCGTGGAAGGCCTTTCGTACCGAGTTCTATCCGACCTACGACGCGCGGGAGATCGCGAAGTCGCTGCGCGAGCAGGCCCTCAAGAAGTAGGCAATGAGCATTCAACCTCGGCCCGGCAGCCCGGCGATCCGGCGCATCGCGATCTCGCGCGGTGCGTTCGTGCTGCTGGCCGTGGGCGCCGTGCTCTCGGCCGGGGTGATCGTGGCCTCGCTTCTTCAGCAGCGGGTCGACGCCCTCGCGGCCGGCGAAAAGCTCGGCAGCGCCTTCGTCCAACTCGCCGACGAGCAGACCTCGCGTTCCCTGCAGATTGCCGAGCAGACCCTGCAACTCGCCGAGGTGCGGCTGTCCGCAGCCATTGCCGCGGGCCGCGGCAGCGAAGCGGCGATGCGCACCGACTTCCGGGAGCTCATCGCGGCCCATCCGTTCCTGCGGGCGATCTGGGTGGCCGACGAGCGCGGACGCCTGGTCTACGACAGCGACGTCGGCAGCATCGGCGTCGACCTGACCGAGCGACCGTACTTCAAGCATCACCGCGACCGCCCGGAGTCGGGCTTCATGATCGGCGCGCCGACCCGGAGCCGGACGAACGGCACGTGGTTCATTCCCGTGAGCCAGACGCTGCGGCGCCCGGGCGGGGAATTCGCCGGCGTCATCGTGGGCGCCCTCGAGCCGCGTTTCTTCGATCGCATCTGGCGCCTGGGCTGCGCCCAGGACTGCATGATCAGCCTGTTCCGGGATGACCGCGTGCTGATGATGCGCAGCCCGCTGGAGGAGCGGCTGCTGGCGACCATCTTGCCGCCCGGCCCGATCACCCCCTTGCTGAAGGCGGGCCAGGTCTCCGGGAACTTCGAGCTCGCCAGCCCCATCGATGGCGAGAAGCGCCTGGTGGCATGGCGCCGGCTCGATGCCTATCCCAGCTTCTTCATCATCGTCGCCCAGCCCACGGCCGGAGTGCTCGCCGACTGGTGGCGGGCGGTCTGGATCAGCGTCGTCGGATGGACCGTCGTCGTGGCGGCGTTGGCGGGGCTCATCGTGCTTCTGGCGCGGGAATGGCGCGTGCGGCACGCCGCCGACGAGCGCAGCCGCCTGCTGTTCGAGGCGAGCCCCTATCCGATCTACGCCATCGATCGGCAGACCCAGAGGTTCACCGCGGCCAACGATGCGGCGGTGGCGCAGTATGGCTGGTCGCGGGAGGAGTTTCTCTCGATGGGCGTCGACGATCTCTACCGGCCGGAGGATGTGCCTGCCGTTCACGCGGCTCGCCAGAAGATCCTGCCGGGATTGCTGCAGCAGGGTATATCGGGCGCGACACGGGTCCTCGAAGGCCTGCAGCAGCGCACCAAGAGCGGCGACATCATCGACGTCGAGCTGAATCTGCGGCTGATCGAGCTCGATGGCAGGCTGACGACCCTGGTGATGGCCCGCAACGTCACGGATCGGGTGCGCGCCGAACGGGCGCGGCAGGCGGCCGAGACCCAGGCGCTCGAATCGCAGGAGCGCTATCGGCTGCTGTTCGAATCGGTGCCCTACCCGGTGGTCGTGACCGACCGCCGGACCATGCGCCTGCTCGCCGTCAACGATGCCACCACGCGTCTCTATGGCTGGTCGCGTGAAGAGCTGCTCGCGATGGTGATCGAGGATTTCTACCGGCCCGAGGACAGGACCGCGAGCATATCGCGGCGGCAGGGCTTCTCGGCCGACGTCACGCAGATCGTTCGCGGCGTGCGGCACCTCAGGAAGGACGGCACGCTGATCGACATCGAGCTGGCCGTGCGGTTCCTCGAATACGATGGCCGTGCCGCCGCGCTCGCGATCGTCGTCGACGTCACCGATCGCCTTCGTGCGGACCTGGCGCACAAAGCCGCCGAGGAGCAGCTTCGCCAATCGCAGAAGATGGAGGCGGTGGGCCAGCTCACCGGCGGCATCGCCCACGACTTCAACAACATCCTCACCGTCATCCTGGCCAACATCGACGCCCTGCAGGAAGAGGAGAACGTCGATCCTCCCGTGGCGGCGCGCCTCGAGCGCGTATCGAAGGCGGTGCAGCGGGCTTCCGACCTCACACGCCAGCTGCTGGCCTATTCGCGCAAGCAGTCGCTGCGGCCCCAGCGCACGAACATCAACGATCTCGTGACGACCACCGGCAATCTGCTGCGCCGCTCGCTCGGAGCCCAGATCGAGATCGACCAGAGCCTCGCCAACGACCTGTGGCCGGTCAACGTCGACCGCACCCAGCTCGAGACGGCGCTGGTCAATCTATGCGTCAATGCGCGCGATGCCATGCCCGATGGTGGCCGGCTGTCGATCGAGACGGCCAACGTCACGCTCGACGCGGCCTACGTCACCCGCAATCCCGACGCCACCATCGGCGACCACGTGATGCTTGCCGTCACCGATACCGGCAGCGGCATGGCACCGGATGTTGCGGCCCGGGTGTTCGAGCCTTTCTTCACCACCAAGGGAGTCGGCAAGGGCACGGGCCTCGGGCTCAGCATGGTGTACGGCTTCATCAAGCAGTCCAAAGGCCACATCGCCGTCGACAGCGCGGTAGGCCGCGGCACCACCTTCAGGCTCCACCTGCCGCGCGGCAAGGACGGGCAGATGGAAAAAGCCGGAGAGCAGAAGATCGAGGTGGTGGGCGGCAAGGAGCGCATTCTGGTCGTCGAGGACGAGCCGAACGTCCGTGCCGGCGCCGTGCTGCAGCTCAAGAGCCTGGGCTACACGGTCAGCGAGGCGTCCGACGGCGCCGCGGGCGTGGCCGCCTTCGAGGCCGCGTCGCAGCCCTTCGATCTGCTGCTGACCGATGTGGTCATGCCGGGCCGGCTGAACGGCAAGGCCCTGGCCGACGAGGTGGCGCGCCGCTGGCCTGCGACAAGGATCGTGTTCATGTCGGGCTACAGCGACAACGCGCTCACCGAGGACGGCCGTCTCTCCGCCGGCGTGCTGTTGCTCAGCAAGCCGTTCCGCAAGGCCGATCTGGCGACCATCGTGCGCAAGGCGCTTGGGTAGAGCCCATACGGACCGCGGGCCTCCAGGCCCGCTCATGCCTATGATGCGGG
>CANIRG010000358.1 GCA_947469635.1 Rhodospirillales bacterium | reverse complement strand
GGCAAGGCCAACGGCATCGGCCGGCTCGATCTCGTCGAGAACCGCTTCGTCGGCATGAAGAGCCGCGGCATCTACGAGACGCCGGGCGGCACCATCCTGCATGTCGCCCATCGCGGCATCGAGTCGATCACGCTCGACCGCGGCGCGGGGCATCTCAAGGACGAGCTGATGCCGAAATACGCCGAGCTGGTCTATTTCGGCTTCTGGTACTCGCCCGAGCGCGAGATGCTGCAGGCGCTGATCGACAAGAGCCAGGAGAACGTCTCAGGCACGGTGCGGCTCAAGCTCTACAAGGGCAACACCACGGTCGTGGGCCGCAAGTCGCCCAAGTCGCTCTATTCCATGCAGCATGTGACCTTCGAGGAAGACCAGGGCGCCTACAATCAGCGCGACGCGGAGGGCTTCATCAAGCTCAATGCGCTCCGCCTGCGCCTGCGCGCCTGGGGCCAGGGCGGCCCCAAGATCTGAGGTGAGACCTGACCTTCGGGCTACCCTACATCCATAGCATCTTCGACGTCGCCGCCTGGCTGGCGGCGGCGGGCGTCTTCATGCTGACGACCGGCCGCTACCTGCCGGCGGAAGCGATGCCAGCCTATCGGGTCGCGCGTCCCGGCCTCTATATCCTGACCGTCGGCGCCGGTGCGCTCGGGGGCGCCATTCTGTTCGGAACGCTCCATGCCTGGCTGAACGGCCTGCCCGAACCCGACGTCTCCATGTCCGGAAGCATCGCCGGCGCCATTGTCGCCGTCGAGATCTTCAAGCGGCGGCTCGGCGTCACGGCACCGACCGGCATCGTCTTCGCCGGGCCCTTTGCCGTCCTGGTCGCCGTGGGCCGCATAGGCTGCTTCCTCGACGGCCTCGACGACTTCACCTACGGCACGCCGACCACGCTGCCGTGGGGTGTGGACCTCGGCGACGGCATTCGCCGCCATCCGGTCCAGCTCTACGAATCGATCGCCATGGCGGCGATGCTGGCCCTGCTGCTGTGGCGAATGGCGCAGCAGGACCTCTTCTGGCTGCGAGCGGGCTTCTACATCACGGTGGGCTGGTACGGGCTGCAGCGTTTCGCCTGGGAGTTCCTCAGGCCGCATGTGCCGGTCCTGGGGCCATTCGGCCTCTTTCACTTGGTCTGCTTCGGCCTCGTCCTGTACGCTCTGGTGAGGGTGCGACAGCGCTCATTCCCCTAGCGGAGCTCGCGATGCCCTTCGATGAAATCAAGCGCGGGAGACCCGAGCGCGGGGCGGGCGAGCGGGCCATCAACCTGCCGCCGGCCATCATGTGGCTGATCGCCATCAACCTGGCGATTCATCTGGTGCGCCTGCTGCTGGCCGAATCGGTCGACAACCAGCTGATCGGGGAATTCGGCCTGGTGCCTGCTGCCTACACCGGCGACCAGGGCAGCGTGCTGTCGATGGTGGCGGCACCGATCACCTATCAGTTCCTCCACATCGGCTGGGTCCATATCGGCGTCAACATGCTGAGCCTCGCCGCCTTCGGGGCGCCGGTGGAGCGGATGCTGGGCGCGCGCCGCTTCGTGCTGTTCTATCTCGCCTGCGGCATCGTGGCGGGCGCGATTCATGTCGCGGTGTTCTCCGATTCGACGGACGCCGTCGTCGGCGCCTCGGGTGCGGTGAGCGGTGTATTCGGCGCGGTGCTGATGCTGATGCGCTACATCGGCAGCCTGACGTCGATCTTCCCGGTCGCCGGCATCTGGATCGCGCTCAACATCTTCTTCGGCGTCTTCGGTGGCACGCCTGGCGCCAGCGGCGAGCCCGTCGCCTGGGTGGCGCATATCGGCGGCTTCGCCTGCGGCCTGCTGGCGATCCGCCTGTTCCTGCCGCGACCGCCGAGCGAGTGACCTGACGTCGCCCGGGCGCACCCTCTCCGCCAATCTCGCGGTCCTGGCGCCGTCCTTCATCGCGCTCGGCATTCTCTATTGGCTGGGCGAGCTGTCGGGACGGGCGGCGCTCCTGGCGATGGCCGGCATCGCGCTCGCCACGGCAATCCTGGTGCAGCGCTACCTGGGCTCCCTGGCGCGCTTCGCCCGCTTCGTGGGCGAGCTCTCGGGCGAGCAGGAGCCGGCCATGCCGCGCCTGCCCTTCGCGCCGGCCACGGAGGAGCTGGCCTCGGCCGCGGCGACCCTCGCCGCCGGCTGGCGCCGCCAGCGCGCCTCGATCGACAATCTCGCCCAGTCGGCGCAGGCGATCGTCGACGGCCTGCCCGATCCGCTGATCGGCGTCGACCGCCAGCGCCGCATCGTGCGCACCAACCGGGCGGCCCGTGCCCTGCTGGGCAGCATCGGCGCCGAGCGCGACCTGTCGACGGTGCTGCGCCATCCCGCGCTGCTGTCGGCGATCGACGCGCTGCTCGAGACCGGCGCCGACGGCAACTTCGTCAATCCCGACCAGACCGCGGTCGACCTCGTGCTGTCGGGCGTGCCCGAGGTCGAGGTCATCGCCCATGCGCGCCGCCTGCCGCGGGCGGCGGCCGACGGCTCGCTCGCGCTGATCGTGCTGCACGACACCACGGCGCTCAGGCGCGCCGAGCGGATGCGCGCCGACTTCGTCGCCAATGCGAGCCACGAGCTCAAGACACCGATCGCGGGCCTGCTCGGCTTCATCGAGACGCTGCGCGGGCCGGCGCGCGACGATGCGGCGGCGCGCGAACGTTTCCTCGGCATCATGGCGGAGCAGGCCGACCGCATGCGCCGCCTGGTCGACGATCTGCTGACCCTGTCGCGCATCGAGCAGCACGAGCATGCGCGGCCCGATTCAGCGGTCGACCTCGCGCGTGTGCTGGCGGGCGTCCGGGACCTGCTGCAGCTCAAGGCGTTGGCGCGTGGCGTCGCCGTCGATATCGCCGTCGATCCCGGCCTGCCGCGCGCGCTCGGCGACTACGACGAACTCACCATCGTGTTCCAGAACCTGATCGACAATGCGCTCAAGTACGCGAGGGCCGGCACGGCGGTGAAGGTGACGGCGCGGCCCGCCGGTACGGACCGGGTGGCGGTGTCGGTCGGCGACGAAAGCGACGGCATTCCCGCGGCCCACCTGCCGCGCCTCACCGAGCGGTTCTACCGCGTCGACAACGCGCGCTCGCGGCAGCTTGGCGGCACGGGCCTCGGCCTCGCCATCGTCAAGCATGTGGTGAATCGCCATCGCGGTCGTCTCGACATCCGGAGCACGCCGGGAAAGGGCTCGGTCTTCACCGTTACCCTTCCCGTGGTTCCCTAGGTTTCCCACCTGGGTGGGAAACGTAACCTCTTGGGACAGAAGGCGGTTTCGCCACTTTCCCGCATTCCCGCCCTTCCCCATGGGGTAATAGGACACCGCGTCTGGTGAGAGGCTTGCCAATCATTCAATATTTTAATAACTATGAAAATATGGAATCAGCCACTGCCGTTGCAGCCCTTTCCGCCCTTGCGCAGGAACACCGGCTCCAGGTCTTCCGCCTGCTGGTGCAGGCGGGGCCCGAGGGCGTGCCGGCTGGCCGGATTGCCGAACGGCTGAAGATCGCCCCGCCGACCCTGTCGTTTCATCTCGCGCAGCTCAGGCATGCCGGCCTCGTGCAGGCACGGCGCGACGGCCGCTCGCTGATCTATGCCGCCAACTACGAAAGCATGAATGGGCTCATGGAGTTCCTCACCGACAACTGCTGTTCCGGCTCGGCCTCGTCGTGCCGCGTGCCCCTGTGCGACCCGCAATCGTCGACCGTCGTTCGCCGCCGGGCGAGGCGAGCGGCCGGCAATTAGCCCGGGCACCTCGCCCCCGAATTCATCCTCATCCAGGCCAAGCACCGAATGTCGCTTTTCGAACGCTATCTGACCCTATGGGTCGCTCTCTGCATCGTCGTGGGCATTGGCCTCGGGCATCTGTTCCCCGGCGTCTTCCATGCCGTCGGCGCCGCCGAGCTTGCCCACGTCAATCTGCCGGTCGCGGTGCTGATCTGGCTCATGATCATCCCGATGCTCATGAAGATCGATTTCGCGGTCATCGGGCAGGTCCGCAGGCACTGGCGCGGCATCGGCGTGACGCTGTTCATCAACTGGGCGATCAAGCCCTTCTCGATGGCGGCGCTCGGCTGGCTGTTCATCGGCTATTTCTTCAGGCCCTACCTGCCGGCGAACCAGATCGACAGCTATATCGCCGGCCTGATCCTGCTTGCGGCGGCGCCCTGCACCGCCATGGTGTTCGTATGGAGCAACCTGTCCGACGGCGAGCCGGACTTCACCCTGACGCAGGTCGCGCTGAACGATGCCATCATGATCTTCGCCTTCGCGCCGATCGTCGGCCTCCTGCTCGGCCTGTCGGCCATCACCGTGCCATGGCAAACGCTCCTGCTTTCCGTCGGCCTCTACATCGTCGTCCCCGTCGTGCTTGCCCAGATCCTGCGCAGCATCACGCTCGCACGCGGCGGGCTGCCAACGTTGAACCGGCTGCTCTCGCGTTCACAGCCGGTTTCTCTCGTCGCGTTGCTGACCACGCTGGTCCTGCTGTTCAGCTTCCAAGGCGAGCAGATCATCGCGCAGCCGCTGATCATCGCGCTCCTTGCCGTGCCGATCCTGATCCAGGTCTACTTCAACTCCGGCCTCGCCTATCTCCTCAACCGTGTGACGGGCGAAGCGCACTGCGTGGCGGCACCCTCGGCCCTGATCGGCGCGAGCAACTTCTTTGAGCTCGCGGTCGCTGCCGCCATCAGCATCTACGGCTTCTCGTCCGGCGCGGCGCTCGCCACCGTGGTCGGCGTGCTGATCGAGGTGCCGGTGATGCTCTCGGTCGTGCGGATCGTGAACAGCAGCAAGCATTGGTACGAGGCCGGCCCCGCCGTCGCCCGCCGGGTAGCGGCAACGCCCTCTGAGCAAAGCCGCCGGCAGGGTGAGTGACTTCCGGCTGTAACATTCGTGTCATTCAGTTCGACTATTCGAGAAAGATGGAAGCGTTGGAAAGGCCCGCACGGCCGTTCCTGCTGCCGTGGAAACTTTCGAGGATTATCGTATGACGCCCGCATTCAACGTGCTGTTCCTGTGCACCCGCAATTCCGCTCGCTCCCTGATGGCGCAGGCCATCCTGGAGCAGATCGGCGGAGGCAAGTTCAACGCCTACTCCGCAGGATCGGCGCCGGCAGCCAGCCCCATGCCGGAGGTGATCGACCGGCTTCGGGCGCTCGGTCACGATGTCTCCGGGCTGAGCTGCAAATCCTGGAGCGAATTTGCCCACCCGGACGCGCCGCGTATGGATTTCGTGATTGCCCTCTGCGAGAGCCTGGACGGCCAGGATTGCCCGGATTTCGGCACGAGGCCGGTCACGGCCGCATGGCCCTTGCCGGATCCGGCCAACTTCTCGGGCACCGGCATCGAGCGCGCGGCGATGATCAATGACCTCTACGGCATGATCCGCCGGCGGCTCGATATCTTCAGTAACCTGCCATACGCGTCGCTCGACAGGATGGCGCTGAAGAAGCGCCTCGACGAGCTGGGGGAGAGTCCCAGGGTTTCGGCCTAGCGGAGAGCGACGATGAGGATTGGCATCAACGGCATGGGCCGGATGGGCCGCCTGGCCCTCAGGGCGGCGTTCGGTGGTGTGCCCCGGCCGCTCGACGATCCACGAGCGGCCAACCGGCTCGACATCGCTCATGTGAACGAGATCAAGGGGGGCGCTGCCGCCACGGCCTACCTTCTCGAATTCGACAGCATCCATGGCCGTTGGCACACCTCCTTCGAGGTCGACGGCGAAAAGGCCTTTGCCGTCGGTGGCAGGCGCATCGGCTTCAGCGCCGCGTCGGCGCCGGCCGACATCGCGTGGGGCGATCTGGGCTGCGACATCGTCCTCGAATGCACCGGCAAGTTCCTGAAGCCGGAACAGTTGCAGGCCTATTTCGACCGCGGCGTGAAGCGGGTGATCGTGGCCGCGCCGGTCAAGCACGAGAGCGCGCTCAACGTCGTCATTGGAGTCAACGATGGGCTGTACGATCCGCAGCGCCATCGTCTGTTGACCGCAGCCTCCTGCACGACGAACTGCCTGGCCCCCGTCGTCAAGGTGGTCCACGAGGCGATCGGCATCCGGCATGGCCAGATCACCACCATTCACGACCCGACCAACACCAATGTCGTGGTCGATGCGCCCCACAAGGACCTGCGACGTGCCCGGTCGGCCATGCTCTCCCTGCAGCCGACGACGACGGGCAGCGCCACGGCCATCGCGCTGATCTATCCCGAACTGAAGGGAAAGCTGAACGGCCATGCGGTCCGTGCCCCCGTTCTCAATGCCAGTCTCACGGACTGCGTGTTCGAGCTGAAACGCAAGACGACGGAAGCCGAGGTCAACGCGCTGTTCGCCGAGGCGGCGCGCGGGTCTCTCGCCGGCATCCTGGGATACGAGACGCGCCCGCTGGTGTCGGCCGACTACTGCAACGACAGCAGAAGCTCGATCGTCGATGCGCCCAGCACCTTGGTGACGGATGGCACGTTGCTCAAGGTCTATGCCTGGTATGACAACGAGATCGGCTATGTCTGCCGTATGGTCGATCTCGCCAATCTGGTGATCGAGGCGGGTGCGTGATGGCGCCGGCGGTCCGCCACTATCTGATCGTCACCGCCTCCTACTGGGGCTTCACCCTGGTCGACGGTGCGTTGCGCATGCTCGTGCTGCTGCACTTCTTCAAGCTCGGCTACTCGCCCGTCACGCTCGCGTTCCTGTTCCTGCTCTACGAGCTTGCCGGCGTCGCAGCCAACCTGGGCGGCGGTTGGCTGGCGACGCGCTTCGGCATTCCACGCATGCTGGCAGTCGGGCAGTGCCTTCAGATCGCCGGCCTCGTCATGCTGTCCGCGCTCGATCCGAGCTGGACCGCTGCAGCCTCCGTCGCCTGGGTCGTCTGTGCCCAGGGGATCGCCGGGCTCGCCAAGGACTTCACCAAGACGGCGTCGAAGTCGGCGATCAAGGCGACAGCGGCCGAAAGTTCCGGACAGCTC
>CANIRG010000357.1 GCA_947469635.1 Rhodospirillales bacterium | reverse complement strand
GGTCGGACCAGTTGAGGTCCTTGATCGACAGGAACGCGGCCTTCACCTTGGCCTTGAGCTCGGCCGACAGGTCCTTGCGCCACACCATCGGCGATTCGGGGATCGGCGCGGAGCGCCACACCACCTGGATCAGCTCGGCCTTGATGTGACCCTTGGCGATGGCGGCATCGAGGATGCGGTCGGCGATGGTGGCGGCATCGACCTTGCCGTTGGCCACGGCCAGCGCATTGGCGTCGTGCGCGCCGGTGAAAAGCACCGTCTTGAAGTCGCGCTTGGGATCGATGCCAGCCTTGATCAGGCCCGCCAGCGGGAAGGCATAGCCCGAGGTCGAGGCGGGATCGACGAAGGCGAAGTTCTTGCCCTTGAGATCGTTGAGATCTTTGATGCCGCTCGTTTTCAGGGCGATGATCTGGCTGTGATAGAAGGTGCGGCCGGCCTTGGCTGTTTCGGCGATGGCGAAGGCTTCCACCGGCGTCACCGTGGTGGCGAGCACGTAGGAAAACGGCCCCAGGTAGGCGATGTCGAGATGCTTGGCACGCAACGCCTCGATGACGCCGTTGTAGTCGGTGGCGACGAAGCCCTGGACCTTGAGGCCGGAGTTCTTCTCCACGGCATCGAGGATGTCCTTGCTCTGCGCCAGCATGGCCCGCGAATCCTCCGACGGGATCAGGCCGACGCGCAACGTCTGCTGCTGGGCGTTGACGATCGACGGAGCTGAGAGGGCAGTGCCTGTCGCGAGAATTCCCAAGGTGCGGCGTGTGATCATTGTTTCCTCCGTTTTGTTTTGTTTTATGCAGCCAGTTCGGCAACGAGACTTTCCCGTCGCCCGATGAAATTCTTTCCGCGGTCGCCGGCCAGGGCATCGTCGATCAGGCGCGACCAGTCCGCTGCCTTGATGCCGTGAGCGGTGGCGTCCGGCGAGATGCCCAGCTTCATCAGGAAGGCTTCGAGCCGCGCCGCCCCCGCCGCGAGGTCGGGCCCGAAGATGCGCTTGAGCGCAGCGTCGCAGGCAGGATCGCAGCCGGTCACGGCGCGCATCACCATGGGGAGGCTGAACGAACAGGCGATGCCGTGCGGCACGCCGTGATGCAGAGTGAGATGATAGGACAGGGCATGGGCAAGCGCGGTACGCGTGTTGGAGAAAGCGAGGCCCGCGAACAGGCTGGCGCGCGCGAGGCGAGTGCGCAGCGCTTCGCTGCCCAGGTCGTCGGCCAGCAGCGGCAGGGCGTCCAGCACCTCGCGGGCGGCGACCTCCGCCAGCGCGCCCGAAACAGGGTTGGCGTTGACGTTCCACAGGCTCTCCAGCGCGTGGCTGAGGGCGTCGAGGCCGGTGCTGATGGTGACGGCGCGCGGCAGGCCGAGCGTGAGCAGCGGATCGACCAGCGCCGTCTCGGGATAGAGGGTATCGCGGGCCAGCGAGTATTTCTTCATCGCGCCGGTGTCCCACACCGTGGCCCACGAGGTGACCTCGCTGCCGGTGCCGGCGGTGGTGGGCACGGCCACGATCGGCGTGCGGCCTAGCTCCTCTCCGCCTTTGCCTGTTTCGAGATGGCGGCGGACGCGCTCGAAGTCGCCGGACGCCGCGGCCAGCACCTTGGCCGCATCCATCACCGATCCGCCGCCCAGCGCCACGATCGCTTCCACCGGTCGGGGGGCGGCGGCGTAGGTTTGGCAGGAATCGGCGAGACCGACGAAGTCGGGATTGGGGCCGATGTTACGGACCGTGACGGCAGGCGCACCGGCCATCGTCACGACCCGACGGGTCAGCTCGGCGAAGACGCCGCCGCCGTTGGCATCGTCATACGTGACGAGGCAATAGGCGCGGCCGCCCAGCACCTTGCCCAGCGTGTCGAACACGCCGGCGCCGAACCTAACGTCGACCGGATTGCGGTAGCGCCACATCCGCGCCTCTCTCCCATGACTCTGTTGCTCTTTTGTGGACAATCCTCCGGCCGGACCTCACATTTATCAAATTCAAAGTTTCCCGCTCATCCATTGATAAAATCAATATGCGCCACACCCAGCTCCGCTCCTTCCATGCCGTGGCCCAGCGCGGCAGCTTCACGGCGGCGGCGCGCGAGCTGGGCGTCAGCCAGCCCACCATCACCACCCAGGTGAAGTCGCTGGAGGGCGAGTTCGGGGTCGAGCTGTTCGTCCGCCGCGGTCGGCGCATCGAGCTCACGGAGACCGGCGGCGGCCTGCTCGACATCACGCGCCGGCTGTTCGCCGACGAGAAGGAGGCGGCGGACTATCTGAACGAGACGCGCGGGCTCAGGACCGGGCACCTGCGGGTTGGGGCGGTCGGCCCCTATCACGTCACCGACATGCTGGCGGCGTTCAACGCACGCCATCCCGAGCTCTACGTCTCGGTCACGGTCGGCAACTCGCGCGACACGCTGCGCGACCTGCTCGACTACCGTACCGACGTGGCGGTGCTGGCCCATGTCGATCCCGATCCGCGCCTGGTCGCGATCCCCTACCAGCGCCATCGCGTCGTCGTGTTCTGCCCCGTCGACCATCCTTTCGCGCGGCGGCGCGGCATCCGCGTGCGCGAGATGGAGGGCCAGCGCCTGATCGTGCGCGAGGCGGGCTCGACCACCCGGCGCGCCTTCGACCAGGCGATGCGCGAGGCCGGCACGCATCCGCGCGTCGTGATGGAGATCGGCAGCCGCGAATCGATCCGCGAGGCGGTGGCCAAGGGCATCGGGCTCGGCGTCGTGTCGGAGGCCGAGTTCATCCCCGATCCGCGCATCCGCGCCCTGCCGGTGATCGATGCCGAGATCTACACCTACGCCCACGTCGTCCATTTGCGCGAGCGTCAGAACGCGCGGCTGGTGCGCGCCTTCCTCGACGTGCTGGCCGGCCTTCTGGCCGCCAGCCCCGCCGCCCGGCTCGTGGCTAACGCGCCCCGAGATCGACCGACAGCGCCGCGGGCAGGCGGTCGAGCCGGTAGACGCGCATAGCCGTCCCGCTGAACAGCGCGGTCTTCTCCGCGGCGCCGGCGCCGGCGGCCAGCCGCTTGAGCGCATTCCACAGCACGGGATAGCTGCACATGCCCTTGTCGACCGGGAAGTTGCTTTCGAACATGCAGCGGTCGGCGCCGAACGCCTCGATGCAGGTCTCGATATAGGGCTTCCACGTCCTGGCGAGCTCCTCCGAGCCCGGCGGCCTGGGGCGGCGGTGGAAGTCGAAGCCGGTGACGTACATCGTGAGTCCGCCCAGCTTGACCACCACGTTGGGCAAGGCCGCCAGCTCGAGCATGCGCTGCTTCCACTCCGGGAAGACTTCGGCCTGCCGGCCGACGAAAGGCCCGATGCCCAGCGGCCCACCGACATGGTCGACGACCAGGGTGAGCTCGGGCACGGCGCGGGCCAGCGCGATCACGTGCGGAAGCTGCGTGTGATAGGCCCAGACGTCGAGCGGCAGGCCGTGCCGGGCAAGGCGGCGCGCGCCATCGACGAAGGCCGGATTCTCCAGAGGACCGGGTGGGGGCGACACCAGGTTGGACGTCACCTCCGGCGATGGATGCCAGGCGGTGCGGTTGCGGATGCCGCAGAAGCGCCCGCCGGCGACCGCGCCGTGCGCGTCGAGCAGCGGCCCGACCCAGTCGCCCAGCGTCAGGTCGACCATGCCGATGATGCCGGCGCAGGCCCGCACCGGGCCATGCCGGCCACTGGCGCTGACCGCGGCGACGCCGGTGACGAACTCGGTCTCGCCCAGCGCCTGTTCCTCGGCCGGACCGGCTGAGCGATACATCTCGCCGCACTGCACGAAGATGGTGCCGCGGATGTCGTGGCCGCTGCCGGTGTCCGCCAGCAGCTCCGGGAGCAGGTATGAGCCCTGGTCCCGCTGCCACAGGTGATGATGGGGATCGATGATCGGCAGGCCGGGCTCGAGGATCGGCTCCTCGGTCTGGCGCAACCAGTCCTCCCGCACGATGACCTGACGGCCATGGCCCAGCAGCGGATCGACGACAGCCATCGCGTGCTCCTATTCGATGCGGATGTTGGCGGTCTTCACCATCTCGGTGAAGAAGGCGATCTGGGTCTCGCGGAAGGCGGCGAACTCCTCCACCGTGTTGGGCCGCGTGAGCGCGCCCAGCTCGGCCAGGCGCGTGGCCGTGGCCGGCGTGCGGATGGCCGCGTTCATCTCGCCGTTCAGCCGCACGATCAGCCCGGCATCGGTGCCGGCCGGGGCGAAGACGCCGTTCCACTCCCAGGTCTCGAAGCCCGGCAGCACCTCGATCGGCCGCGGTCCGGCGTGCGCCATGCGGCTCAGGTCCTTGGCGGAGCGCAAGGCGACGCTCCCCGGCACGTTGCTGAACTGCAGCGGGACGCGGCCGGCGAAGAGATCGTTGCGCATCGCGCCCATCTCCTTGTACGGCACATGATTGATCTTGATGCGCAGTCAGCTCGGACAAGGTCCTGGCCTCGAACGGCGCGTTGCGCACCGGCAGCAGGTCCCGCCGCGTGTCGTCGGGCAGCGTGTAGCCGTCGGCCGGCGCGCGCGCCACGATCTGTGCGGCGATGGTGCCGGCCGCACCCGGCTTGTTGTCGACGGTGAAGGTCTGGCCGAGCTTCTCCGACAGCGCCGCTCACAGGATAGGCCTGGGCCTGCACGATCGCCGGTGCGGCGAGCACGGCGGCGGCAACCAGCACGGTGGGACGCCGGATGGTCCGGATGGGGGACATGGTGCTTCCTCCGCCATTGGCAGCTCTTGTCGGCCGCAGTGAAAAGTGTGCGGGCACGGCTCTTTCGCCGGCAAGCGCAATTGACAGCGATCACCTGCTCCACGAAACGAGGGAGCATGCGAAAGCGCGTCGTCGTCGTCGGCAATGCCGGGCTCGATCTCAGGCTGGCCGTCCCGCGGCTGCCGCTGGCGGGCGAGACGCTGGTCGGCAGCGCCGGGCGGCGCGCGCCCGGCGGCAAGGGGCTGAACCGGGCCGTCGTGGCCGCGCGATGCGGCGCGCAGGTCCGCTTCTGCGCCCCGCTGGGCAACGACGAGGCCGAGGCGCGCGAGGTCGAGCGGCATCTGTCGAGCGAAGGATTTGCCGAGCTCCTCCTGCCGCGGCTGCCGCATCCCACCGACTTCTCCCTCCTCATGGTTCTGCCGGGCGGCGAGAACAGCATCGTCAGCACCAGCGCCTGCTCGCTCGCGCTGACGAAGGCACAGGCCGAGCCGGCGTTGCGGGACATGGGCGAAGGCGACGTCGTGCTGCTGCAAGGCAACCTGTCACTCGATACGACCGGGTACATCCTGGATGCCGCGCGACGACGGAAGGCCACGACGATCTTCACTCCGGCACCCTTCTGGCCGGGCGCCGAGAAGCTCGTCGGCCACTGCAGCCTGGTCATCGCCAATCGGATCGAGGCGGAGGCGCTGGGCGCTTCGATCGACGATGCCGATGCGGCGATCGTCACGCTCGGCGCCGACGGATGCGCGTTGATCGAGCACGGGCGGCGGCGTTCGTTTCCGGCGGAAGCAGTGATGGCCGTCGACACCACCGGCTGCGGCGACACCTTCTGCGGCGTGATGGCGGCGGCCCTCGCGCAAGGCCTGGCTATCAAAGTCGCGATCGGCGCGGCCCAGCGCGCCGCCGCTCTCACCGCGACACGCCCCGGCGCCTTCGAGGCCCTGCCCTCATCCGACGAGCTGCGCATATTTCTTGCAGACGCTCTTTCGACCACACAGGAGAACCAGCCGTGAGCACCGCCACCAAGCCCAAGGTCGCCTTCATCGGGACCGGCGGCACGATTTCCTCCCTCGGCGTCCATCCGCTGGAGCTGCAGGACTATGGCGTGCACAACAACCGACTGCAGGCGAGCGGGATCGTGGCGCGCTTTCCCGAGGTCAACGAGGTGGCCGAGGTCGTGGCGGTCGACTTCCGCAACGTGCCCAGCACCGACATCTACTTCCCGGAGTGGCAGGCGCTTGCGGCTCTGTGCAGCCAGTTGGTGGCCGACCACCCCGACCTCGCGGGCATCGTCATCGGACATGGCACGGCCACGCTGGAGGAGACCGCCTACTTTCTGAACCTGGTGCTCAAGGTGTCGATCCCCGTCGTGATGATCGGCTCGCAGCGGCCGGCGTCGGGCCTGTCCACCGACGCTGCGATCAACCTGGTGAACGGCGTGCGCACCGCCATGGATCCCGACAGCCGGGGGCGCGGCGTGCTGCTGATGCTGAACGACGAGATCCAGGCGGCGCGCGAGGTCACCAAGACCTCGAACTGGCGCATGCAGACCTTCCGCACACCCGACTTCGGCGCGCTGGGCCACGCCGACGCCGACCGCATCGCCTACTACCGCCGGCCGGAGCGGCGTCACATGCCGGACACCGAGTTCGACGTCGCGGGCCTGGCCGCATTGCCGCGCGTCGACATCGTCTATGCCTATCCGGGATCGGACGGCACGGCGGTGCGGGCCTTCGTGGCAGCCGGCGCCAAGGGGATCGTGTCGGCGGGCTTCGCGCCGGGCTCGCCGCCGCCCGCCGACCTCGCGGCGCTGGCCGAGGCGGTGAAGCAGGGCGTGACGGTGGTCCAGTCCTCGCGTGCTGGTTCGGGCCGCATCTATCGCAGCAAGCGCCTCACGGATGCCGGCATCCTGTCCGGCGACAATCTCAACCCGCAGAAGGCCCGCCTGCTGCTGGCGCTGGCCCTCACGCGCACGTCCGATCCCGCGGAGATCGCGCGGATGTTCGCGACCTACTGAGACAGGCGCCCCTCCATCATCGTCCCTTGGCGCGCTCGATCGCCTCGGAGATCAGCCGGCGCGCCTCCTCGACGTCGCCCCAGCCCTGCAGCTTCACCCACTTGCCGGGCTCGAGGTCCTTGTAGTGGACGAAGAAATGCTCGATCTGCTGCCGCGTGATTTCGGGCAGGTCGGTGTGGGTCCGGACATGAACGTAGCGCTGGGTCACGCGCGATGACGGCACGGCGATGATCTTCTCGTCGCCGCCGCCGTCGTCCTCCATCCTGAGCACGCCGAT
>CANIRG010000356.1 GCA_947469635.1 Rhodospirillales bacterium | reverse complement strand
CTCGTGGATCTCCAGCAGGCTCATTTCGACCGTTCCAGATTGATCCGTCGCGCACGCGCCTCCTCGGCGAACTTGTCGAGGTAGCGCAGGCGAAGGAGCGCCTTTCTGATGGCGGGCCCATCGTTTGCCAAGAACAAACTGCCCAGCCCTGCCAGAGCGCTCGTCATGTCGGTGCGGACCTTGGCCGCCAGCGCTTCGATCGCCTGCGAGGTCGTGGCCTCGTGCAATTCCTCGCGCGCTTCCATGGCTTCCATCAGCAGGTCGGGATCGTCGATGGTCTTGCCGTCACCCGGCAGCTCGACACCCTTCATCGCCGCGAGATAGAAGGCGCGCGCCAAGGGATCCCTGAGGGTGCGATAGGCGTCATTGACGGAGGCCGCCTCGACCGAGGCCTTCGCCCGGTCAGCTGGCGGCTTGCCGACGAAGCGGTCGGGATGCCATTGGCGTTGCTGCGCGAAGTAGGCCCGGTCCAGCGCCGTAGGCTCGATCTCCAGCGCCGGCGGCAGTCCCAGCCGCGCGAAATGATCCATGGAACCCGGACGCGTCAGGGCGTCAGACGTGAAAGGATTCGCCGCAGCCGCAGCGGCCCTTTTCATTCGGATTCCTGAAGACGAAGCCCGACTTCAGCTTCTCCTCCTCGTAGTCCATCTCGGTGCCGATCAGGAACAGCGACGCCTTGGGGTCGATCAGAAGCTTGATGCCCTGGGTCTCGACCACCTCGTCCATGGGGTCCTGCTTGTCGGCGAACTCGAGCGTGTAGGACAGGCCCGAGCAACCCTTCGTGCGCACGCCGATGCGGATGCCGGCCGTGGGCTTCTCCCGGCCCTCGACCAGCGCCTTGACGCGACCGGCAGCGTTTTCCGTCACCGACATCAGCTGCGGACGCGGACGGCGCGGACGAGGCGTAGCGGGCGTGGTGGCGGGCTTTGCAGCCTCGGTCGTCGTGCTCATTGACGTGCTCATGGCAAACTCTACTCGCTCTTCTGGGCCGCCTTGGCGCGGTAATCGGCGATGGCTGCCTTGATGGCATCCTCGGCCAGCACCGAGCAGTGGATCTTCACGGGCGGCAGCGCCAGGTGCTTGGCGATGTCGGTGTTCTTGATGGTCTCGGCCTCGTCGATCGTCTTGCCCTTGACCCACTCGGTTACGAGCGACGAAGACGCGATCGCCGAGCCGCAGCCGAAGGTCTTGAACTTGGCGTCCTCGATCAGGCCGTCGGGACCGACCTTGATCTGCAGCTTCATGACGTCGCCGCAGGCAGGTGCGCCCACGAGACCGGTGCCGACATCCTCGGAATTCTTGTCGAGCGAGCCGATGTTGCGCGGGTTCTCGTAGTGGTCGATCAGTTTTTCGCTGTAGGCCATGACACTCTCCTAAAATCTTCCCGCGGCTCAATGCGCCGCCCATTCGATCGACTTGATGTCGATACCCTCCTGGGCCATTTCCCAGAGCGGGCTCATCTCGCGCAGCTTGGTGACGTGGCGCACCAGCTCGTCGACGGCAGTGTCGATCTCGTGCTCGGTGGTGAAGCGGCCGAGGCCGATGCGCAACGAGGTGTGCGCCATCTCCTCCTCGACGCCGAGCGCTCGCAGCACGTAGCTGGGCTCGAGCGAGGCCGAGGTGCAGGCCGAGCCAGACGACACCGACAGATTCTTGATGCCCATCATCAGGGACTCGCCTTCGACATAGGCGAAGCTGATGTTGAGGTTGCCGGGGATGCGATGGTCGAGGTCGCCGTTGATGATCAGGTCGGAGAGCTTGGACTGCAGGCCCTTCAGCATGCGGTCGCGCAGCTTGGTCAGGCGCCTGGACTCGGCATCCATCTCCTTGGCCGCGATCTCGCAGGCCTCGCCCAGACCGACGCAGAGCGGCGTCGGCAGCGTGCCCGAGCGGAAGCCGCGCTCCTGGCCGCCCCCCACGATCAACGGCACCAGCCGCACGCGCGGCTTGCGGCGGACGTAGAGCGCGCCGATGCCCTTGGGGCCGTAGATCTTGTGGCCGGAGATGCTCATGAGGTCGATGTTCATCGCCTCGACGTCGAGCGGGATCTTGCCCACGGCCTGAGCCGCATCGGTATGAAAGAAAGCGCCCTTCTCGCGGCAGATCTTGCCGATCTCGGCCAGCGGCTGGATGACGCCGATCTCGTTGTTCACCGCCATGATCGACACCACCACCGTCTTGTCGGTGACGGCGGCGCGCAGCACGTCGAGGTCGACAAGGCCGTTTTGCTGAACCGGCAGGTAGGTGACCTCGAAGCCCTGCTGCTCGAGATGGCGGCAGGTATCGAGCACGCACTTGTGCTCGGTCACGGTGGTGACGATATGGTTGCGGCGATCCTTGTAGAACTCCGCCACTCCCTTGATGGCGAGATTGTTCGATTCGGTGGCGCCCGAGGTGAAGATCACTTCCTTCTCGTCCGCGCCGATCAGCTTGGCGACCTGGACGCGCGCCTTCTCGACGCCTTCCTCGGCTTCCCAGCCGTAGCTATGGCTGCGCGAATGGGCGTTGCCGAACTTGTGGGTGAAGTAGGGCATCATGGCTTCCAGGACACGCGGATCCATCGGCGTCGTCGCCTGGTAATCCAGGTAGATTGGCTGGTCGTTGCGCCGGATCTGGGTGACAGCGTTCATACTAACCCCTTGAAATTCCTAGGCCGCCCGGGCTCGCGACATATCCGAGCGGCCTACTCGGATATATAGCTCCCGCCACGCGGCAATCAAGCGTTCGATGTCCTGTTGTGCACTGTTCCAACCGAGACTGATTCGCAACGCCGTATCGGCCACTGCTGCATCAACGCCCATGGCGGTGAGAGTCGCCGACCGGGTGACCTTGCCGGAGGAGCAAGCGGCTCCCGCACTGACGCAAATACCGGAAAGGTCGAGCGCCATGACCTGGGTCTCCGCCCTCACCCCCGGCATGGAGATACAGGTCGTATTGTCAAGCCGAGGGGCGCCTGCGCCGAAGATCCGTGCGTCGGGCGCAATATTCAGCAACGCGCCTTCGAGGCCAGCTCGCCACCCATCGATGGCCAGCCCGCCGTATGCTTCCTTGGCCGCGACGCCGAAACCTGCAATGCCGGCCACATTCTCCGTGCCGGCCCGTCGGCTCGACTCCTGCCCACCGCCGCGTCGATCCGTTGACAGAGGCGCACCCGCTCGCACCGCCAAGGCGCCGACGCCCGCCGGCCCGCCCAGCTTGTGGGCCGACAGCGACAGGTAATCGACGCCGAGCCCATGCATCTCGATCGGCGCCCTGCCCGCGCCTTGCACTGCATCGCAATGAACCAGAGCGCCAGCGGCGCGCGCCAAGCGTACGATCTCGCCAATCGGCTGCAGGGCGCCGGTCTCGTTGTTGGCGAACATCACCGACACCAGCGCCGCTTCTTCCGACGCGGCGAGGCTCCGTTCGAGCGCTGCCAGATCGACGACACCGTCGCGATCCACAGGGATGATTTCCGCGTCAGGCACGGCTTTCAGCACGCTGTCGTGCTCGACGGCCGACACGAGCACGCGCCGTCGTCCGGCGCCCGCGAGAGCAAGATTGTTGGCTTCGGTGCCGCCCGATGTGAACACGATCTCGGCTGGCAGCGCACCAACCAGTGCCGCCACCTGCCGGCGCGCCGCATCGATGCGCGCCCGTGCGGCGCGGCCCATGCGATGGACCGACGACGGATTACCGCCCGACCGCAACGCCTCGACCATCGCGTCGAGCGCCGCCGGTCGAAGCGGGCTGCTCGCGTTGTGATCGAGATAGACGGAAGCGGTGGACATGAACACCTAGCTCGCGGCAGCCATCGAGCCGGAATTGGCCGACGCCTGGGGGGCTTCGATGATACGGGTGGTGAGCTTGCGCTCCAGCACGTCCGACAGCGTCACCGAGCTCAGGAACATATGGATCTGGTTGCCGAGTTCTTCCCACAGGTCGTGGGTCAGGCACTTGCTGCGGTCGGCACGGCAGCCGGTGGCACCCATCTCGGTGCAGCGGGTGGCCTTGATCGGCTCATCCACCGCAAGAATGATCTCCGAGACGCGCGTGTCGGCCGAGGTCCGGGCCAGGCGATAGCCGCCGCCCGGGCCGCGCACGCTCCTCACGAGCTCGGCGCGCCGCAGCCGGGCAAACAGCTGCTCGAGGTAGGAGAGCGAAATCTCTTGTCGGACAGCAATATCGGAGAGCGAAACTGGCTTTGCCTGGGCATGCCGGGCCAGATCGACCATCGCCATGACAGCATAACGACCCTTGGTGCTGAGCTTCACAGCATCCTCCTCGTGCGGGCTTCCCGCTTCATTCGCGTCAAAATACCCGAAAAGTCTTGAAACGGAGGTGTCACTAACGATATTCCCCAGCCCCTAGCCGGGGTCTCCGGGAGAAACCAACCTTCGGGCTCGGATTTAATAAACCCGAGTAAGCGGGTCAAGTATTAAGATTCCCCAACACACCTGTAGGTTAAGTACCCATCCATGCCTGACGTGATGTTTACCGGCCCCGAGGGTCGCCTTGAGGGCCGCTATCACCAGAGCAAGGAGGAGCATGCGCCGATCGCCCTGATTCTCCACCCTCATCCGCAATACGGCGGGACGATGAACCACAAGGTCGTCTTCTCGCTGTTCCACGTGTTCGTGAACCGCGGCTTCTCCGTGCTGCGCTTCAACACCCGCGGCGTTGGTCGCAGCCAGGGCCGGTTCGACAACGGCATGGGCGAGCTGTCAGACGCGGCGGCGGCGCTCGACTGGCTGCAGGCGATGAACGCCGACGCCAAGTCGTGCTGGATCGCGGGCTATTCCTTCGGCGCCTGGATCGGCATGCAGCTGCTGATGCGCCGGCCGGAGATCGACTGCTTCGTCTCGGTGGCGCCACCGGCCAACTCCTACGATTTCGCCTTCCTCGCGCCCTGCCCCTCCTCCGGCCTGATCGTCGGCGCCGAGAAAGACGAGGTCGTGCCGCAGGCCGACATCCAGAAGCTGGTCGCGCGCCTGTCGCTGCAGAAGGGCATCACGGTCGAGTCGCGCACCGTGAAAGGCGCCAACCATTTCTTCCACGACTCGCTCGACAAGCTCGCTGTCGATGTCGACAAATACGTGGCCAAGTGCCTGGTCACGCCGCCAGGCCGCGCGACGAGCAACAAAGAGCCGTAACTGGCGAGTCTCAAGTATCTCACCGAGGGTGAGGCACCTCGGATGCCGATGGCATAAGCCTTTTAGGCGCGAGTCTCAGAGTCTCACGACTCTGCCCCTCGGAAAAAACGCAAATTCCCTCGCGACATCCTGGCGTCGGGATCAAATTCCGGATTTCGACGGCGAGGGTTGATGCAGCCGCCCCCCGCTCGACGGGCTGGGGCACCCGGTCGTGGTCGGGAAGCTATAGGGCAGCCCCCGCAGCGAGCGAACGGCGAGGAAAGCAAATGCCTGCGCCTCCAGCGCATCGCCGTCCCACCCCAGCTCGGCCGCCGTCACGATCTTGCCGCCGGTCTCCTCGGCGATGCAGCGCAGCAGCGTCGGGTTGCGCGCCCCGCCACCGGAAATCACCCACTGCGTGACCGGCGCCGGAAAATGGCGCGCCGCGAAAGCGATGGCGCGCGCCGTGCCGCGTGTGAGCGTCGCCGCGCCATCGGCGGCACTCAGGCCCTCGGCCCAGCCGTCGTTGAAGTCGCCGCGGTCGAGCGACTTGGGCGGCTTGCGGGCGAAATAGCGATGCTCGCCGAAGCGTTCCAGGCGCGTACGGTCGACCTTGCCAATTGCAGCGAGCGCGCCGGCGGCGTCGAAACGCTGGCCGGCACGACGGGCGCACCAGTCGTCGATCGGGCCGTTGCCCGGCCCGGTGTCGAAGGCGAGCAGCGCGCCGTCGGCACCGATCCAGGTGACGTTGGCGACGCCGCCGATATTCACCACCGCAATCGGCCGCGCGAGGTCGCGCACGAGGGCGGCGTGATAGATCGGCACCAGAGGCGCGCCCTGCCCGCCGGCCGCCACGTCGGCCCCGCGCAGATCGTTGACGACCCGCACGCCCAACGCCTTGGCGAGCGCTGCGCCATCGCCGATCTGCCAGGTGAAGCGCTTTTCCGGCCGATGGGTGATGGTCTGGCCGTGGAAGCCCACGAGGTCGAGGGTCGACAGCGCAACGGCGTGCTCGGCCGACCAGCGCCTGACAGCCTCGGCATGCGCGTCGGTCACCGCCCGTTCGGCCTGGCGGGTCGCGTCGTTCGGTTGCTCGGCGCCAAAGGCCCCTCGAATCAGGCGACGCACCTCGTCCGGGTAGGGCACGGTCAGACAAGGGCCGAAGGACGTCACGCGCTCGCCGTCGGTCTCGATCAGCGCCACGTCGACGCCGTCCATCGAGGTCCCGCTCATCAGGCCGAGGCTCAGCAGGGGAGATGAAGGCATGGTGGGAATGTGTTACACCCCCGCCCCTTCACGGACAAATCGTCGAGCAGGCAGATGACGGGCTTCAAGTCGGACTTCATGCGGATCGTGCACGAGCGCGGCATGGTGCACCAGGCGAGCGATGCCGCCCGCCTCGACGAGCTGCTGAGCAGCGGCGTGCGCACCGCCTATATCGGCTTCGACTGCACCGCCGACTCGCTGCACGTCGGTTCGCTGCTGCAGATCATGATGCTGCGCTGGTGGCAGAAGACCGGCCACAAGGCGATCGCCCTGATGGGCGGCGGCACGACGAAGGTCGGCGATCCGTCCTTTCGGGATGAAGCCCGTCCTTTGCTCGGCGACGAGCAGATCGCGGCCAACATGGCCGGCATCAGGCGGGTGTTCTCGAAGTACCTCACCTTCGGCGAGGGCTCGACCGACGCGGCCATGGTCAACAATGCCGACTGGCTCGACGCGCTGCTCTACATCCCGCTGCTGCGCGACGTCGGCCGGCACTTCTCGGTCAACCGCATGCTGACCATGGACTCGGTGAAGCTCCGGCTCGAACGCGATCAGCCGCTCACCTTCCTCGAGTTCAACTACATGATCCTGCAGTCCTACGATTTCGTGGAGCTG
>CANIRG010000355.1 GCA_947469635.1 Rhodospirillales bacterium | reverse complement strand
TCGGCTTGGTGTTGAGGCGGCGGGTGGCGAAGGTCTGGAAGTCCATCGCCTGCATGTCGACCTGGAAGCCGAGATCGACCAGGAGCTGGCGCGTGACGTTGCCCAAGGCCGCGATGCCGGGCGCATTGGCGACATGCAGCATGACGATGGGCTTGGTCATGTCGACGCCGGCCTCTTTCAGCATGGCCTTTGCCGCCGCGAGGTCGCGCGCGGGAATGCCGTCCTTGCTTTCCAGCGGCATGCCGCAGCCGAAGAGGGCGGCGCAATCGGTCGCGAGCTTGGGATCGCCCGCCACAACGCCGGCATATTGCGTGCGGTCGATCGCCTTGGCGATGGCCTGGCGCACCTTCACATTGTCGAACGGCGGCTGCAGATGGTTCATGCGCATGATGGCCTGGAAGCCCAGCGTTCCCACCACCTCAGCCCTGGCGCCGGACTTGGCATCGAACAGCGGCATCAGGTCGGCCGGCACACGCTCGAGATAATCGAGCTCGCCCGCGATCAGCGCATTCACCTGGGTCTGCGCGTCGGGCAGGCCCAGCATCTCGATGCGGTCGACCTTGGGGATCTTGGCCCCCGAGGCCCACACCGGCGGCTCGGCACGCGGCTTGTAGTCGGCGAACTTCTCCAGCACGAGCTTGACGCCGGGCTCGTGCAGGTCGGCGCGGAACTTGTAGGGGCCGGAGCCCACGATCTCCTTCACCTGCTCGCTGCCCGGCGTCTTGGCGATACGCTCCGGCATCATGAACGGGACCGGCGCGCCCACCTTGCCCAGGCTGTCGAGCACCAGCCCATAGGGCTCCTTCAGCAGCAGCTTGATCGTGCTGGCATCCGCTGCGTCGAGCGAGGCCATGAACTTTGTGAGCGTCTGGCCCATCGCATCGCGCGACGCCCAGCGCCGGATCGAGGCGACGCAATCCGCCGCCGTGACCGGCTGGCCGTCGTGCCACATCAGGCCCGGTCGCAGGACGAAAGTGTAGGTGAGCTTGTCGGCGCTCAGCGAATAGCTCTCGACCATCTGCGGCCTGGGCTCGAACTTGTCGTCGACCGCGAACAGCGTGTCATAGACGAGGTAGCCGAAATCGCGCGTGGTGAAGGACGTGGTGAAATGCGGATCGAGGATGCGCGAGAGCGTCTCGGGCGCGACGCGGAGCACCGACTGGGCCTGAGCCTGAGCCGGCGCTGCGAGAAGCAGTGCCGCCGCCAGCAGCGACCAGGATTTGCGACCCATCATCCGTTTCCTCCGATTGAACAAGCGCCGGCAGCAAGCGTCATGCCACGTTACCACGGTCCACTACGAGCGCGCCGCGTCGAGGGCCGCCACGAAACGGTCGAGTTCGGCCTCGGTGTTGTAAATGTGCACCGAGGCCCGCATGACATTCACCAACCCGCGATTCTTGAGATCGAGGCGCGAGGAGAATTGCGTGGAGACGGTGACGTTGATCGCTTGCTGCCGCAGCTTGTCTTTCAATGCGAGATGGTCGGCGGCCGTGACGGAGAAGGTGACGATGGCGCCCTTCACCTGGCCGAGGTCGGTGAGGGTGATGCCCTTCAGTGTCGCGAGCCGTGCCCTCAAGCCCTCCGAAAGCTCGCGCAGCCGTGCCCAGATCGCCTCCATGCCGAGCTCGTTGGCCTGGTCGGTCGCGACCTTGAGGCCGATGACGCCGGCGAAATATCGCTCCCAGTTCTCGAACCGCCGAGCATCGCCCCGCAGTGTATATTCATTGTCGCCGGTCCATTTGGCGGCGTGATTGTCGAGGAAGATCGGTTCGATCCCGGCGGTCGTCGCGCTCCTGGCATAGAGGAAGCCGGTGCCGCGCGGCCCGCGCAGGTATTTGCGCCCGGTCATCGACAGGAAATCGCAGCCGATCTTCGCCACGTCGACCGGGAGCTGTCCCACCGACTGGCAGGCATCGAGCAGGTAGAGCACGCCGGCCGCATTGGCGATCCGGCCCACGGCCTCGGCCGGCTGCACCAGACCGCCCTGCGTTGGCACATGCGAGATCGACACGAGCTTCGTGCGCTTGTCGATCATGCGCTCCAGCGCCCCGACATCGATCTGGCCGTGGTTGTCGTCGGGAACGACCACGATCTCCGCCCCGGTCTTCTTCGCCACCTGCAGGTAGGAGATGTAGTTGGAGGAATATTCGCTCATGCAGGTGAGGATGCGGTCGCCCGGCTTGAAGTCGAGCGAGTAGAAGGCGAGATCCCAGGCGCGCGTCGCATTCTCGACGAAGGCGATCTCGCTGGCCTCGGCGCCGATCAGCTTGGCGACCGCCGGATAGAAACCTTCGAGCTGGTCATGCGCCTTGGCCGCCGCCTCGTAGCCGCCGATCTCGGCCTCGAGCTTGAGGTGATCGAGCGTGGCGTCGAGCGTGCGCTGGCTCGGCAGCGCCGAGCCGGCAGCATTGAGATGCAGCACATGGGCGCAGCCGGGCGTCTCGGCACGGAGTCGGGCGATATCGAGGGCGGTCATGTTCGGTGATCCTTTATCGCCGCGCCCCCCGGCTCGGACGCAGGATGGCTATGTTGTCTTCGCGATGCGCCGTGACGGGCTCGCCGCGGCCTTCGAGCCTGAGCTCGTCGACCAGCCGCTCGAAGCGCGGCCCGCCGCGCTGCGCGTGGAAGGAGGGATACTGCAGCATATAGGCGATGCCCGTGCTGCGCTCGGCCACGGCACGTTCGAGCGCGTCGAGCGCCGCCGCCGGATCGTCGAGCGCCATCCACTGGATGGCGATCTCGAACCACTGGTTCAGCCGCTCCAGCATCGCGATCCATTCCACGACGGCGGCGCGATAATCGGCGCTGCGGTGGAGCACGGCGAGCCGGTCGGCGAAGGCCGCGTCCCCGAACAGTCTCAGCCAGGCGATCCGCTCCACCATCGCCTCGTCGGAACGTCCGAGCTGGTCGAGGACGACCATGCGGCGGAAATGCGGGCGGCGCGCCTCGGGGTCGACCGCCGAGGCGTCGGCCAGGACCGCGAGCGCGCGGTCGGGATCGCCCGCCATCCAGCAGGCGAGGCCGAGATGCTCCAGCGTCTGGCGGCGCAGCGGATCGAGCCGGCGCGCCCGCATGAGCGTCTCGACCGCCTCGGCGTGGCGGCCCACGGCCGAGAGGAAGCGGCCATGGGCGTCGGCGGCCTCGACCGACGCGGGATCGAGCGTCACCCCCTGCACCAGATGGGCTTCGGCGGCCCGCCACTCCCACTCGTCCATCTTCAGCCAGCCGAGCACGGCATGGGCCTCGCCCCGCCGCTCGTCGAGCGCCAGCGCCCGCTGCGCCGATTCGCGCGCCAGCCGTGCCGCCTCGTCGACCGGCAGCGGACGACGGATCGTGGTCGAGGTCAGGAACAGATAGGTCGAGGCGAGCCCGGCATGGGCCGCGGCCGAGGCAGGATCGAGTGCCAGCACGCGTTCGAACAGGCCGAGCGCCCTCAGCGCCGGCACGCGTTCGGCCTGGTTGAGCAGCGCGCGCGCCTGGAGCAGCACGGCTTCGGCCTCCGAGGGACGGGGCCGATCCTTCGGCGCAGCCTCTTCGCCGGGCGTCGGCACGATGCGCACCGCAACGGCCATGCGATAGCCCGCGCGCGCGACCGTCTCGATGTATTCGGCCGGCGGCCCGTCGGCGGCGAGCACCTTGCGCAAGGCCGAGATCTGGACGGTGAGGTTGCGCTCCTCGACCGTGACGTCGGGCCAGAGCTTCGTGTTGAAGGTCTCGCGCTCCACCAGCCGGCCGCCGGCCTCGACCAGGAGATGCAGGATCTCCAGGGCCTTCCCCGCCAGGGGCAGGCGCCGCCCGTCGCGCGTCAGCCGACGCTCATGAACGTCGAGGACGAACGGACCGAAAGCGTAGACCGACATCTCGAACCGGCCCCTTTGACCGACGTTTGACCTTTTCTTGACCCTGGCCCGCACGCGGAGCCTGCCCCTCGGCCGCCATCCTAGCGAAGAAATCGCAACACGGGTGGGTGAAATGGCACAGGCAATCAAGCACAAGATCCGTCGGTCCCTGGTCGCGGGCCTGCTGGCCACGACCTGCCTCACGCCGCTGCTGGTCGGCGCTGGAGCCTGGGCCGATGGAGGCCGGGGCGGCCAAGGCGACACGGGCGTCGGCGGCGCCGGCGGGACGGGCTTCACTGGAAATTCCGGGGGCAGCACCATCGACGGCACCGGCGGCGGCGGCGGCGGTGGTGCGGCTGGGGGCGGCGCGGGCGGCTCGACCTTTTTCGGCGCGGGTGGCGCCGGCGGGACCTCCGGGAGCCCCGACGGACAGAACGGAACCGATCAGGCTGCCGGAGGTGGCGGCGGCTGGAACGGCAATGGCGCCGGTGCCGCCACGATCACCAATGCGGCACCGCTTGCCGGTGGCAACGGCGGTACAGGCAGGGATTATGGAGGTTCCGACATCGGCGGCGGCGGCGGCGGTGCCGGCGGCTATGGCGCCGTGGTCACGGGGAGCGGCACCAGCAGCAACACCGGCAGCTTTGCCGGTGGCACGGGCGGGTCGGGTGGCTTGGGAGGGTTTGGCGGCGGTGGCGGCGGCGGCGACGGCGGCTTTGGCGTGCAGTTCACGGCGTCGGGCGCCACCTTCATCAATTCCGGCAGCGTGGTCGGTGGCAATGGCGGTGCAGGCGGAGGTACGGAGGTCGGGCCTTTCGGCGCCGGCGCCAACGGCGTCGGTGGTGTCGGCGTCTCGGGCGGCGGCCTGACCATCGTCAACAGCGGCACGATCAGCGGTGGCCTCGGCGGCGACGGCGTCACGCGGGCCAATGCCATCACCTTCACCGGCGGCACCAACATCCTCGAGCTGCAGTCAGGCGCCATTGTCACGGGCAACGTCGTGGCCTTCAGCACTGCCGACTCGCTCATCCTGGGTGGCACCGGCAGCGCCTCCTTCGATGCCTCGCTGATCGGCACGCAATACACGGGCTTCGGGGTCTTCCAGAAGAGCGGCGCCGGAAGCTGGACGCTCACCGGCACCAACGCTGCCACCATGTCCTGGACGGTGGGCAGCGGCACCTTGAGCGTCAACGGCTCGATGGCCAGCAGCAGCTTTGCGGTCAACTCGGGCGGCACGCTGGGCGGCAGCGGCACGGTGGGGGCGACGACGATCAATTCCGGCGGCATCGTGGCGCCGGGCAACTCGATCGGCACGTTGACGGTGAGCGGCAACTACACCCAGAACGCCGGCAGCTTCTACAATGTCGAGACCAACGGCGCCGGCGCCAGCGACCGCATCAACGTCACCGGCACGGCCACGATCAATGGCGGCACGGTGAGCGTCGTGGGCGCCTCCGGCACCTACGCGCGCAACACGACCTACACCATCCTAAATGCCACGGGCGGCATCACCGGCACCTATGCCGGCGCCACCAGCAACTTCGCCTTCCTGAAGCCGTCGCTCTCCTACGACACCAACAACGTCTTCCTGACGCTGGTCAGCAGCGGGAATGCCTTCGCGGATGGGGCGCGTACCGCCAACCAGCGCGCGGTCGGCACCGCGCTCGACCGGGCCAGCGGTGCGGCGAGCGGCGACTTCGCGACCGTGATCGATGCGCTCTATGGCCTCAGCACGACGCAGGGTCCCGAGGCACTGAACGCCATCAGCGGCCAGAATTATTCGGCCTTCGCCACGGCCAACCTGCAAAGCGGCCTGCTGTTCATGCAGGCTGTCGGCGCGCAGATCGGCTCCAGCCACGGCGCCGTCGGCGGCACCGGCAGCACGGTGGCGCTGGCGCAGGCCTGCGATGTCGCCTGCGACGGCGCGCCCAGCCCGTGGACGGCTTGGGCGAGCGGCCTGGGTGGCCTGGGCAGCGTCGGCGGCGACGCCAATGCGGCGACGACGACCTACAGCATCGCCGGTGCGGCGATGGGCATCGAGTATCGGCTCGATCCGCGCTTCATGGTCGGCCTGGGCGTGGGCTACGCCAACTCGACCCAGTGGACGCAGGGGTTCCAGGGTCGCGGCACCAGCGACAGCTACCATGCCGCGCTCTACGCCAGCTTCACCGAGGGCGGCTTCTACACCGACGCGGCTATCGGCTACGGCTATGCCGACAACCAGATGCGCCGCGTCATCGCCATCCCCGGCCTGGCGACCCGCAATGCCTTCGGCCGCACCGGCGCGCACCAGCTCAACGGCCAGATCGAGACGGGATACAGGATCGGCCTCTACGAGGCCGCCGCCACCACGCTGACGCCCTTCGCAAGGTTGCAGGCCGTGACCTCGACCCAGGCCGCCTTCACCGAGCCCGGCGCGGGCTCGCTCAACCTGACCGTCGCGCAACAGACCACCGAGTCGCTGCGCACCACGGTGGGCGCCGAGATCGCGGGCAGGATCGGCGAGGTCACGGCCAAGCTGCGGCTGGGCTGGGTGCACGAGCATGCCGACACGGCGCGCCCGGTGACGGCCTCGTTCGCCGGTGCACCGAGCCTCCCCTTCACGGTGCAGGGCGCCACCGCGCGCCGGGACAGCGCGCTGGTCGGCGTCGCGCTCGACACCGCCATCGCCGCCGGCACGAAGCTCTACCTGCGTTACGACGGCGAGCTCGGCGGCAGTTCCGACAGCCATGCCATCATGGCGAGTGTGCGATTGACCTTCTGATCACGCACGGATTTTTTCACGCCGTCCACATGACGGCAGTCGGAAAATTGAGCTTCAGTATGCATGCGCCGGCAAATAATCTCACTGTCGGGGGGACTTCGAATGGATTGCATGATCGCCAGGTCGCGTCGCATGCGACGCCTGACGGCTCTATTGCTGGCGGGATCGTGCCTGACGCCGCTGCTGATCGGCGCCGGGGCCCTGGCGGATGGTGGCGCGGGCGGCTTCGGCGCTCCAGGCACCGGGGGCGCTGGTGGAATCGGCTTCGGCGGTGGCAGCGCCGGTAGCGATCACGCTGGCGGTGGTGGCGGTGGTGCCGGCGGCGGCGGTGGCGGCGGCGGTGGGGGCGGTACCCCGGGTGCCGCCGGCACGTCCGGCAGCCCGAACGGGCAAAATGGTGGCGACGGTCCGACCACCGCCGGCGGCGGCGGTGCC
>CANIRG010000354.1 GCA_947469635.1 Rhodospirillales bacterium | reverse complement strand
GGCGCCAAGGTCTACGCCGACCTATGCTCCATCGTCGCCACCGGCCGCCTCGCGGGCCGCACCGCACTCGCCGCCATCCAACACGCCATCGCAGCCCACACACACCGCCAAACCGACGCTTGGTCTCCTGGATAGGGGTGAGTAATTACAAAGCGTTGGCAATCGATATGCGAGCCCGGCTTATGACGAAGTCTAGCAATACCGACAGAGCAATAATCGAAGCGCTAGAGCCGCCACGAGGTTATCAGCTCTTTGCAAAGCTACCCGAAACGACCATCACGGTTCGAGTGCGTGAATGGCCTCCTTTGCAGTGACGGGAAGCTAGGTCAGCGCGCTTAGACTACTTCGTTGGCCTAGCTGAATATCTCGATGAACAACTCGGTGAGGCTCTTCTGCTTGAGCCGGTTCCAAGCGGCAGACTTTTGAAGCTTCATTACAAATATTCTGTCTAGTGGCTGCAGTATGTGCAGTCCCTTTCGTGGGCCTTGCAGAATGGTAGCTGCTCGAAGTGAGTTCCGTATGGTGCTCGCATTGCCTCGATGAACAAGCAGGCGAATTTGCATCGTCGGCTTGGCAAACAAGCCTAACTTTTCGATACGCCTATCAAGCAAGAGGTAGTCACCTTCGCGGCCCTTGGACTTGTCGAGATCGAACGAAATTAGATAGAGGCTCTTATTGTTGAGAATACCCAGTGGCTCGCTCATCTGATGCCTCGCAAAATCATGTCGGCGCAAACCTAATGAAACTACAATTTTGTTAGGTTTCAGCCTAACCAGCTGAGATCGCTGGTATTTTTTTAGCTGTCTCTTCGGTTGTCCAGCCCAAACATCAGAAAATACGCTGAGCGCAACGAAACGTTAGGTTTTGGAGCACAGCAATGCCGCAAGCAAAGACGCTAACAGTGCGTGAGTTGCGTAAGGTCTTGGACCACCTCGCAAGCAAGCCTCACTCCGCCCGCAACAGACTCATGATGCTGATGACGCATTGGTCCGGAATGCGCGTTGGGGAAATCGCCGCCCTGTGTGTCGGGGACGTTCGCAACCTGGACGGTACGGTGAAGGCTGAAATCCGGCTCGACGCTACACAGACTAAGGGCAAGCACGCTCGCACAGTCTTCGTGAATGATAGGCTCCGTAAGGAGATCGCTGTCTATCTCCGGCTGGTCGTTACCACCGATCCGACCAAGCCCCTCTTTTATACGCAGAAGCGTTCCGCTTTTTCAGCAAACACGCTCTGCCAGACACTCAACGCCGTCTATCGAGCGGCCGGGATCGCCGGAGCGACTAGCCATTCTGGCAGACGCAGCTTCATCACGACGCTTGCAAGCAAAGGCATCGGTGTACGTGTCCTGGCGTCGCTAGCCGGTCACAAGAGCATCGCAACGACACAGGCCTATATCGACGTGAATGACGCCATGAAACGTGCAGCCGTCGAGCTGGTGAGCTAGTATGCCGACCCTAGTTCACGGTCATCTGGTATCTAGGCATAACCTAGGCACCAGTGTTTTGGAGAAAACGGATGCCCGTAAAACAAGGGTTTTATCAATGCGCTTGGCAGTTCAAGCACTGTCACGGCAAGGTGTGAGAGCCGCCTGCCTCGCGCGCTTGAATTAGCTTCCGCCGTCGATCGAGGTCGTCTGCAGAAGGCCGAAATGTCACGACTCCGCCACAATCGGACTCGTATCACCGGTCATGCCGGCGGTTTGCCGGTGCTTCGCTAGGGGGAGAGAGATCGTCATGTCGTTTCGCATGATCCGCCGGGCTGCCGTGCTCGCGCTGAGCGGCCTTGCCGCGCTGTCGTTGTCCTTTGCCGTATCGGCGCAATCCTACCAGGCACTCGTGCCGTTCCTGATCGACCTGCCGCAATGGCAGGGCGAGAAGCCGGACGGCATGAGCATGCAGGCGCAGGGCCAGGAGATGAGCTGGGCCACGCGCGCCTACAAGCGCGTCGATGCCGAGCTCTCCGTCATGGTCGGCGTCGGCCATCCGCTGGCGGCGCAGGCCGAGCAGATGAGCACCAGCTCGTTCCAATCGGAAGAAACCAGCATGGAGACCGGCCCCGTGCGCGGCTATCAGGTTGCCCGCATGCATACCAAGGCCGACAAGAGCGGCATGGTCATCGTCATGCTGTCGCCCGGCAACGCCAAGGGCGTGATGCTGATGGTGCAGTACACCGGCCTCGAGCCGCGCGACGCGCTGGCGCTGGCCGAGCGTTTCGATTGGGCGGCGATGCAGCGCGCGGCTCGACGCTGATCCTCAGCGGATCCAGGAGACGTAGAGCTTCTTGGCCATCTTGTAGATCGCCGAATCCTGGGCGGCGAAGCGCATGATGAAGTCGCGCGACTTGTCCTCGAGCGCGCTCACGACATAGTCGAGGCCGGACCGGCGCCGGTACTCGGCGAGGTATTTTCGGACTTCCGCGTCGGTCTCGGCCAGGCCGTTGTCGCCATACTTCGCGACGTTGTAGTTGAAGTGGCCTTCGTTCAGCGACTTCACGCCGTGCAGCGTCGTCTTCATGAAGTTGCCGATCAGCAGGTCGTCGAAGATGCGGTAGTTGATCGAGGTCATCAGGCTGCCACGCGGCACCGCGAAGGTGATGCCGCGACCGGGCTTGCCTCGCATCTTGGTGGTGTAGTCCTTGCCGCCGACGCGGAAGTTCACGAAGCCGAAATAGTCCTGCACGCGCTCCTTGCGCGCGAAATAGGCCTCGATCGCCTTCTGGTCGTCGAGATCGAGCGGATCCGACCAGTTGTCGCCGAATTCCTCCGACGGCTTCACGATCACCGGCAGCTCCTCCGGCGTATGGGTCTCGACAGAGCCGTCGCGGCAGTCGATCGAGGAGAACGGCGGAATATATTGCACGTCCGGCGACAGGCCCTGGGTGAAGGCGCTCATCGGCGTCGTGTACTCCTGCGCCCACATCGAGTCGGCACGCTGGTACTGGTGGAAGGACGAGAAGGGCACGACCGCCTTGGCGCCGGTCGCCTTGGCGAGGAGGTTGAGCTGCTGACCCACCGAGGGCTTGCGCGCCGCGCGCGGCACCATGAAGCCGCCGGCCTCGTCGAAGAAATTGATCATGTCGGCGTCGCCGTAGCCGGAGAGCGCCAGCACGTACGACCGCTCGTAGCCGCGGGTGATGCTGCGGAGGTAGCGCGCGCAGTCGCGCGTGCCGGCATCGTTGAGGTCGAGGAAAAGGCTGCCGCAGACGTCGACCAGCAGGATCGCGTCCTGGATCTGCGTCGTGACGGCCTGGACCTTCACATTCTTCGACAGCGGCACCCAGGTCCGGTCGGGCAGGATGGTGAGGTCGTAGCCGCCCGGCTTGAGATCGTTGAAGATGCGGGCGTTCACGTGGTCCGGCAGCAGGATCTTCTTGCCGCGAAAGCGCTCGATGCTGGTCGGGTTGAGATGGTCGGGATGGCCATGCGAGAAGAAGACATAGTCGCAGAGGGCGATATCGTCCTTCAGGCCCTTCGGGATTCTGTGGCTGAGCGTCCAGCTGCCGAAATAGGCCGGCTCCTCGTCGCCGAACCACGGATCGGTCACGAGCAGGGGCTTGTCGTCGTAGACGACCATCGTGGCGTTGCCCGTCGTGGTGACCTTCTGCATGCGGCGTACCTATCAACGACCCTTGGCGGAATGCAAGAAATCCGACCCAAATCCGTCAGGATTCGACCGGGTTGCTGTGATAAACGCTAGCATCATGCCCGATTCAACGCTTCCCCATGTCGTGCCGCTCCAGGGCGGCTCCAACTTCCGCGATCTCGGCGGCTACCTTACCGCCGACGGCCGCACGGTGCGACGCGGCACGGTGTTCCGCTCGGCCCATCTCGGGACCCTCACAGACGAGGACCGTGCCGCGCTCGGCCGGCTGGGCGTGCGCACCATCGTCGACCTGCGCGGCGTCAACGAGGCCGCCGAGACACCGCATCTCGTCGACGGCGTCGGATGCCGCATCGTCGGCGCCCATATCGAACCCGGCGTCGGCGAGCGGATTCGCGGCGCCGTGGCCGACGGCAGCGCCAATCCGTACATCATGATGCAGTTCCTCACGGACCATTACCGCGACTATCCGCGCCGCTGCGCGCCGGGCTTCCGCACGCTCTTCGCCACGCTCGCCGACGGCGCCCACCGTCCGCTGGTGTTCCACTGCACCGCCGGCAAGGACCGCACCGGCTTTGCCTCGGCGCTGCTGCTCAGCCTCCTCGGCGTGCCATGGGAGACGGTGATGGAGGACTATCTCCGCACCAACGATCTGTGGACCGGCCATATCGGCCGTTATCCCGAGCTCGACATCGACACCCGCGCCGCCATCGTGGAAGCGCGCACACCCTATCTCGAGGCCGCCTTCGAGGTGGTGCGCGCCGACTTCGGCCATCCCGAGGCCTTCGCCGAACGCGCGCTGGGCCTCGACACCAAGGCCGTGGAACGGCTGCAGGCCGATCTGCTGGAGAAATAGGTGGCGGCCTACGAGACGCCCGAGCCCTTCAAGGTCGATATCCCCGAGCGGGCGCTGATCGATCTCGACGAGCGCCTGCGCCGCTGGCGTGCGCCGGCGGCGATCGCCGACAAGGGCAGCTGGGAGTCGGGCACCGATCCGGATTTCCTGGCGGGACTGGTCGATTACTGGCGGCATGCCTACGACTGGCAGCGTTGCCAGGAGGCGATCAACGCCTGGCCGAACTACCTGGTCGATATCGGCCCGCAGCGGATCCATTTCATTCGCGAGCCCGGCACCGAGGTCGAGGGCGCGCAACGGCCGCTGCCGCTGGTGATCACCCATGGCTGGCCGGGCTCGATCGTCGAGTTCCTGCATATCATCGAGAAACTCGCCCATCCCGAACGAAGCGGTGGCGACCCGCTCGACGCCTTCGACGTCATTGCGCCGTCGCTGCCGGGTTACGGATTCTCCGGCCCGCCGATCCGCGAAGACGGCACGACCGGACCGATCGGCCCCCGTGCCATCGCCGGCCTGTGGCACCGGCTGGTGCATGACAAGCTGAACTACCGCCGGCCCTATGGCGTGCAGGGCGGCGACTGGGGCGCGGTGGTGTCGTCCTGGACCGCCTTCGATCATCCGGTCACGGACGAGAAGGACGAGTGGAAATCGGGTGTGCTCGGGCTCCATCTCAACATGATGGGGCTGAGGCCCGGCATCGATCTCAAGACGGCGACGCTCAGCGCCGACGAGCGGGCGTGGCTCGGCAAGATGGGCGGCGCGCTCGATGACAAGACCGCCTACCAGCGCATCCAGGCGACGCGGCCGCAGACGCTGGGCGTCGCGCTCACGGATTCGCCGGTCGGCCTCGCCGCCTGGATCGTCGAGAAATTCCAGGCCTGGAGCGATTGCGCCGGCGATCCGTCGAGCCGCTTCTCGATGGACCTGCTGCTCGACAATATCATGGTCTATTGGCTGACCGGCACCGCCGGCACGGCGACCTGGCTCTATCGCGGCGTCGCCCAGCAGAAGCCGCGCGCCCTGCCCGAAGGCGCACGCGTCGAGACGCCGACCGCCTTCGCCGCCTTCCCCGCCGACATCGCCCCGGCACCGCCGAAGGAATGGATCGAGCGCGCCTTCAACCTGCGCCGGCACACGATCATGCCGAGCGGCGGCCATTTCGCCGCCCTCGAGGAGCCGGATCTGCTGGTCGAGGATATCCGCGCCTTCTTCCGCCCGCTGCGCTACGGCGCGGCGAACGACTGAGCCGTCTATTCCAGCGTCGCCGTTGCCTGCGCCGCGATCGTCCCCTTGGGTGTCACGGTCCAAAGCTCGGCGCCTTTGCCGTCGGCCGTCGGGCGGCCGATCACGTCGAACGGTGCTGTATCGAACAAAGGCGCGCGGGCACGGACGGCGAAGGTCTTGATCTGCCGGCCAGGCATCGAATCGCGCAACAGGTCGAACAGGCACTGCTGGGCGAAGGGGCCGTGCACCACCAGGCCGGGATAGCCCTCGGTCTCGATGCAGTAGGTGCGGTCGTAGTGGATTCGGTGCGGGTTGAAGGTGATCGCGGAGTAGCGGAACAGCATCACCGGATCGGGCGTGATGGTGCGTCGCCACGGCACGTCCGTCGGCGCCGGGTCGCGCACAGGGACGCCGCTCTTGGCGCCCGCCTGCACCTCCTCGCGGAACACCGTGCTCGCGTCCTCGGTGAGGGCAAGCCCGCGCGGCGTGAAGATGCGTCGGGTCTGGGTGGCGACGAGCAACGTTCCGGTGCTGCCCTTGCGGAGCTGGATGTCGGTGAACTCGAGCTCGCGCCGGAGCTTGTCGCCCACACGGATATCGCCCTCGAAGGTGAAGGTGGAGCCGGCATACATGCGCCGCGGCATCGGGATCCGGGGCAGCACGCCACCCTCGGCCGCCGCCCCATCCTTGCCCAGTGACGTACGCCTTGCGTAGGAATGGAGGAAGCAGAGATGCCAGCCGGGCGCGATCGGCTCGCCGGGACCGGGCACCTTCTCGTCGCGATCGAAGGTCGCGAGCATCGCCTTCAACGGTGCCTGCGTGACCACGTCCTCATCCTCGATCGTGCGGCCGAGCTCTTTCCTCAGCGGTTCGATGTCGATGGTCATGCTACGTCCCTCCAGCCTTTCGAAAGCCTAGACATGATTCGCCGCCCTCGTCCCGATGAAATCCGGCTGCTGCCGCAGATCGAAAAGGAAGCCGACGAACGCTTCCGGCGCGTCGGGCTGCAGCTCGTCGTCGATATGCCGGGCCACAGTATCGAGACACTGCGGCACGCCTGGCAGCATGCCCTCCTGTGGGTGGCGACATCGCCGGCCAACCGGCCGGTCGGCTTCGCCTTCATGAAGGTCACGCTGGGCGTCGCCTGGCTCGACCAATTGTCTGTCCTGGATCGCTGGCAGGGCCGTGGTCTCGGCACGGCGCTGATTGACCGCGCCCAGGAGAAGACGCGCGCCCTTGGCTACGGCAAGCTCCATCTCACGACCTATCGCGACGTGCCATGGAACAGGCCGTTCTATCTGCGGCGGGGCTTCACCGAGCTCGGCCGCGGCAAGCTCACGCGCGCGATGCGCCTCGTGCTGATGACCGAGGTGC
>CANIRG010000353.1 GCA_947469635.1 Rhodospirillales bacterium | reverse complement strand
GATGCCCTTGCCCATGATGTCGAAGGCCGAGCCGTGGATTGGCTCGAACATCGAGGGAAAGGCGCGCTCCGGGTTGAGGTTCGCCGTCGGCGCGATGCCGAGCGATCCCGCCAGCGCCGCGGCGAGGTCGGAGAGGATGTCGGCATGCAGGTTGGTCGCCACGACCGTGTCGATCGTCTGCGGTCGCATCACCATGCGCATGGTCATGGCGTCGACCAGCATCTTGTCCCAGGTCACGTCGGCAAACTCCGCCGCGACCTGCACGGCGATCTCGTCCCACATCACCATTGCGTGCCGCTGGGCGTTGGACTTGGTGACGACGGTGAGGAACTTGCGCGGCCGTGAACGGGCGAGACGAAAGGCGAAGCGCATGATGCGCTCGACGCCGGCGCGCGTGAACATGGAGACATCCGTGGCGGCCTCGAGCGGCGAGCCCTGGTGGACCCTGCCACCGACGCCGGCATACTCGCCCTCGGAATTCTCGCGCACGATCACCCAGTCGAGCTCGCCGCCGTTGACGTTGCGCAGAGGCGAGGTGATGCCGGGCAGCACGCGAGTCGGACGCACGTTGGCGTACTGGTCGAAGGGCTGGCAGATCGCGAGCCTGAGCCCCCAAAGAGTGATGTGGTCGGGAATGTCGGGATGGCCGGCCGAGCCGAACAGGATGGCATCGTGCTTCCCGATCAGGTCGCGGCCGTTCTCCGGCATCATGCGGCCGTGCTTCTTGTAGTAGTCGCCGCCCCAGTCGAAGCGATCGACGCGGACGGCGAAGCCGCCGTCGCGCCTGGCCACGGCCTCCAGCACTTCCACGCCGGCGTCGACCACTTCCGGGCCGATGCCGTCACCGGGGATGGCGGCGATCGCGTAAGTCTTCGGGGCCATCTTCCTAGTTTCCCTTCACGCCGGCCGCCTTGATGACCTCGCCCCAGCGCTTCACCTCCGCTTCGAGGTGGGACTTGAGCGCGGCGGGCTGCGTCAGCGACGGATCGACCGGCACGGTGCCGAGGCTGGCGAAGCGTTCGACCACCTTGGGGTCCTTGAGCGCAATCTGCAGGGCGGCGACCAGCTTCTCGGTTGCCTCCTTCGGCAGGCCCTTGGGCGCCCACATGGCATGCCAGGCCGAGACCTCGAAGCCCGGCAGGGCGGCGCTGTCGAGCGTCGGCAGGTCGGGCACCGAGGAGACCTTGAACTTGGTGGTGACGGCGTAGCCCTTGATCTTGCCGTCCTTGATGGGGCCGGTCGTGCCGGTGGTCTGGTCGCACATGAAATCGAACTGGCCGGCCAGCAGGTCGATCATGGCCGGCCCGGTGCCGCGATAGCCCACGCCCTCGACCTTGACGCCCACTTCCTTCAGGAACATCAGGCCGCAGAGATGCGAGGCCGAACCGATGCCGGCATGCCCGTAGGTCGCCTTCACGGCATTGGCGCGCAGCCAGGTCAGGAACTCCGCGATGTTGCTCGGCGGCAGCGCCGCCTTCGCGACGATCGTCATCGGCACGTCGGTGATGCGGCCGATGCTGTCGAAATCGTTCACCACGTTGTATTTCAGGTCGTCGTAGAGAGACGGCGCCGTGGCGTGAGCGATGTGCCAGACGGCAACGGTGTAGCCGTCGGGCGCCGCGCGCGCGACGCGGGCCATGCCGATCGTGCCGCCTGCCCCGCCGGTATTGTCGACGACCACGGTCTGGCCGAGCGTCCTGCCCATCGATTCGGCAATGAGACGTGCGACTGTGTCGGTCGGGCCGCCCGCGGCCGCGGGCACGACGAGGGTGATGGGCTTGGTCGGGTAACCCTGGGCATGGCCATGAACAGCGAACGACGGGGCGGCGCCCAGGGCCAGCGCGCAGGCGGCAAGCGCCCGGCGGAAAACAGTCGCGTAAAGCGAGGTCATGGGTGGCTCCCTAACGGTTTCCTTGTCTTGCCTGCTTAGGGCGACCGGTGCCCGACCACAAGCGCCGCGGGATTATACAAATTCCGGCTATAATCCGCCGATGGACCTCATCCAGCTCCGCTGCTTCGTCGCCGTCGCCGAGGAGCTCCATTTCGGAAAGGCGGCGCGGCGGCTCGACATGCTGCCCTCGGCGCTCGGGCGTCAGATCCGGCTGCTGGAGGCTTCGGCCGGCATGCCCCTCCTGCTGCGGACGACGCGCAACGTGGCGCTCTCGCCCGATGGCGCCGCGCTGCTGGACGAGGTGCGCGCGCTGCTGGCGCAGGCCGAAGCGCTCGAGCGGCGGTTCCACGAGCGCGGGCGGCGGCAGGCGCGCGTCCTCAGGATCGGTGCGATCGACACGGCGGCGGCCGGGCTGGTTCCCGATCTGCTGCACGACTTCCGGAAGCGGCGGACGGGACCTCGCACGGAGGTCACCGTGCAGATCGTCGAGGACAAGACGGCACGTCTCCTGCCGCGGCTCCTGTCCGGCCGGCTCGACCTCGCCTTCGTGCGGCCGCCGGAGAGGCCGGACAAACGGATCGAGTTCCTGAAGCTGTTCCACGAGACGCCGGTCGTCGCGCTGCCGTCGCGGCACAGGCTGGCACGCCGCAGCCGGCTCACGGTGGCCGCCCTCGTCGGCGAACCGCTGATCGTCCCCGACCGCAGCTCGCGGCCGCACAGCCACGACCTCACCATGAAGCTGTTCGAGCGCGCCGGACTGAAGCCCACGATCTCCCAGGTCGCCGAGGAGAAGCAGACGATCGTCAACCTCGTCGCGGCCAAGCTCGGCCTCGCGATCGTGCCGCGCTGGGCCTCGCGGTTCGCCGTGTCGGGCGTGTGCTTCGTGCCGCTTGCGCGGGAGACGGCAGAGGACCTGAAGCTTCTGCCGCTCGCGGCGGCGTGGCTGCGAGGTTCGCGCGATCCGTTACGCGACGAGATGTTGGCGGTGCTGCGCCTCCATCTCCAGCGCTACGCCCGCAAGGCGTGAACGCGGCGCCCTCGCGCCGGATGATGGCGATACGCCCTGATGTCGCGTCAGGCCAGCTCGCCTGCCGCCAGCAGTTCCGCCGCCGCGACAACCGTCGTCATCTGCACCGTATGAGCGAGCTGGAACGCATCTCCATAGATGGTCTCGTCCGGATACTCGGCGACAATCGTGAAGGGCGGCACGAACCGGCTTTCACCGATGACGCAGGGAATCGAGTCGTGCACCGGATGGGGCATCCCCCCTTGGTGAGCGGCGAAGGTGCCAAGATGCGCCTGGTTGAATTCCTTGAGCCCCGGAACGAGTGCCACGCGGGCCGCAAGCTTCCGGATGAAGCTTTCGGCCTGTTCCCGCCGCCCTGGATGATGGCGCATGATCAGAAAGAATCCCTTCGGGATCATCCAGAGAGCCGATCGTGGCGGCACGTAGCCCGAGTGCGGTCGCGTCCACTCGTGGGCAGGATATCCGTGCAGATTGACGTGCAGGACAGCGTCGGTCCGGCGAAACGCCTCGAGCCGCGCGGCCTGCTCTCCCACGGGTTCCTTTTCCCGAAAGGCGAGATCGTCACCCAGGGCCGTGAACCTGGCGGCGTGATGCATGTGCCGCGGATTGTGCCTGCGGAGCGTGCCGTGCAGGGCATATCCGTCCGGATTCTCCTGCGGGATGAGCGCAAAGCCGATTCCCCTGCGCTTCAATGCCGCCGCCGCCCGCAGCGCCCCCACGACACCCGAGGTCTCGTTGGCATGTTGCCCGCCGCTCACGAGAAGGCCGGGACCATGACCGGGGATCTGCGTGGCCAACACCGGCCGGCCCTGGCCTGACACCACGTCGAACCTCGCGCCGCCCAAGGCCTCGACCTCGCGCGCGATCTGCGCGGGCGCCAGCGGCCGCGTGGCCGTCTCGAGCGGCTGAGGGGCGTCCGTCCACGTGGAGAGATCTCCCGGCCGCAGCGTGACCCGGATTTTGGTCGATCCCGTCCCGGCGCGAATGTCGGGGACGATCTGTCCGACCTGAAGCCGGCGATCCTCGGCGTCGAGCCCATTCACCGATTTGAAGTATTCCAGGATGGAGAAATAAAGGTCCTCGTGCAGGGCTTCGCGCGTGCTCACGCATTCGTCGCCGTACGACAGGCGATGCTCGATCCCCGTGGTCTCGACGGCGATGTCGAGCACGTCGAAGAACGGTTCGGCCTTTTGCCATTCGAACCCGGCCACCGCCGCCATGATCCCGTCGAAGGCCAGCTCGTATTCCGTTTGAAGGGGTTCTCCCGGCGCGTCGTCCGCGGTCTTGATCCATCCGCACGGAGCCAGGGCCCGCTCCCCGAGAATATTGCGGCGATCCCGGTTGGGGGCGAAGACACGGTGCTCGACGCGCCGGGCACCGTGCTCCGTGGCCACGACGTAGTGCAGGTCCTCCCCGCCCTGCTCGAAGCGGACCTGCACTCCCTTCAGGAGCCCGGCGAGGGGATAGGCCTCCAGCCGGAACCGGTTCTCCACCGCGAGAGGATGGGACGGCACATGCACCGTCACCGCCGTCAATCCTGACAGCTCCACCTCTTCCAGGAAGAAATGCAGAAGTGGCTTGTAGGCGCTTCGGAGGCGAGCGCGCACGCCGGCCGCGGCCAGCTGCGCTTCGGCGTCGCGGCGCGCCTGCCCGCCTTCAAAGAGCCACGCCTCCAACGAAGTGCCGGCTCTCGCGTAGTCGGCGACGAGCCTGTCCAGGGAGCGTGGGATGTCGGCTGCAAGAATCTGCATCATGGGACAAAATATCCGGGTTGGTTGTCGTGCGGACTTCAATCAGGATGATCTACCCGTTCTCCACGAAGGGAGCACCTCATGACCGTCACCATCACGCCGCTCACGCCCGTATTCGCCGGCGAAGTGGGGGCGATCGATCTGCGCCAGGTGCATGATCGCCAATCGTTGGAGGCGATCCGCGCCGGCATGGACAGGTACGCCGTGCTGGTGTTCCGCGATCAGGACTTCACCAACCAGGAGCAGCTCGACTTCGCGCAACGTTTCGACGGCACGCTGCATGCCCGCACCTCCTCCTCGGCCATCGGCAACAACCGGTTCGGCAACGAGGCGCTGGCCGACGTCTCCAACGTCGACAGGGACGGCAAGATCCGGGACGCCAACAACCGCATGCGCGCCTCCTCGCTGGGCAACCGCCTGTGGCACACCGATGCGTCGTTCGTCGATCCGCCGGGCCGCTACTCGATGCTGTCGGCGCGGGTGGTGCCACCGGTGCGGGCCGACACCGAGTTCGCCGACATGCGCGCCGCCTACGATGCGCTCGACGAGGAGACCCGTGCCTCGATCGAAGGGCTGCGCGTCTATCATTCCATCGTCTATTCGCGCCATGTCCTCGGCTTCGACTTCAGCGAGGACGAGCAGGACAAGCTGAAGGGCGCCGTCCATCCGCTGGTGCGCACGATCCCGAGCTCGGGCCGCCGCGCCCTCTATCTCGCCTCGCACGCCGCCCATGTCGTCGACTGGCAGGTGCCCGAGGGCCGGCTGCTCCTGGGCGACCTGATCGACCATGCCACGCAGCCGCAATTCATCTATCGCCACGTCTGGCGGCCGCATGATTTCGTGATCTGGGACAATCGCTGCACCATGCATCGCGCCCGGCCGTTCGATGACAAGACCCACCGCCGCGAGCTGCGCCGCACCACGTCGCTCGACCTGCCGCTGCCGGTTTCGGCCTAGCATTGCAGTTGCCTGCTTGCTTTGAGATGCGCGCGCCGAGCGATCGCCTGGTGAGCTCTGCGCCAGAGTGACGATGCGATGATGTGTGCGGGTTGGATCCGCTTTCGAGCGAGCCTTATGGCGATGCGCCGGACTTCCTGGATTCACCATCGGATCAACGACGAGGCGGCGATGGTTTTGTTTTTGCCGTGGCTCGGCGGTGCGTTTTTTTGGCTGCGGCGGATTGGCATGATGGCGGATCACCGCCATCTTGGCGAAGGCGAGCATCACCATGGATACGTGGCGATGCCAGCCATGCCATGATCGGCTCTCGTTGTGATCGAGGCCGAGCTCTTTTTTGCGGTTTCAAAACTGTCCTCGATCGCCCAGCGATGGCCTTCGACCGCGACCAGCGTTTCAATGGCTGTTCCTGCCGGGCACCAGGTGGTGGAGAAGGCGAGGTCATCATCGGCGATGCGCCGACGGATCAGCAGGCCGCGTGTCCACAAGCCGTCATTTGCGCCGTCGAACTCCCGGGCATCGAGATCTGCCAGTTCGAGATGACACCAATCGTGCAGCCGCGGGCCTTTGGTCCCGTCACCCGCCGACAGGCGTTTCCAGTGGGACGAGCGCCGCGTCGACGCGATGTCCGCGGCGGTGCCAGAGACGGATCGCCGCTTGCCCCTGGATCAGAATACGTGAGCGCTGCTGACCCCAAGCACATGGCCTTTGCCTGCCCTACGCAGTTGCTGCTCGATGTCGCCAACACCGTAGACTGTATCGCCGGCAACCCACCTGAATGGTACAGATGCGGTTATCGCGCGCGCGATCATTCTTGTCGCAAGCTTTGGTTTGGTCGCGAAGCCTGTGTCGGAAGGCACGTATGTCGATACCAGACGATCCGGATCGTCGGTCCATTCTTTCGGAAGATACAACGCGCGATCGATGAACGCATGGCCATGACATATCCCGCAAGGCATCGGCATCCCAATCCCTGCGACCGAGGATCGCCTGCTGCCGCCATGGGCCAGGATCGCCAGCTGCTTCCGCGCGCATCCAGCCCGTCTTGCGTTGCTCATCGCCGAGCAGACCTTCCAGATACAGGCCTGCATTCCTCGCAACCCGATCCTGCCCGAACAACGGACGTATCCGCTTCTTGACCCTCTTGACAGGAAATTGTTTGCCATTCCCGACAAGGCGACGCGCATTCCTCATGTAGAAGAAAAAGTGATAGTCGACTTGGTCTTGGCAACGACGCACCCTGACGCGGCCGTTCGCAACTGTATTGTTGGCTTGAATCCGAATGACGTCGATTTCGTAAAGCGGGCGCCCGCAATCCAAAAATTGGCTCATCAGGAAATCGAGTGGGTAAATCCAATGGGGAATGCGGCTTGAAAGCCGACCGGGATTGAGTTTCCCGGGTTTTACAAGGCTGCCGAATTGGGCATCATTTCGCGATGGCCAATTCATCGAAACGACAGCGGCGCCTTT
>CANIRG010000352.1 GCA_947469635.1 Rhodospirillales bacterium | reverse complement strand
GCCCGCGCCGATGTCTGGATCAAGTTCGAGAACCTGCAGTTCACGGCCTCCTTCAAGGAGCGCGGCGCCCTCAACACGCTGCTGCAGCTCGATGCCGACGAGCGCCAGCGCGGCGTGATCGCCATGTCGGCCGGCAACCACGCCCAGGGGGTTGCCTATCACGCGGGCCGCCTCGGCATTCCCGCGACCATCGTCATGCCGGCCTTCACACCCAACACCAAGATCCGCCACACCAAGGGCCATGGCGCGCGCGTCGTCCTGCACGGCAACACGCTGGCCGAGGCGGGCACGGAGGCCCATCGCATCGCCGACGCCGAGCGGCTGGTGTTCGTCCATCCCTACGACGATCCACGCATCATCGCGGGCCAGGCCACGATGGCGCTGGAGATGCTGGAGGACGCGCCCGGGCTCGACACGCTGGTCGTCCCGGTGGGCGGCGGCGGGGTGATCGCGGGCTGCGCCGTCGCCGCGCGCGGCCTCAAGCCCGACATCAAGGTGATCGGCGTCGAGACCACGAGCTATTCGGCGATGCGCCAGCTGCTCGCCAACGAGACGGTGACGGCCGGCGGCGACACGATCGCCGAGGGCATCGCGGTGCGCGACATCGGCAAGCTGCCGCTGGCCATCGCCCGCGCCATGGTGGAGCGCGTCGTGACGGTCGACGAGGTGGCGATCGAGCACGCCATCTCGCTGCTGCTCGAGGTCGAGAAGACGGTGGCCGAGGGGGCGGGCGCCACGTCGCTGGCAGCCCTGCTGGCCTATCCCGAGCTGTTCAAGGGCCGCAAGGTCGGGCTGGTGCTGACCGGCGGCAATATCGACACGAGGCTGCTGGCGTCGGTGCTGCTGCGCGGCCTGGTGCGCGATGGCCGCATCGTGCGGCTCAGGCTGATGATCCGCGACCTGCCCGGCCAGCTCGCGCGCGTCGCCGGGCTGATCGGCGGGGCCGGCGGCAATATCGTCGAGGTCCAGCACCAGCGAATGTTCGGCAGCGTCGTCGCCAAGGCGACCGAGCTCGACGTGACGGTCGAAACCCGCGGCCGCGACCATGCCCGCGAGCTGGTCGCCGCCCTGCAGGCCGACGGCTTCACGGTGCGGGTGCTGGAAGGCGTCGACGCCTAGGGGCGAGCCAAGGCTGTCTCACACTGTCTCACCCCCCGTGAGACACTTTTAATGCGATGGCATAAGCCTTTTAGGCCATTTTGTCTCACGTCTCACGACTCACACCCTCGCAAAGCGCAAAAAATCCGCGCGACGCTCCCCCTTGGGGCTCAAATGTCTGATTTCACGGGCATTTCGGCCGCGACCGAAGCATCGGACGCGCGTGGTAGGTCATGTTGGCGCCATGACAATCACCGTTTTCATCCGCTACCAGCTCGATCCCTTCAAGCGCGACGCTTTCGAGGCCTATGCCAAGCGCTGGCTCACCATCATCCCGCGCTGCGGCGGCAACCTCGTGGGCTACTGGATGCCGCACGAGGGCACCAACAACATCGCCTCTGCGCTGATCTCCTTCGACAGCCTCGCCGCCTACGAGGCCTATCGGGCGAAGCTGCGCACCGACCCCGAAGGCGTCGCCAACTTCCGCACCGCCGAGGAGCAGCGCTTCATCTTGGCCGAGGAACGGACCTTCCTGCGGCAGGTCGTCTAGGCGACGCGCGCGATGTCGGTGAGGGGAAAGTCGTTGCCCTTGAACAGCAGCGGCGCGTCGAGCGTCTTGGCTATGGCGTAGGCGCAGCAGTCGCCGAAGTTCAGGGCAGCGCGATGGCGTCCCTTGCCGAAGCGACGGAAGGCGTCGCGTGCGGCCTCGATATGGCGGGAATCGAAAGCGACGACCGCTATGCCGAGAGCAGCCACCAACTCATCGAGATCGCGACAGCCTGGTTTTCCATGGCGGGCTTCGGCGACCATGGAGGCTTCGAAGAGGTTGGGAGCGCCGGCTGCCGCACCGTCAGCCATGGTAATCGCGTCGGCGAATGCTCTCTTTTCCGGTTCGTTGAGATAGATGGCAAGAAGCGCAGAGCTGTCTACCACGATCAATCGAAGTGGCCTTTATCGTTGTAGCCCAATATCTCCTCCACGCTCGCCGTCGAGAGAACCGGCCGGGCGTTGGCGCGGCGAACGATTTCGTCGACCATCTTCAGGCGCCGCTCGCGATCCTTCTTGGCATCGAGTTCCTTCAGCTTGCCGTCGGCCAGCTCGATCACGGTCGCCGTCATGCTCTTGCCCAGCAGTCGGGAGACCCGGCGCAGCTTGCGCTCGGCTTCGACGCTCTTGATGCTGACGCCCATGCGCGTTCTCCACGTTCTAGAACGACGCAAAATAATCTAGAAACGGCTTTCTGACAACGCACAGCGGCACGCGCTATAGAGCCAGCATGTCCGCAGCCCAGCACTATATTCCCTCGCCTACGCCCGACTTGGCCCGCATCGGACGGGCGCTGATTTCCGTGTCCGACAAGGCCGGCCTGATCGAACTGGGCCAGGCACTGGCTCGGCACAGAATAGAGATCCTCTCCACCGGCGGCTCGGCCAAGGCGCTGCGCGATGCCGGCATCGCCGTGATCGAGGTGAGCGACCACACAGGCTTTCCCGAGATCATGGACGGGCGGGTGAAGACGCTGCAGCCCGCCATCCACGGCGGCATCCTCGCCCGGCGCACCGACGCGGGGCACCAGCAGGCGATGAGCGACCATCGGATCGCGGGCATCGATCTCGTCGTGGTGAACCTCTATCCCTTCGAGGCCACCGTCGCGCGGGGCGCGGACTTCGCCACCTGCGTCGAGAACATCGACATCGGCGGGCCGGCGCTGATCCGCGCCTCGGCCAAGAACCACGACTTCGTCACGGTGGTGGTCGATCCCGCCGACTATGCCGAGGTGATCGCCGAGCTCGGCGCCAACGGCGGCGCCACGAAGCTGACGCTGCGCCGCAAGCTCGCGGCCAAGGCCTTTGCCCGCACGGCATCCTACGACTCGGCGATTGCCAACTGGTTCGCCGGGCAGGCGAGCGACACTTTCCCCGAGCGGCTGACGCTCTCGGCCACGCGCGTGCAGACGCTGCGCTACGGCGAGAACCCGCACCAGAAGGCGGCCTTCTATTCCGACGGCAGCAAGCGGCCGGGCGTCGCGACGGCGCGCATGGTCCAGGGCAAGGAGCTTTCCTACAACAATATCGGCGACACCGAGGCGGCCTACGAGTGCGTGGCCGAGTTCGGCGAGCCGGCTGTCGTCGTGGTGAAGCACGCCAACCCCTGCGGCGTTGCCATCGGTGCCGACCAGTACAGCGCCTACCTCAAGGCCTACGCGTGCGATCCCGTCTCGATCTACGGCGGCATCGTCGCCCTCAACCGCACGCTCGAGGCCGCGACGGCGACCGATCTCGCCAAGCGCTTCCTCGAGGTCGTGATCGCGCCCGACGCCACGCCCGAGGCGCTCGGGATTTTGGCGCGGAAGAAGGATGTGCGCGTGCTGCTGGCCGGCGCGTTGCCCGATCCCGCGAGCGCCGGCATGACGCTGAAGAGCGTGGCGGGCGGCTATCTCCTGCAGACGCGCGACAACGGCCATCTGGCCAAGGGCGACCTCAAGGTCGTGACCAGGCGCGCGCCGACGGCGCAGGAACTCGACGACCTGCTGTTCGCCTTCACCGTTGCCAAGCACGTGAAGTCCAACGCCATCGTCTATGCCAAGAACGGCGCCACGGTGGGCGTCGGCGCGGGGCAGATGAACCGGCGCGATTCCTCGCGGATCGCGGCCATGCGGGCCGCCGAATCGGGCGAGATCGCCAAGCTGGCGCAGAGCCCGGCCATCGGCAGCGTCGTGGCGTCGGACGCCTTCTTCCCCTTCGCCGACGGGCTGCTGGCCGCCGCCGAGGCGGGCGCGACGGCGATCATCCAGCCCGGCGGCTCGATGCGCGACAAAGAGGTGATCGAGGCCGCCGACGCTCAGGGGCTAGCGATGGTCTTCACCGGGATGCGGCACTTCCGGCACTGACGGGTCCGGTACGGACGGCCGCTTGTGCCGCGTCAGCAGGCGGAAGAACAGCGGCACGAACAGGATGGCGACGAAGGTCGCAGCCAGCATGCCGCCGATCACGCCGGTGCCGATCGAATGGCGGCTGGCCGAGCCCGCGCCGGTGCTGATGGCCAGCGGCATCACGCCCAGGATGAAGGCGAGCGAGGTCATGATGATCGGCCGGAAGCGCAGGCGCGCGGCTTCCATCGCCGCATCGTAGGCCGAGAGCCCCTGCTGGTAGCGCTGCGAGGCGAACTCGACGATCAGGATGGCGTTCTTGGCGGCAAGCCCGATCAGCGTGATCAGGCCGATCTGGAAATAGACGTCGTTCTCGATGCCGCGCAGCCAGATCGCCAGCAGCGCGCCCAGCACCGCGAAGGGCACCGCCGTCAGCACGGCGAGCGGCAGCGACCAGCGCTCGTACTGGGCCGCCAGGATCAGGAACACCATGACCAGGCCGAAGACGAAGCCGAGATGGCCGGAGCCTGCCGTCGCCAGCTCCTGGTAGCCCGAGCCCGTCCAGCCCACGGTGTAGTCGCTGGGCAGGGTCTGGGCCACGACCTCCTGGATCGCCGCGATCGCCTGGCCGGAGGAATAGGTCGGCGCCGGATTGCCGAGGATCTTGGCGGCCGGGAAGATGTTGAAACGGTCGACCGTGTCGGGCCCGACGACGCGGGTCACGGTCACCAGCTCGTTCAGCGGCACCATGACGCCGTTCTCCGAGCGCACGAAGACGTGGCGCAGGTCGTCCGGCGTCTCGCGGAAATCCGATCCCGACGACAGGCTGACGCGATAGGTCCTGCCGAACAAAGTGAAGTCGTTGACGTAGAGGCTGCCGAACGAGCTCTGCATCGTGTCGAAGATGGTGGTGATGGGAATGCCGATCGCCTTCACCTTCTCGCGATCGACATCGATTCGGTATTGCGGCACGCCGGTCGTGAAGGTGGTCGACACGCCCTGCAGCTCGGGCCGCTTCGCCGCCGCGGCCACGACGCGCTGGGCGGCGTCTGCGAGGCTGGCCAGGGATCCGCCCGAGCGATCCTGCAGGAAGAACTCGAAGCCGCCCGTGGTGCTCATGCCCTGGATGGGCGGCGGGTTGAAGCCGATGACGATGCCGTCCTTGAAGCCGGCATTGAGCGCCGCGAAGGTGGGCGCGAGATTGCGCGCGTCCTGCCTGGGGTCCTTGCGTTCCGACCAGTCCTTCAGCGTGACGAAGGAGATGCCCGAGCTGGTCTTCTGCGCCGCCGACAGGATGTCGAAGCCGGCGAAGGTGACGACATTGGCGACGGCGGGGTTCTTCGCCACCTCGGCGCTCGCCTTGGAGGTGATGTCGCGGGTGCGCGACAGGGAGGCCGCCGGCGGCAGCATGGTGACGAGGAAGACGTAGCCCTGGTCCTCGTTGGGCACCAGGCCGCCCGGGACGCGCTGGAACAGGAACACAACGCTCGCCAGGACGAGGACGAAGCCGAGGAGACCGACAAGGGTGCGCCGCATCAGGAAGGAAACACCGCCGACATAGCGGTTGGTGAGCCAGGCAAAGCCGCGATTGAAGCCGCGGAACGGCGCCCATGGCTCGCTATGCTTCTGCTTCAGGATCAGCGCCGCAAGGGCAGGCGTCAGCGTGAGGGCAACGATGCCGGAAATCACCACCGAGACGGCGATGGTGACGGCGAACTGCCGGTAGAGCTCGCCCGCCAGGCCGCCCAGGAACGACACCGGGATGAACACGGCGCACAGCACGAGCACGATGGCGATCACCGGCCCCGTCACCTCCTGCATGGCCTGGATCGCGGCCTCGCGCGGTCCCTTGCCCTGCGTCGACATGATTCGCTCGACGTTCTCCAGCACGACGATGGCGTCGTCGACGACGATGCCGATGGCGAGCACCAGGCCGAACAGCGTCAGCAGGTTGATCGAGAAGCCCAGAAGATACATGCCGGCGAAGGTGCCGATGATCGACACCGGGATGGCGATCACCGGGATGATCATCGCCCGCACGTTCTGCAGGAAGAGGAAGACGACGAGGACCACCAGCGCGATCGCCTCGATGAAGGTGGTGATGACCTCGTCGATCGAGACCTCGACGAAGCGCGTTGTATTGAACGGAATGTCGTAGCGCAGCCCTTCCGGAAAGCGCTTGGAGATGCGTTCCATCGCGGCCTTGGCTTCCTTGGCCACCTGGATGGCGTTGGCGCCGGGCTGCAGGTAGACGCCGATCGGCACGGCCGGGGAGCCGTTGAAGATCGCCGAGAAGCCGTAGGTCAGCGCCCCCAGCTCGACCCGCGCCACGTCCTTCAGGCGCAGCGCGCCGCCGGTCTCGTCGGAACGGATGATGATGTTCTCGAACTGCGCCGGGTCGACCAGCCGCTGCGGCGTCGTCACGGAGTAGGTGAAGGTCTGCAAGTTCTTCATCGGCTCTTCGCCGAAGCGGCCGGCCGCGAATTGCTGGTTCTGCTCGCGCACGGCCAGCGCGATATCGCCCGGTGTCAGATTGTATTGCGCGACCTTGTCGGGCCGCAGCCAGATGCGCATCGAATAGTCGGAGGCGCCGAACAGGGCGGCATCGCCGACACCGGGCAGGCGGCGCAGCTCGTCGATGACGTTGATAAGCGCGTAGTTGCTGATGAACACCGTGTCGTAGCGGCTGCCCGGCGACGACATGGTCATCACCATGAGAATCGACGTCGAGCGCTTCTGGACGACCACGCCCTGGCGCGCGACCTCGGCCGGCAGCAGCGGCAGGGCGCGCTGCACGCGGTTGTTGACGTTGATGGCGTTCTGGTCGGGGTTGGTGCCGATCTCGAAGCTGATGGTGAGGCCCATCGTGCCCGAGCCGGTCGAGGTCGAGCGCATGTAGATCATGCGTTCGACGCCGTTGATCTGCTGCTCGAGCGGCGCCGCCACGGTGGCCGCGATCGTCTCCGCCGTCGCCCCGGGGTAGTTGGCGTTCACCACGACGTCGGGCGGCACGATCTGCGGATATTGGGAGATCGGCAGCACCCGCATCGACACCAGCCCGGCCAGCACGATGACGATCGACAGGACCGACGCGAAGACCGGCCGGTCGATGAAGAATTTGGAGATCACGGCTTGGCGCCGG
>CANIRG010000351.1 GCA_947469635.1 Rhodospirillales bacterium | reverse complement strand
CGCAAGTGGAAGATCAAGCAGCGCACCAACGACGAGATGCGCGAGGACTTCATCCGCCGCGCCACCGAGGTCTCCGCCAAGTACGGCCTCACCCTGCCGGAGATCCGGCAGGCGGCGTGATGCATTTGCCGGGAGCGCGCCACTCCAGTGGCGCCATCATGGGCACGCAGGATGTGCGTGGTCCGGAAGGTCATGAAAAGAGCGCCACTGGAGTGGCGCGCTCCCAGCCATGAGTGTCTTCGTGCTACCGAGCACATTGCTCGCAACGGTGCGCGAGGAAGTTCGGGCGGCATCTTGGTTTGCGGCGCTGGGCGAAGAGCTCACGGAAGGCGATCGATCCGACGCGCAGGCTTATGCCGGAGTTCCCGGCGTCCTGCGCATCGAGACTTGGCCCGAAGCCGAGACGTTCTTGAAATCGGCGGATACCTCTCTTGAGTGGTGGGATCGAGAGGAGGCGCTGCGCAAGGAATTGCTGACGGAGGCCGAACGCCGCTACCCTGAGCGTGCCCTATGGACGGCGCTCACGGAGCTCACCATCGAGGCCGGAGATCTGGTGCACGGCAAGGCCGCCACCGCCGCCATGCGCGCGGGCAATGCCGCGGCTGCCTCCATCCATGTCGCGGCGGGCGCGGCATCGCAGGCCGTCTACCAGCTCGCCGTCGCACGGCTCGCCGGCACCGAAGCGACGCCCTTCGACAGCAAATTCCGACTTTTTGCCGCCGGCCGCTGGCCGCTCGGCGTCATGGGCTCTAGTCTCCTCCTCTTCTGAAGAGGATGGGCATGCAGCGGATCGTGGACAAATTGCCAAGACCCTTCGGCCGCCTGCACTACGAAGTCACGGGCAGCGGGCCTGCGCTCCTGTTCGCCCACGGGCTGGGCGGCAATCAGCTGAGCTGGTGGCAGCAGGTCGCGCATTTCGCGCCGCACTACACCTGCATCGCCATCGCCCATCGCGGCTTCGCGCCTTCCGACGCCATTCCCAATGGGCCCGATCCGGCCGACTATGTCGACGATCTCGCCGCCCTGATTGATCACCTGAAGCTGCCGGACGTGCGCCTCGTCGGCCAGTCGATGGGCGGCTGGACGATGCTGGAATACGCGATCGGCCATCCCTCGCGTGTGAAGGCGCTGGTGCTGAGCTCGACCTCGGGCACGCTCGACCGCCGCAGTTGCGATCCGTCGGGCGGCAAGGACTACGATGCGTGGTCGGCCAAGGCCGAAGCGACAACCAACGCCGGCGCCGCCGAAGGTATCCATCCGGCGATGGGTGCCCGCGCCGCCGAGCGGGACCCGGCGCTGCACCTGCTCTATCGCAGCATCGACGAGATGGCGGGGCTGCTCGACAAGGAGCGGCTGCGCGCCGGCCTACGCCGCACCGCGACGCGGACGCTGGCCGAGCTCGCAGACTTTCGTGTTCCGACGCTTTTGATCGCGGGCGGCGAGGACGTGGTCTTCCCCGCCTTTCTCGCAAGCGCCATCGCCGCAAGGCTGCCGTGCGGCACCGCACAACTAATTCCCGACGCAGGCCACTCGCCTTATTTCGAGCAGGCCGCTACCTTCAATCGCCTGGTGGAGGCATTCCTGGCGCTCCACCGCTAGGAGGAGACGTTGTCCAAGGACAACCCGCGGATCGCCGTTCTGGGATTCGCCATCGAGTGCAATCGCTTCTCGCCGGTCTCGACGGCGCTGGATTTCGAGCAGGATGTCGACATCCGCGGCAACCGCATCGTGTCGGAAGCCCGTTCCAGCGCCTCGATCACCCTGCCCGACCTGCCCGGCTTCTTCGCCGAGATGGATCGCACCGGGGCGTGGACGCCGGTGCCGTTGCGCGTCTGCGTGGCACCCCCCGGCGGTCCCGTCGAAGAAGGCTTCTTCAAGAACTACCTCGTCGAGATCGAGGCCGGGCTGAAGGCCTCGCTACCGCTCGATGCGGTGTTCATGGCCTGCCATGGCGCCGCCCTCGCCGAGGGCACCGACGATCCCGACGGCGATCTGCTCGAGGTAGTGCGCCGTGCCGTCGGCCCCGACATGCCGGTGGTCGCGGTCTACGACCTGCACGCCAACGTCTCGCAAAAGATGATCGATCACCTCTCGGTGTTCGTGGGATATCTGGAGAACCCGCACAACGACATCCGCGAGCGCGGCATCGAAGCCGCCCGGCACATGCGCGAGTGCCTCACCGGTGCCCGCACCGCCATCACGATGATGAAGGTGCCGCTGGTGCCGCCGCAGATCTCGCTGCTCACCTCCAAGGGCCCCTATGCCGACCTGGTCAACTACGGCCAGACGAAAGTCGGCGGCGACATCATGAACGTCTCGGTGATGGCGGGCTTCGCCTACAGCGACAGCCCGAAGAACGGCCTCACCGCCGTGGTCACGGCCCGCGACGGCAAGCGGGACGCAGCAGCGGCCCTGTCGCTCGACATCGCCAAGCGTGCTTGGGGCATGAAGGAACGATTCAAGCGCTCGATGATGCCGCTCTCGGACGCGGTGCAGCTCGCGGCCTCGGTGGGCCACGACCGCCGGCGCAAGCCGATCATCCTGGCCGACGTCGGCGACAATCCCGGCGGCGGCGGGCGTGGCAACACGACCTACCTGCTGCGCGCGCTGAAGGGCGCGAAAGCGCAGGGCGTGATCTTCGGCGTCTTCTACGATGCCGCGCTGGCCGCCAAAGCGCACCAGCTCGGCGAAGGTGCCACCTTCGTCGCGTCGTTCAACACGCAGGAAACCCATGAGTTCTCCCTGCCGTTCGATTGCGAGGCCAAGGTGGTCAAGCTCTCCAACGGCGAGTTCGTGGGCCGGCGCGGCGTGCGCAAGGACACGACGGTCAACATGGGGCCGTCGGTCCTGCTCGATCTCGGTGGCGTCCAGGTCGTGGTGATCAGCTTCCGCACCCAGTGCATGGACCCGCGCCAGTTCGAGATGTTCGACCTCGACATCGCCCAGGCGCGCGTCGTGGTCGTAAAGAGCCGCGGCCACTTCCGGGGCGGCTTCGACGAGTTTTTCAAGCCCGAGCAGATCTACGAGGTCGACTGTCCCGGCCTCACCTCGCCGGTGCTGGCGAACTTCACCTGGACGAAGCTGCCGCGGCCCGTCTACCCGCTCGACGAAGAGACCGCTTGGGAACCACCATCATGATTTTTCGCCGCCTGATGCTCGCGCTGCTCACCCTGTCGCTCGCAGCGCCCGTGGCGGCGCAGTCGGCCAAGACCCTGCGCGTGGTCATGCATTCGGATCTCAAGATCATCGATCCGATCTGGACCACCGCCTACATCGTGCGCAACCATGGCTACCTGATCTACGACACGCTGTTCGCGCCCGACGACAAGCTCGAGCCCCAGCCCCAGATGGTCGAGAGCTGGACGCTGAGCGAGGACAAGCTCACCTGGACCTTCAGGCTGCGTGACGGGCTGAAATGGCACGACGGCCAGCCGGTGACCTCGGCCGACGTCGTGCCTTCGATCAAGCGGTGGACCGACAAGGATTCGCTGGGCGGCCTCCTCGGCAGGGCCACCGCCAGCATGAGCGCAGTCGACGAGAAGACCTTCCGCATCGTGCTCAAGGAGCCGTTCGCGCTGATGCTGAAGGCGCTGGCCAAGTCGGCCTCGGTGCCATTGTTCGTCATGCCCAAGCGTGTGGCCGAAACGCCGATCAGCCAGCAGATCTCCGACACCACTGGATCGGGTCCCTTCATCTTCAAGAAGGACGAATGGAAGCCCGGCGAGAAGACCGTCTATCTGCGCAACCCGGACTATAAGCCGCGCGCCGAGCCGCCGTCGGGCCTGGCCGGCGGCAAGGTGGCCAAGCTCGACCGCGTGGAATGGGTGTGGATCCCCGACAGCCAGACGCAGATCAACGCGCTGCTGTCCGGCGAGATCGACATGATCGAGCAGCCCAGCCACGACCTGCTGCCGGTGATGACGAAGGACAAGAACGTCGAGGCCGTCACCCTCGACACCTTCGGCTACATCTACATCCTGCGCTTCAACTGGAAGCAGCCGCCCTTCAACGACGTTCGTTTCCGCCGCGCCGCCCAGCTCGCCCTCAACCAGGAGGACTTCCTCAAGGCAGTGATCGGCGATCAACGTTACTACAGGATCTGCAAGTCGGTGTTCGGCTGCGGCACGCCCCTCGAGACTTCCGCCGGCAGCGACGGCCTTCTGGAATCGCGCTTCGACGAGTCCCGCAAGGCGCTGGCCGACGCTGGTTACGACGGCACGCCGATCGTGATCCTCCAGGCCGCCGACAACACCCTGCTTGCCAATGTCGGACCGGTCGCCAAGACGCTGCTGGAACGTGGAGGCTTCAAGGTCGACCTGCAGCCGATGGACTGGCAGACCGTGGTGATGCGGCGTGCCAAGAAGGATCCGGTCGCGCAAGGCGGCTGGAACATCTCCCAGACTTCCACGTCGGTCGTGCTGCTATCCGATCCGGTCAACAACCAGTATGCCGAGGCGAGCGGCGAGCGCGCCCAGTTCGGCTGGCCGCTCGACGAGGAGATCGAGAAGCTGCGCCTCGCCTTCGTGCGCGAAACCGATTCCAAATTGCAGTTCGGGATCGCCGAGCAGGTCCAGCGCCGCATCATGGATCTTGGCGTCACCGTGCCGCTCGGCCAGTTCGTGCAGCCGATCGCCCGACGCAAGGGCGTGAGCGGCAACATCCCGTCGTCAGTCCCCGTCTTCTGGAACGTCGAAAAGAATTAGGACGTCAGCGGTCGGGCAGCGGGATGAACTCCGGGTCGCCGGGCACCATGGCGAAGCGGCCGTCACGCCAGTCGGACTTGGCCTGCTCGATGCGCTCCTTCGAGGACGACACGAAGTTCCACCAGACATGACGCGGCCCATCCATCGCGGCACCGCCCAGCAGCATCGCCTTGGCGCCCGTCGCGCCGGCCATCATCTCGACGGGCATGCCCGCGGTCAGCACCGCGAGGTCGCCGACCTCGAGCTGGCGGTCGCCGACCATGACCGTGCCTTCGGCAACATAGATCGCGCGCTCGGCATGCTCGGGCGAGACCACGGTCCTGGCCGCCGCCGCCATCTCGACCGCGACGTAGAAGATCGGCGAGAAGTGCGTCGTTGGCGCCGTGCGCCCGCCGTAGGTGCCGACGATCAGCCGGAGCGCGGCGGCGCCGTCCTGCCACGATGGCAGCGAGGCCGCGGGGACGTGCTCGAACGCCGGCGCAGTCTCCTCGTGCGCCTTGGGCAATGCCACCCAGGTCTGGACGCCATGCATGCGAAAGCCGGTGCGGCGCATCTCGGGCTCGGTGCGCTCGCTGTGGACGATGCCGCTGCCCGCCGTCATCCAGTTGACGTCGCCCGGCCGGATCGCCTGGGCATAGCCCAGGCTGTCGCGATGGAAGATGCCGCCGTCGAACAGGTAGGTGACGGTGGCGAGGCCGATATGAGGATGCGGCCGCACCGCCATGCCGTCGCCGCCGGGCGGGACCACCATCGGGCCGAAATGGTCGAAGAAGACGAAGGGCCCGACCATGCGCCGCTTGATGCTGGGCAGAACGCGGCGCACCGCGAAGCCCGGCCCGAGCTCGTGCGCCCGACCCTGGACGAGCAACTCGATCGGATCGTTCACGGACTCCGTCATTGCTTGTTCTCCCTCGCCGCCTGTGCTGCAAACGATCGGCCATGACCGACACCGTTCGCGACCTTACGCCTTTCTTCGCCCCCCGTAGCGTCGCCATCGTCGGCGCCGGCGAGCGCGCCACCTCCTCGGGCGGCGCCATCATGCAGATGCTGCGCCTTGCCGGATATGGCGGGCGTGTCGTGCCGGTCAATCCCAAGGGCGGCGAGATCTTCGGTTACCAGGCCGTGACCTCGATCGCCGCCATCGACCCGCCGGTCGACCTCGCGGTGATCGTCATCCGGCCCGACGCCATCCTCGAGGCGGCGCGCGAGGCGGCCGACCGCGGCATCAGGAACCTGCTGATCCTGCCTGGCGGCTTCGCCGAGGCGGGCCCGACCGGCGTCGCGCGCAACGAAGCACTGCTGAAGCTCGCGGCCGAGCGCGGCCTCACCATCGCCGGCCCCAACTGCGCGGGCATCGTCCATCTCGATCCGGCCTGGCGCTTCGCCGCCACTTTCCTGCGCGATCTCCCGCCGGGCGCGGCTCCCGGCGCCACCAACGGCCTTGCCTTCATCTCCCAGTCGGGTGCGCTGGCCGAGGAGTTCATCGACAAGGCCAACGCCCGCGGCCTGCCGTTGATGAGCGTCGTGTCGGTCGGCAACGCCATCCACCTCGGCGTCGAGGACCATCTCGCCTGGCTGGGCGCGCGGCCCGAGATCGGCGCCGCTCTGCTCTATATCGAATCGATCGACGATCACGAGCGCTTCCGCCGCATCGCGCGCGAGATATCGGCGACCAAGCCGGTGATCGCCCTGTTCGGGGGCCGCACCGAGATCGGCGCCCGCGCCGCCGCCGCCCATACCGGCGCGGTGGCCAACGACGATGAGGCGATCGATGCCTTCTGCGCCTCCTGCGGCATCGTGCGGGTCGAAAGCCTGCGCCGGCTGCTGATCGCGGCCAAGGCCTTCGGCCGTTTCCCTCAAGGGCTCGGGCCGCGCGCCCTGGTGCTGTCGAACTCGGGCGGGCCGGGCGTGCTGTGCGCCGACCGCGCCGCGCTGGAAGGGCTGGAACTGGAAGCCTTGCCGCCGGCGATGGCGGCGGTGCTGCGCCAGCAACTGCCGCCGGAAGCATCGGTCGCCAACCCGATCGATCTGCTGGCCGACGCCCGCGAGGATCGATTCGGGATGGCCCTCGAAGCCGCCATCACCCATGCGGCCGGCGACTACGACATGGTGCTGATGATCCATGTCGTCCCCTTCATGGTCGACGCCGATCCGGTGATCGCCCGCCTTGCCGAGCTCGCGGCGACGGCCCGCGTGCCGATGCTGCACTGCATGATGGGAACGCTGCCGGGAAAACTTTCCTGGTTTTCCACAATGGAGCGAGCCGGGGTGCCAATGTTCAACGACATCGAGGAGATGGCCGAGGCCGCCGGGTTGCTGGCGCGCTACCCGAAGCTTCGCGAAAGCGTGTTCCGCGACACTGTGCCCGCTACGGCCTTCCGCGATCGGCGTTTTCCACAGACCTAGTATTGAATTATAGCAAT
>CANIRG010000350.1 GCA_947469635.1 Rhodospirillales bacterium | reverse complement strand
GTCTTCGTCGACCGTTACAATGCCCAGTGGCTGATCGCAAAGAACGACTACCGAAGTCCAAACGACGCCAGAACCGCTTGGGATCAGGGCGCGTTCAGGCTGGCAGCTTAACTCCTACCTTGTGTCCAGATATCCGGGTGCAGTACACCGGCGACAGGAGGATGCACCGGCGTCTGCTGATCGGGTCCCGGCGCAGAGTCCAACAGGGGTTGCTCCCCCTCGCCGCCTTAGCATAACGTGTGCGCAGAAGCGGGAACGATGATGGTCCGTTAGAGACCTCACGCCGCTCGGGAAGGAACGTAAAGATGGGATCGCGCGCCCGCGGCGTCGGTCGGGGTCTGCGCTGATGCCCGCCGATGGACACGCACAATCGCCTGCAAGCTTGCTCGGCCTCGCCGACAGGGGGCTGTCGCACGTCGAGGACAGCCTCAACCTGATCGCCGCACTTGCCGTCTTCTTCCTGATGTTCGTGGGCGTGGCGCAGATCGTGGGCCGCACCATCTTCGACTTCGCGATCTACGGCTATATCGACTGGATCGAGCAGGCCTCGTCGCTGTTCGCCTTCCTGGGCATCGCCTACGCCCAGCGCCTGGGCAGCCACATCGGCATGGACCTGACGATGGGCTGGCGGACGTCGCTGCGCTGGAAGATCGAGCTGTTCGGCACCGTGATGGCGTGGGGCATCATCGCCATCCTGATCTACGCCAGCTTCACCAATTTCCTGCGCGCCTATTCCATCGGCGACTCGACCATGGACATCCGCCTGCCGACCTGGCCCGCCAAGTTCATGGTGCCGCTGGCGCTGAGCGTCCTGTTGCTGCGCCTGTCGCTGCAGACCTGCGGCTACATCCGCATGATCGCCCATCCCGACGCCGTGCCCATCGCCGTGCCCAAGCTCATCACCATCGAGACCCAGGTCGAGGACGAGATCGCCGAGGCGCTGGGCCGCGAGGAGATCAAGAAATGACCGAGCTCAGCCCCATGACGGTCGGAGGGCTGGGTGTGGCGGCCCTCCTGGCGCTGTGCTTCGCGGGCGTCCGCTTCGCCTTCGCCGGCGCCATCGTCGGCACGGCGGGGCTGGTGTCGCTGATCGGCTGGGACGCCGGCATCCGCACCGCCGGCATCGCGCCCTACACGTCGGGCGCCAACTACACGCTGTCGGTCCTGCCGATGTTCATCCTGATCGGCTACCTCGCCTACTACGCCGGCATCACCCAGACCGCCTTCGAGGCCGCACGACGCTGGTTCGGCTGGCTGCCGGGCGGGCTCGCCACCGGCACCGTCTTCGCGGTCGCGGGCTTCTCGGCCGTGTCGGGGGCCAGCAGCGCCGCCGCCGCCGTGTTCGCCAAGGTGGCGATCCCCGAGATGCTGAAGGCGAAATACGACAGGCGCCTGGCCGCGGGCGTCTGCGCCGCCGGCGCCACGCTCGATTCGCTGATCCCGCCCAGCACGCTGCTGGTCGTCTACGGCATCATCACCGAGCAGTCGATCGGCAAGCTGCTGATCGCGGGCTTCATCCCGGGCATCGTGTCGGCCTTCGTCTATGCCGCGATCATCACCTGGCGCTGCTGGCGCAATCCCGAGCTCGGGCCGCGCATCACGGGCTACACCTGGCCGCAGCGCTTCCAGTCGCTGCCCGGCACCACGCCGATCTTCCTGGTCATCCTGATCATCTTCTTCAGCATGTACTTCGGCTGGGCGACGCCGACCGAGGCCGGTGCGCTGGGCGCCTTCTCGGTCTTCGCCTTTGCGCTCAGGGCCGGCATCAAGCGCGCGGAGCTGCGGCAGTGCCTGCTCGATTCGGCGCGCCTCACCGTGATGATCTTCACGGTGATCTGGGGGGTGCTGATCTTCGTGCGCTTCCTCGGCTTCTCGGGCATGCCGGAGGAAGTCTCGCGGTGGGTGACCGACCTCAACATGCCGCCGCTGGCGGTGCTGCTGGCGATCTACATCCTGTATTTCATCCTGGGCACGGTGCTCGAAGGCATCGGCATGTTCCTGCTGACCCTGCCGGTGGTGTTCCCGGTGATCGTGGGCCTGGGCTACGACCCGATCTGGTTCGGCATCGTGCTGGTGAAGCTCTCGGGCATCGCCTCGCTGTCGCCGCCTGTGGGGCTGGTGGTGTTCGTGGTGAACGGCGTGCGGCCGGACATCCCCGTGCGTGACATCTTCAAGGGCATCTGGCCGTTCATCTTCGCCGACATCATCACGCTGGGCGTGCTGACGGCGTTCCCCGAGATCGTCACCTTCATCGTCGAAAGCGCGTGAAGGCAAGAAGCAAGACAGAAACAACACAGGGAGGAGTCGTCATGCGTAAGGCACTGTCGCTATCTGTCGTCCTCGGGTTCGGCCTGCTGGCTGCGCTTCCGGCCAACGCCGCCGACAAGGTCACCTGGACCTTCTCGCTCTATGGCCCGCCGCGGGCGGCGACCGTCACCTTCGAGCATCTGGCGAAGATGGCCAAGGAAAAGAGCGGCGGCAACTTCATCATCAACCTCAAGTACAACGAGCAGCTCGGCGAGGCGAAGGACTTCCTCGACGGGTTGAAGGTCAACTCCTTCCAGGGCGCGTTCGTGGCCTACTCCTACGCGCCGGCGAAGACGCCGCTGCAGGGCGTCCTCGACATGCCGTTCCTGCCGATCCCGGATCTGGTGCTCTCCGCCAAGGTGCAGGACGCCTACCAGGCCTGGAAACCGGTGTCCGAGGAGCTGTCGAAGTGGGACTCCATGCACTTCATGACGCTGCTGCTGCCGCAGTACGAGTTCATGGGCACGGGCAAGCCGCCGCGCAACCTCGAGGACTGGAAGGGCATGCGGGTGCGCGCACTGGGCGGGCTCGGCGACGCCATGAAGCTGCTGGGCGCGGTGCCGACCTCGGTGTCGGCGCCGGAGACCTACACCGGCCTCGAGCGCGGCACGTTCCAGGCGGCCTCGTTCCCTTTCACCTACAGCTTCACGGCCTACAAGCTGCATGAAGTCTCGAAGTGGTACACGCTCGGCATGCAGCTGGGCGTCGTGCACAATTCAGTGGTGCTGAACCAGACCGCATGGAAGGCCCTGCCCGACGAGTACAAGAAGATCCTGCAGGACGCCAAGGAGGAGGCCTATCGCCTCCAGCGCGAGGCCTACGACGAAGCCGACAAGAAGTCCTTCCCGATGTTCGAGAAGCGCAAGCTCGAGGTCGTGAAGGTGACGCCCGAGATGCGCGAGAAGCTGATCGCCACCGCCGGCCGGCCGGTGTGGGACGCGTGGGCGGCCGAGATGGAGAAGAAGGGCCTGCCCGGCAAGGAAGCGCTGGAGATGGTGCTGACGCTGGCGAAGAAGCCGACGAACTGACATCTGCGCGACCGGATGCCTCCCCTTTGCGGAGCCCGCGAAGGGGAGGTGAACGAGAGGGAGCACTCGAATGAGCACGTTTTCCGTCTGGCACCTGATGATCGTGTTGTTGTTCATCGGCGTGCCGGTCTGGGGGATCTGGTACTTCGTCTTGCGTAAGAAGAAGTAGGCCGGCGCCGAGTCGCAGCTATGGCGCGGTAATGGCGGAGGGAAAGGAACTGGGATCCAACGCTCTCCGAATTTCTAGCGCTTCCATTGTCAGCCAAAAACCCGTTCGAAACACGCGGTCAGGGTGTGTCGACCAAGGGCGGACACCCAAACCCCTATTGCCAGGCCAGCAACGATCTCTCCAGCCGATTCATTAGAGCCGTCACACCAAGGCCGAGCAGGGCCAGGAGGAACAGCAGACCCATTACGCCGTCCATGCTGAAAGTGGACTGCAGATAGGCAAGGGTCTGACCCAATCCGTGCTCAGCAGCGATCAGCTCGGCACCCACTACTCCGAGCAACGCGAAGATCAACCCTAGTCGCAGGCCGGAGAAGATTACCGGCACCGCCGACGGCAAGGTCACCTTGAAGAACACCTGCCTCTGGCTAGCACCCAGCGCACGCGACAGGATCGTATGATCGCTATTGGCGCCTCGGATCCCAGCCACGGTTGCCGACAGCACGATGAAGAACGTGAGGCTGCAACCGACCGCGATCTTGGAGCCGACGCCGAGCCCGAACCACAGCAGAAAGAGCGGGGCAAGCGCGATGCGGGGCATCGCGTTGAGCAAGGTCAGATAGGGTTCGGCTGCGCGATGAAAGCGCGGCACCACCATGAACAGAAGGCCGACGCTCACCGCTGCAATGCTGCCGGCGAGGAACGACACCGCAGCGCCGAAAAGGGTGTAACCGAGTTCGAGCCATAGCTTGCCATCGGTGACGAAGCCCTTCCAGAGGAAGAGCGCGATCCCGGATGGGCGGCCAAAGAAGGTTCGGTCGAGCAAGTCATGACTGGAGGCCAGTTCCCATAGCCCGATGAAGGCAACGATGAAGACAACGTGGGCTGCGATCGTAAGCCGCGATCTAGTGGTCATGACTGCTCATTCCCTGCTCGAGCAGGCTCCAAAGCCGAGCATAGAGTTTGTGAAACGTCGTGTCCTTCTGCAGCGCCCGCACATTCCGCGGCCGGGGCAATTCGATGCGCACGTCGGCGACGATCCGACCAGGCCGCGCGCTCATGACGATGACCCGATCCGATAGTGCCACGGCTTCGGCGAGGTCGTGGGTGACGAAAACCACGGTTCGCTTGTTCGCCGACCACAAATCCATCAGCACGTCTTCGAGCTGCAGCTTGGTCTGTGCGTCGAGCGCGCCGAACGGCTCGTCCATCAGGAAGACAGGACTCTGTAGGGCAAAGGTGCGAGCCAGTGCACAGCGCTGGCGCATGCCGTGCGACAGTGCCTTAGGATACTTGTCAGCGAAGTCGCCGAGGCCCACGCGCTGCAGCAGCATCATCGCCTGCTCTTCGCATTTGGATCGTGGCACGCCGCGGATCTCCATGCCATAGACCGCGTTGCCAAGCGCGGTGCGCCACGGCAGCAGACTGTCGCGCGCCAGCATATATGCAATATCGGGGTTGCCGGCGCTCGGCGACTTGCCAAGCACACGTACATCGCCCTCTGGCCGGTCGGTTAGAAGCCCGGTCAGCAGGTTGAGGATCGTGGTCTTGCCGCAGCCGCTGGGACCGACCAGCGACACGAACTCTCCCGGCGCTAGGGAAAACGACACCCGGTCGACGGCGAGAACCGAGCCGGTACCGGTCCCGAATCGCACTGTCAGATCACGCAGTTCGATGGCATGTGCGTCGGGTGCATTGTCCCGTTCCAACGCAACAGCGGGTACGGCAAGATTTTGCAAGGTGACAGCTCTGCGTTCAGGGCGCTTTGTCGTAAACCATCCCGGTCGTATCGAATGGCGCCTCGAGCTGCTTGGTCGCCAGCATGTTGTCGGCGATCGCCTTCAGCGCCGAACGGCTGATGGCTGCCTTGTATGCAGGGATGGCGAGCTTGAGCGAGGCGTCCATGATCTCGTCGCCTCTCGGCAGGTCGAACTTGAAATAGCTTTGCGCGATCTTGAGCGCTTCGTCGTAGTTCTTCGGATCCTGAATGAAGACTTCGGCGTCCTTGGCCGCTGCGATCAGTGCATCGACGACGTGCGCGTTCTTGTCGATAGTTTCTTTCGTCACCACCATGTTGCTGGAAGCGCCGTTGGTTGCAAAAATCTGCGCCGGCTCCGGAGACTCCGAGCCGCGATAGATAGTGCGGCAGGTCTTAAGTACGTCGCAGATCGACCCGGAGGGCTCGAAAGTCATGCTGGCATCGATCTGCTTCGAGACTAGTGCACCATAAGAGGTGTTTGGAGCGCCGACAGCCACGAAGGTAAAGTCCTCTGGCTTGAGACCTGCCTTCTGTGCCAGCAAGCTGAACTGCATTTCGCCACCCGAGCCACGTGCCGGGACACCGATCTTCTTTCCCTTGAGGTCGGCCATGAATGCCGGGTAGCCCTTGGCGGCATTGGGCGCATCGAGCTCGTTGCGGATGACGACAAGGAACACGTTGAGGGTGGCACCGCTAACGATCGTCTTCAGCCCTGCTCCCTTGACCATGGCGTTGATCTGGACTTCAGGCGGAAAGAAGCCGACGTCGATACTCTTGGCAAGCAGGGCCTGCGCCCCGAGCGGTCCAGACGGGATCATCTGTAGCTGGCACTTAATGCCATGCTTTTCGCAGAAGCCCTTGGTCGCAGCAATGCGGTACAGCATATTGCCGATGCCGGGATAGTCCTGGATGCGTACGGTCTCACCCTTGCCTTGTGCAAGTGCAACGGCGGGAGCAAAGGCAGCGGCGAGTGCGGCAACGATGGTGCCGATCATCGATTTTCCCAACATTGAAATCTCTCCCTGTCCTTGCTCAAAATTCCAAAAAGATCAGCAAGTGTAGCGTTTCGGGCGCCGCAGTCATACCGTAATCGGCATGCTCACGCTTCTGTCCGCCCTCGGTTCCCTGCTCTTGTTCGGCGTTCGTAGCCGCGCCTCGCTGGAACTCGAACTGGTCGCCATGCGACATCAGATGACCATCCTGCGCCGGCAACGCCCTGACCGGCCTCGATTCTTCTCCGTCGACCTGTCCTTGCTCAAAACTCTAAAATCCCAGCAAGTGTAGCGTTTCCGGCACCGCAGTCATACCGTCATCGGCATGCTCCTGCTTCTGTCCGCCCTCGGCTCCCTGCTCTCGTTCCGGTTTCGTAATCGCCTCACCCTGGAGCTCGAGCTCGTCGCCCTGCGACATCAGGTGACCGTCCTGCGCCGGCAACGTCCTGGCCTGCACCATCGCTACGAGCGTCGCGCGGCCTGAACTGTTTGCGGCGACCGAACTTGTGGCGCCGTCGTGGTGCCGGGCTTGTCGCCCGCCGTTATTGCGTCGCTCCGATGCAGACGCGCTCAGAACCCGTGCGCGGAGACCGGGTCGTACGGGAGCGGAATCCTCTTCAATCAGCGCACATCGTCAACCATGGCCTTCAACGATAAACCGAGCCGATGGCCGAATGGAATTTTGAGCAAGGACAGGTGCCGGTCGTACGGCTGACCGAGGTGTTCCGGCAGGCCGCCCAGAGCCCGATCATCTCCTGCGCGCACAGGATCAATCAAGGCTCGATGCCGGATCTTACCAAGCCTGAAGGAGACAGCGACTTCTACTTTGTCCAGGCCGACGATCCCGAAACCGCCGTACCGCGGATCATCGAACTGGTGAAGACG
>CANIRG010000349.1 GCA_947469635.1 Rhodospirillales bacterium | reverse complement strand
GAGCGCGCCACTCCAGTGGCGCTCATGAACTTCGAGAAGAGAAGATGCGCCACTGGAGTGGCGCGCTCCCGGCAAAGATCAGCCGACATGCTTGCGGAAGAACTCGAGCGTCCGCTCCATCGCCTTCCTGGAGGCGCCGCCATCGTAGGAGCCGCGCTCGTCGCAATGGAAGCCGTGGTCGGCAGGATAGTCGAAGATCTGCACATCGGGATGGAGCGTCCGCAGCTCGTTCACATGCGTCATCGGGATGTGCATGTCCTTGTCGCCGAAGTGCAGCATCGTCGGCACGGTGGGCTTCTCGCTCTTGGTGCCGTGGATGCCGCCGCCGTAGTAGCCGACCGCCGCATCGGGCTTGAGCCGCGTCGCCGATAGCCAGGTGATGGTGCCGCCCCAGCAGAAGCCGGTGACGCCGACCTTGCGGGCGCCGCGCTTCTTCAGCTCGGCCATCGCCGCATCGACGTCCTGGATCGGTCTGTCGAGGCCGAGCTCCATCACATACTTGCGGCCCTCGGCGATGGTGTCGGGTGTGTAGCCCAGCTCGACGCCGGTCTTGATGTGGTCGAAGAACTGCGGCGCCAGCGCAAGATAGCCGTCGGCCGCGAACTTGTCGGTCACGGCGCGGATATGGTGATTGACGCCGAAAATCTCCTGGATGACGACGATGCCGCCCCTGGGCGTGCCCGTCGGTGTCGCGATATAGGCGCCGATGTCGCCGGCCTGCGACTTAAGGCTGATATGTTCGCCCATGAGAATTCCTCCCGATTGTGATTGGCATTGGACATGGTAATGCCCCTGCGTTCAACCGTTTGGCGGAAGACCAGATATGTACATTCCGAAAGCCTTCGAAGGCGACGAAGCAGCGGCCCGTGAGATCATGCAGGCCCATGGCTGGGCGCTGCTGGTGACCGCCGACGAGGAGGGCGCGCCGCTCTGCACCCATGGCGCCCTGGTCTGGCAGGACGATGGCACTCCGCATGGCAGCTTGGTCGGGCACATGGCGCGCGCCAACGGCCACTGGAAGCTGTTCGATCGCCCGGCTCAGACGCTGGCCATCTTCTGGGGCCCGCATGCCTATGTCTCGCCGACCTGGTACACGCCGGGCGTCAAGGTGCCGACCTGGAACTACGTCACCGTCCATGCCTACGGCCGGCCCGAGATCATCGCGGCGACGCCCGCGGTGCTGATGGTCCTGTCCAAGCTCGCCGCCGTCTACGAGGGCACGGGGCCGGATGCCTGGGGCCTCGGCCGCCTGCCGCCGGGCAATGCCGCGGGGCAGACCCAGAATATCGTTGCCTTCCGCATGCCCATCACGCGGTTGGAAACCAAGCTCAAGCTCAGCCAGAACCGTGAGTTGGAAGATCGCCACCGCGTGATCGCCCGGCTCGAAGCGAGCGACAGCCAGGACTCGCAGGCGACGGCGGCATGGATGAAGAAGGCTTTGCCGTAATTGGATCTCGACTGAGGCCTTCCCCCTCCGCCCTTTGGGCACCTCCCCCGAAGACGGGGGAGGAAATGATTCTTTCCTTTCTCCTCCCCCGTCTTCGGGGGAGGGCAGGGAGGGGGAAGCGACCACGCGATCTATGAGGCGAGGGCGTCATGAAGAAGCCCTTGCCGCAGCACCATTGTTTCGCGGCATAATGCAGCCATGGTGCGATCGTCATCGCCGACCCGGCGCGAACTTGTCACGGGTTCGCTTGCGGCAGGGGCAGTTGCCGCTCTGCCATCTGCCGCGTGTGCCGCGGATACCGTTCTCGACGATGCCAGCAACCTCAACGCCACACCGGTCGCCCGGCACATCGTCGTCAAGGCGGGCGACGAGGCGCGGACGATCGAGAACCTGCGCCGCGAGCTGAAGGACGCTGCTGCCTCGAACCGGCCGGTCGCCATGGGCGCGGCGCGGCATTCGATGGGCGGGCAGAGCCTTGCCCGGCAGGGAACGGTGTTCACCTTCGAGGCGCCGCGATGCGAGGTCGATCGTGCCGCGAACCTCTACCGCGCGGGAGCCGGCGCGCGTTGGCATGACGTCATCAAGGTTCTCGATCCGCTCGGTCTCTCGCCCAAGGTGCTGCAGGCGAACAACGACTTCGGCGTCGCCAGCACCTTCTCGGTCAATGCTCACGGCTGGCCGGTGCCCTACGGCCCGTTCGGGTCCACCGTTCGCGCCTTCCGCCTCATGCTCGCCGACGGCACCATCGTCCGCTGTGCGCGCGACGAGAACCGCGAGCTCTTTCGTCATGTGATGGGCGGCTACGGCCTGTTCGGCATCATCCTCGATCTCGATGTCGAGATGGTGCCGAATACGATGCTGCAGCCAACCTCCGAGCCGCTGCCCGCCAACACCTTCGGCGTGCGCTTTCCCGCCGTCTGCGCCGATCCTTCGGTGAAGATGGCTTATGGCCGCCTCGACGTGTCCCGCGGCGAATTCTTCGAGAGCGCGATGATCACCGCCTATCGGCCGGTCGCCGCATCAGGCGGGAAGCTGCCACCGGCCGGGTCGGGCGGCGGCGTGATGAGCTACCTGTCACGCGAGATATATCGCGCCGAGGTCGGCTCCGACTGGGGCAAGCAGTTTCGCTGGTTCATGGAAACCACCGTCGGGCCCTACATGGATTCGGGGCCGGTGACGCGCAACAGCCTGCTCAACTGGCCGGCCTCGCGGCTGGCCGAGAGCAGCTCGAAGCGCACCGACATCCTCCACGAATATTTCGTGCCACCCGCCAGCTTCCCGGCCTTCCTCAAGGCCTGCCAGGAGGTCATCCCCAAGTCCGGGATCGACCTGCTCAACGTGACGCTGCGCTTCATCGAGCCGGATGCCGAAAGCATTCTCGCCTATGCGCCGACCCGGCGGATCTCGGCGGTGATGTCCTTCTCCCAGGCACGAACGGCGGAGGCCGATACAGGCATGGAGCGGATGACGCGCGAGCTGATCGAGCGGATCATCGCGATCGGCGGCAGCTTCTATCTGCCCTACCGGCTGCATGCGCGGCCGGAGCAAGTTACCCGGACCTATCCCGCCGTCGCCGACTTCGTCGCCTGCAAGCGGCGCTACGATCCCAGGCTTCTCTTCCGCAACACCCTCTGGGACAAATGGCTCGCCGAGCCATTCAAGGAGAAGAACTGATGCAACGACATCGGCTGCTGGCCGGGGTTTACGCCCTGGTCCTGATCGGCGTCACCGTAATGGGATGGATACCGGCGCTCGCCGATGCCAACGGCCGCCTGTTCGGCATCTTCCGCCTCACCTGGTACAACGACGCCCTCCATCTCACCTCGGCGGCCTGGGCGCTGGGGGCGTGCATCGCCTCGACCTCGGCGTCGCTGCTCTTCCTTCGGGTCTTCGGCGCGCTCTATCTGACCGACGGTTTGCTGGGGCTCGCGACCGGTTCGGGCTATCTCGATCTCGGCATCGTCATCTACGGCGTCCGCGACTTTCCGCTCACCTTCAGGATCCTCGCGAACACGCCGCATATCGTGCTGGGCGCGATCGCGCTCGCCGCCAGTCTCTTCCGTCCGTCGCGCCCGCCCGGCGTGTGACGCCATGATCCGCCGCCTCCTGCGCTGGCTCGGGGTCTTCATCGTCTTTACCGGGATCGCCGTCGCCTTGGCGGTCGCGTCGGTCGAGACGGGTTGCCAGGCCGTCGGACCCCCGCCTGCGGCGGGTGCCGGGCGCTTCGGCGTCGCCGACAAGGACTATCGCCTGCCGGTGACCAACAGCGTCCTGTCCTATCCCGAATGGTACATCGTCTATGCCTACCAGGATTTCGCCACGGTGCTGCGCGGCGGCGACGAATCCGCCTTCCCCTATCTCGACAGCATCTCGGAGTATTGGACCAGCCTTTGCGCCGTGAACCGTGTCGCCTCGGCGCAGGGCAGCATCGACCTCGGCCAGAAGGTCATGCTGTACGTGATCGGCTTCAGCTTCACCGCGGAGCTGGGACTCAAGGGCGCCTACGAGACGACGATCGGGGCGCTGACGGCGTGGCTGCGGGGGCCGGAGAAGACCAGCGAGGATCGCCTCGCCCTGGCGGTGGCCGAGGAGTATGCCGCGTTTCTCGATCAGAAGCCCTGGTACGAATACTCGTTCCTCACGCAGGTGAGGCGTCTGCTGAACGACACGCCTTTCGGCCACTCCCCGGTGCGCGCCGGCGAGCGGCGCTTCGCGCTCATCCTGGAGTGGACGGCGAAGAGCGGCTACGCCTGGGTGATCGCCCGCATGGCCGAGCTCGATCCCGCGGTGCTGAAGATCCGCAGCGTCGTGCGCGACGGTGGCGACCTTGTGCAAAAATCTGGTGCCGGCATCGCCGTGCGGCGAGAGCTCGGCGAGGGCAAGGCGCTGATCGAGACGCCGCGCTATGCAGCCTTCACGAAGGTCCTCACAGACTTCGCAGGCGAGGACCGGCAGGTGTTCGAGATCGCCGGCAACGATGTCATTTTCATCACGGCGTTGGTCCCCGAAGGTGTGTCGCTGGACCTCGGCTCCGCTCGCACGATCTTCACCTACCACGACCGGTCTCGCCCGAGGTGGCTGCGGATGGGCCTGCTTGTGGACGTGCCGGCGCTCATCCTGTCGATTCGTGAAATCCAGGCCAAGGGTGCGAAGCTTGAGCACGTCTACGACTACTGATCGCGTCGGCTGGCGAAGCGGCCTCACCGTCGCCGTCATCGCCCTCAAGGTCTGGTTCGTCGGCTTGAGCCTGGCGACCCTGTTTATCGGACCGGGCCAGACCGTGGTCGTGCTCGGTCCCAGCAGCCTCGCCTTCCGTGCAGCCGCGAGAAGCGACGTCGCCGTGCTCGATGGCGGCCCGGCCTACGTTTTGGTGCGCTCGGATCGCGCAGGCTTCGTCCGCGACCTCTACGCCAATGGTGCCTGGCTGGTCTGGCCGGCCATGGGCGGCGGCTGCATCTCGTTGGGCATGGACTCGAGCGGACCGCGGGCTTCCAGCCCGCTCATAGTCGCGGAAACGGCAAAGACCATGAGCGGACGGGAAGTCCACGGTCCATGACGCCCTGACGGACCAGACGCTATCCCCGCAGCCAGCCATAGCCGGCCGCCCGTGCCGGCGCCGGCGTGGTCGTGGCAACGGGCACCGGCATGGCGGCGCGGCGGGCCTCGTCCACCGCCTTCTGCGCGCGCTCGCATTTTCCCGCCGCCTTGCTGTCGATGACGAAGAGGGCCAACGAAAAGCCGAGGTAGGCGGCGCCCGCCAGATAGTAGTGCCAGGATTCGAGCTGGAGCCTCACCAGCACGACGACGAACGGCACCGGGAAGAAGACCAGCACGAACCTGACCCAGGCCGCCCGCCGATAGGACGCCGTCAGCGCCGCCGCCTTGTGCCGGAGCGTTTCGATGTCTGCGATCGGGTCGGTTTGCATGGGTGCGGGGTCGCCTTCGGTGGCCATGATAGCCGATTGCTCTTGCCGATGTTGCAGGCCGAGCAAAGCGTCTGGAGATTCAGCAGCGTCGTGGGGCCGCCCTTCGACCACGGCACGATGTGGTCGACATGCAGGGTCACGGCTGGATCCTTGGCGGGGCTGGCGCCGCACATGCGGCAGAGGCAGCTGTCGCGGATCAGCACGGTCGCCCGCAGGCGCCAGTTGATTTGACGCGGTGCCCGGCGACGCTTGGCAGTTTTCGGCTTCGCCGCCTTCGATGGGACGCGCGCCCCACCTCTGCCTTTCAGCTTGATGAAGTCGGCAAAGGCCACCAGCGCCCTGTTCCAGGTGCCGAAGCGGAATTCATAGGCGCCGAGCGAGAATTGCGAAAGCCCGCCTCGCCGGAGAATGTCACGGCCGATGGGTTGCCGGCCGAGCTTGCGCCACACGTCGGCCAGATTCTCGAACAGATCTTCATCTGTCTTGGTGGGCACGATATTGATCGGAATATCTGCCGCTTTGAGCGCGGCATTCCACGACCCGAAGTGATGAGCGATAGAGTTGACGCTGAAGCTGCCACGTTCGGCGTAGGCATCTTGCGTAAGCGGACCGAGGCGCCCCTTCCGATAGGCGCGCTTCAGGTCGTCCAGCAGCTCGTCGATCGTCGGCCGCCTGTTTGCAAGCCTGACTTCGAATTGCACCGGGCCGGCAAGGCAGGTTTCGGGGAGGAGCTTCATGCTCCCCTCTATTAAGCCCAACCCGCATCGACCGACGAATAAGGTCGCTACTGGCAGGGCGCCTCGCAAGCCGGTCCGCTTGTGGCTGATGCCTCCCCGCTCGACAGGCTGCGCCGTCTTAGCGAGGCGGTGGGCAGGGCGCTGTGATCCGCAGGATCTGGCCGTTGACCTCGATCGCCTTGAAGGCGGGCTGAACGGCCTTTGCCTTGCCTGCCCGCAACGCAGGCAGGACGCAGCCGCAATGGAGATTGTCCCGGATGCGACCGGTGACGGCCCATGAACCGTCCGCCGCTTCCCGGAAAACGAAGGCTTCGCCGGCATCGATCAGCACGATCTCCGGTTCGCCATGATCGGTAAGGTCGATCAGCAGGGCTTCGCACTGGCGGCCTTGTATCGTGGTGGTCAGGGATGTTGGCAGCCCACCTTTGCCCGGCACGCGTCGCCAATCCGTTTCGATGAAGCGTTGAGACATTGCACCTCCGGCCAGCAGGACGACGATGATGTCGGCGGCACGGCTCGCGGCTTGTGTCGAAGCGACCACTGCGATAGCGCAGCCGCTCTAGTACGAGCCCGCTCCGTCGACCATAGGCATGGATGGCGGAACGGGCGCGAGCTGTGCTACTTCGCCCGCAGAAGCTCCGGCACGCGCAGCAGGATCAGCTCGTTGTCGTCGGAACGGCCGAGCGCGCGGCCCGAGGAGAAGGGCAGGTTGTTGTCGTTGCCGACGATGATGTGGTCGGCGTCGATCACGTCGACATTCTCGATGGTGAAGAAGGGGAAGGTGAGCTTGCCGTCCTTGCCGCCCTGGCGTGCGAGCTTCTTGGGGTCGTCGATATCCATCAGGTCGATATAGCCCACCTTCTTCACGAAGCCGTCGGCGTTGGCCTGGGCGAAGTCGACCTTGTAGATGCGCTTGAACTTCGCCGGCACGTTGAAGCAGTCGGGCTTGGGGCCGTCCTTGCAGGCCAGCGCCGGATCGCCCTCGGTGTCGTCGCGCTCGATGATCAGGCCCGAGGTCGCATCGATCAGGT
>CANIRG010000348.1 GCA_947469635.1 Rhodospirillales bacterium | reverse complement strand
TATTGCGAGCGCACCGGCGCCAAGGCCGACATCAGCACCTTCCTGAAGATCCTCTCCGACAAGGCGTTTTGACCATGCGCGGACGGAGCGCGCTGGTCGTCCTCGCGCTCGCGCTGATGACGGGGGCCGCCCACGCGCAGACCCAGGCGCCGCGGGCGCCGCCGCCTCCACCCGGCGAGTTCTACGCCCACCTGCGGCCGGCCTTCAGCCTGCGCGTGCCGCCGGGCTTCACGATCAACGAGCGCCACCGCTACACGCGGCTGGGCCCGGGCAAGGCGATCGAGGGCGTGGCCTTCATGATTCCCAGGGCCATGACCGAGGGCACCAACCTCGCCGCCGATTCCTACGTCAGCGTCGAATGGCGCGACGGCCAGCGCTGCACGCTGGCCGACTTCCTCGCCGACGCGACCGAGGAGGAACAGCTCAACGACAACGGCGTGCGCTGGCAGGTCGGGACGGCGGGCGACGCCGGCGCCGGCAACATCTACGAGGAGACGGTGCATCTGCGCGGCTGCGATGCGGTGCGCGGCTTCGTGCACAGCACCAACATCGCCAACTACCCGCCCGGCACCGTGCGCGCCTACGACCGCGTGGCGCTCGGCAATGCCGTCGACGCGATCCGCCGCTCGCTGAAGTGGGGCGGGCGGTAGCTGCGGCTGGCGATCACCGCCTCGCGCCCGACTTGTGAACATGCGCGTGCAATGCGAGAACGTGGAGGATGCATAGCGACCTTCAACCATGCCATCCGGGGGTAGAGATATGGGCAACGGACTGAGCGGCGCCGCAGTCTTCAGGAACGTCCACGGACTCAACCATCTTTTCAGGGCCGACGTCTTCAATGCCAGGGTCGGCGGCACCCGCGCAGTCATCAAATCCGTGCGGGACAGCATGTATCCAAACCTTCTGAGCCACGACAAACCCAAGAAGCTTCGACAAGGAAGCCTGTGGTTCGCCGCGTCCGTCCTGACGCCGCATCTGAAGCTCGACTATGATCACCCGGCCACGACCCATCGCAGATGGATCAAATGGTTGATCTGGTTGCAGAAGGCGCAACCGACCGAGCACAACTATATCATCGATGCCATCAACGCCATCATCGACGAAAAAGAGACCGTAGCTCGAAAGCCCGCCATTCACTTCACCTGGACGGAGAGCAGCACCTTCAGCGTGAATATCTCCTCCCCCGATGCTTCGGGCCTTCGCATCATCACTGTCACTTCCATCAGGGGTGACATGTCGGAGATCGACAAGCTCGTTCGCGAGGACGAGGAAGGCGGGGACGACGAAGACGACGAACCACAGACACCGCCTAGCCGATCCGGCTCAGGAAAACCGCGCCCGTCTCGTCGCAAAGCTGCCTGAGCCGCCCGCGGGGCTCGTTCGCCTGCGGCTCTGCGCGCAGCCAGGCCACCAGCGCCAGCCCTTCGCTCGCGCGCATGCCGCGGCGCCGCGCCAGCGCCAGCGCCTCGTCGCGCAATGCGCGCGACCGGAGCTCGTCAAGGGATCGCAGCGCTTCGGACAGACCGATCAGGACCTGCGGCTCGACTTCGAGACCGGCGCGATGGCGGCGCAACAAGTCGAGCGCCTCGGTCAGCAGGCGGGCGGCCTCCACGGTGTCGCCGGCCGCGAGCACCGCCGCTCCCCGGAAGCGCAACGCCAGCACCCGCAGATAGGGCGTCGGTGCCTCGCGAGCGGCGGCCTCGATCTCGGCGGCGCAGGCCCGCACCTTGTCCGGCTGGCCCTCGAGCCCCGCCAGCTCGGCCGCCACCGCCCATGCAATCGTGCGATGCAGTGCATCGACCTTCTCGGCCGGATCGCGCAGCACGCGGTCGAGCTGCGCAGGCACCTCGGCCCGCCGACCGGCCATCAGCAGCAGGCGGGCGCGCAATGCCATGAGCCAGTGGCGCACATCGTAGCCCAGGGTCTGCAGATCGCGCGGCGCGATCCTGTCGACGCATTCCAGCGCGGCGCTGTTGGCATCGAGGCCGCGGCTCACGAAGCCGGCGGTGACCAGCGCATGGCTGTGGATCGCCAGCATCAGCGCGTTGAGGCTGACATCACCCGCGGGCTCCGCTTCCGCCATCGCGCGCTCGGCATGGTCGAGGTAGTCGTCGGCCGTTCCGTGGGCGGCAAGGAAGCGCCCGTAGGCGAGCCTGATCAGCGCCGACGCCCTCGCGTCGGCCAGCCGCTGGGCGATCCCGATCGCCTCGTCGAAGGCGGCGGCGACCTCCTCGCCTTCCAGCCCCTCGCGCCACGCCAGGTTGACGATCTGGCCGCTCGCCATCATGCGCATGTAATCGGATGGGACCGACGCCGGCTGACCGCCGAGCAAGCGGCGCACCGCGCGCCAGCTTTCGAGCGCATGCGCGGGCGCCCGGGGTGCCGCCCAAAGCGCCGCCTTGGCATAGCTCGCCGCGGCCTGGGCCGCATCGCCACCCTGTTCCCAGTGATAGGCAGTCAACGCGGCCTGCGATTCGTCGGCCGCCGAGACGCGGGCCAGCGCCAGCGCGCACCGGCGATGGAGCTCGCCGCGATTACGCCGCAGCATCGCGTTGTAGGCGACCTCCTGCACCAGCGGATGCCTGAACGCGAGCGCCCCGCCCAGCGATGCGCGTTCGTAGAGCATCTCGCTCTCGATCAGCCGGCGTACGCTCGCCGCGGCATCATCGGCCGCGAGATTGCCGATCTCGCGCACCAGCTCGACGTCGAAATCCCCGCCGACCACCGCCGCGGCCTGCAGCAAGTCGCGGTCGCCCTCGCCCAGGCGATCGAGGCGCGCCTCGACGACCCCGCGCACCGAGTCCGGCAGCTCGCCGACATTGCCTTCCACCCCGCGCGCCGCGAGCTCGCGCACCAGCTCTTCGGCGAAGAATGGGTTGCCGGCGGCGCGGGCGGCCACCGCGTCGCGATGCTGCAACAGGCCTGGATGGCGCCCGAGGCGTTCCTCGACGAGACGCGTCACCACTTTCGGATCGAGCGGTCGCAAGGTCAGACGCCGACAGTACGGCCGGTCGAACCACGTCGCGCGATAGCCTGGCCGGAAATCGCACAGCAACAAGGCGTTCGTGCCAGGCAGCGCATCGACCAGCGTGTCGATGAAGGGCGCGCTGGAGGGATCGAGCCAGTGCAGGTCCTCGATCACGATGACGGCGTGGGCCTTGCCGGCGGCCTGGGCGAGGCGACCGACCAGGGCGAGCAATCGCGCGCGCCGCGTCGCCGCGTCGACGGGAGCCGCTGCTGAGCCCTGCGCCATCGACGGCAGGCCCATGAAGTCGAGCAGCAGAGAAGCTTCGGCAGGGTCGCTTTCGCCCAAGCTGTCGAGCCTGGCCATCGTGCGCGCGGCGGCTTCATCGGGCGGCGTGTCCGGCTCGACGCGCATGAAGGCGCGAAGCAGTGCCAGCGCCGTGTGATGCGGCGCCACGCGGCCATGCGCCGTGGCGCGCGCCTCGATCACCGGCAGTCCGCGCGCGCGGCAGCTCTCGGTGAACTCGAACACGAGGCGGCTCTTGCCTTGGCCGGGGTCGCCCTCGATGGCGACGCAACAGGCCTCGCCCGCCTCCGCTCCAGCGAGCGCCCGCTCGAGCAGGCCGATCTCGTCGCTGCGGCCGATGAAGCCGGCGAGCGACTGGCCGCCGCGGAATTGCTCGCTGGCCACCAGGTTGCGTATGCGGCGGGGCGCGAACAGGGCAAGCGGCTGCGACAGCCCCTTGACCTGCCGCTGACCGAGCGGCTCGAACTCGATCTGGTCGCGCGCGGCACGCGCCGTCATCTCGCTGACGGCAATGCCTCCCTTGGGCGCCGCGCCCTCGACGCGCGAAGCGATGTGCACCGTGAGGCCCATGGCATCGAATTGCGGCGCGAGATCGGTGGCGACGTTGCGGATCACGGCCTCGCCCGTGTGGATGCCGATGCGCACCGCCGGCAGGCCGGAGCCCAGAGCCTGCAGGGCCTGGCGCATGGCAAGCGCTGCGCAGCAGGCGCGGACGGCATGATCCTCCTGCGGCCGAGGCGCCCCGAAGATCGCCATCAGCCCATCGCCCTGGACCTTGTTGACGGTGCCGTCGTATTGCCCGACTGCCTGTCGCATGGTCGCAAGAAGCACCTCGACGCGTGCGGCAGCCTCCTCGGGATCGTGCTCCTGCATCAGGCGCGTCGAATCCACCACGTCGGTGAAAAGGATGGAGACGACCTTGCGCATGCCGTCGCGGGCAGCACGGGTGTCTATTGATTGGGCATGCAACGAGGCCGGTACCGGAGGCACCATGGTCGGAGCCGCCTTGGCCGTCAGCGACTGCCCGCAATCGGCGCAGTATCGCGCTGTCGGTGGGTTCCGGTGCCCACACCCAGCGCAGTCGACCGCCAGCCCCGTTCCGCAGTTGGTGCAGAATTTAGCGACCGGTTCGTTGACGAAGTTGCAGGTCGGACACTTCATGAGCGCGCCTATTAGACCACAGATTCGTCAACCCTTCAGAAGACCGTGGCCCCGCGGGGGCCCGAACAGCAAAGTGAAGAAGCTGACGGGCATCGAGGGCTACAGGCTGCGCGTAGGTGACTGGCGTGTGGTCTCCACGTTGAGGCAAGAAATCCTGACCGTGATCGTGATCGAGGTGGGACATCGCAGAGAGGTCTACGAATGAGCCGGCAGATCATCACCCAGGGCGGCAAGCCCGCCTTCGTCGTCATTCCCATCGAGGAGTGGCGCCGGATCGAGGCAACGCTGGAGGATCGCGAGGACGCGGCCGCCGTGCGCGCGTTTCTGCAGAACCCCACCGAGACCTTCCCGGATGTGGTGGTGGCCGCGATCCTGGACGGCACCCATCCGCTGAAAGCGCTGCGCGAATATCGCGGCATGACCCAGGCGGCACTGGCCAAGGCCAGCCGCACCAGCGCCGTCTACCTCTCGCAGATCGAGCGCGGCGGACGGCAGGCGGGGCGCGCGCTGCTTGCAAAGCTCGGCAAGGCGCTGAATGTCGATCCAGCGTTGCTCGACGGTCGGTGACTAATACATCTCCAGCGGATCGTACTCGGTGATGCAGAACCGCCGCCCGCCGCGCCTGCCGCTGTAGCCGCCCTGCACCGCCGGCTGGGCGAAGGTGAGCGCCAGCGCATCGGCGTCGTCGGGCGAATAGCCCAGCCGCGACTTCACCTGCTCCTTGGGCTCGAGCAGCAGCCGGTCGCCGCGGAAGCTGTACGTCGTCTGGCTGAGCGCCGCGATCAGCTCGGGACAGTCGGGCGGCAGGGCGCCGCCGCGGCGGATCCATTCCACCGTCTCGAAATAGATCTCCGTGCGCTTGTTCTCGTAGCGCGGGTCGTTGGGGCGGCCGGCGAAGCCCACGCCCACCGGCTCGCGGCCGAGGCGGCGGAGATTGTCGATCCAGCTCGCGCCCCAGCCGCCGGTGTCGTCGATGAACACCGCATCGGCCGGCCAGTCCTGCCACTTGCGCGCGACGATGCCGGCGCCCTGCGTGCCGTCGATGTTGCGGAATTTTTGGGGCTTGAACGACGCCAGCCCCTGGCGCGGGAAGATCACCGAGGCGTCGTCGCCGAAGCGCGCGACGTCGACGCCCAGCACGCGCGCCGCCCCGCCATATTCCTCCGGCCGGTAGAAGCGCTGGCTCGCCTGCTGGCATTCGTCGGGGCCGATCAGCGTGTTGAGCGAGCCCGGCGGGAACTTGCCGAACACGTTCACCAGCACCCAGGGATTGTCGCGCCCATACTTCTGGATCTGGTCGCGCGCCCACTCCGGCTTCACGCGCGTGGCGCGGGCGGGGTCGTCGGGATCGGCGGTGATCTCCGTCACGTGCCACAGCGCCCGCTCGGTCGTGCAGGCGCGCCACAGCGGGCCTTCGAGATGCGTGGGGTTGCCGGCCTGCACGATATGGCCCTCGATGCACGAGGCGAGCGCCGCCTCCGCCGAGGCCATCACCGCGTCGGGAATGCCGCCGCTCTCGTCGAGGATGAACAGGATATAGTCGGCGTGGAGGCCGGCCAGCGCGCCGCCCTGCTGGCTGGCCTCGGCGCTGCGCGCCCAGCTGCGCGCGCTCATCCACCAGGTCTCGGGATGATGGCGCGAGAAGATGCGGCTCCTGGTCCATTCGAAGCCCGACTGCAGCATCGCCGACCGCGCCCGCCACTTGGCCATCTCGGCCCACAGGTTGTCGGCGAGATTGTCCGAGGTGATCGAGGTCGCCGCGACCTTGGGATGCGGCCGCGTGACCAGGAAGTTCCAGGCGAGCCAGGCCATCACCGCCGTCTTGCCCGGTCCCTTGCAGGCCTTCATCGCCATCCGTGGACGATCGGGAAAGGCCGCCAGCACCGCGTCCTGCCACGGATCGGGCACGGTGCCGAAGACTTCGCGCACGAACGTCTGCGGCGACTCGCGCCAGCGGGTGAGGTTGCTGTCGTTCTTCCTGGAGGCCATGCCGCCACCATAGAAGCGGTGACGGCGGAACGACGAATACGGTCGCTACTGCGGCGCTCGCGGCGGGCGCGCCTGCGTCGCTCAGGCCCCGTCGGGATCCCGAGGGAATTGGCCCACGGCTTTCGATGCGCCGCCGAGCAGCGTCGAAGCCACGGGGAGCGACGTTCTTCCGCCGGCGCCCTCGCCGCGAATGGCAAGGGCATCGCCCCCACCCATGAGCACGGGTCCCCCCGAAGGGACGAGTTCGGTCGCCACTCTAGCGGAGGACGCGGATCCTCACCGGGACCAGCCGCGGGCCGGCGGCGAGCGCGGCGAGGAGGCAGCCGAGCGCACGGCCCTCCTCCGACAGACGCCAGCCCACCTGGTCACAGAGCCGCCGAACACGCGCGCTACGCTCACGCCACATCGTCACTTCTCCACTGCCGCCGCGGCGAGGAGATAAGGCGCGGGCGCGAGTCCGTCACGCGCTTTCGATTCCAGTTTGGTGATGTGGGCCGCGGCACAATGGCGCGACGCGGCGCCTGCCGCCCCTCGCGCTCCGAGCCGTTCACACCCGGCTGCCGCTGCCGCTGGCGGGACGGAAGGACGGGCTGAAATTGGGCGGTGCCACATCTTCTAAATGCACTTTAAATGTATGACCCTTGGTATCTATTTTATGATTCACAAGTGCATCAAAAATAAAAGTGTCGTTAGGGCAGGGTGAAAAACCCAATTCAAACTCAGGCAT
>CANIRG010000347.1 GCA_947469635.1 Rhodospirillales bacterium | reverse complement strand
GGCTGGCTGGTGACCAAGCAGCGCTCCACCGCCTTCGCCATGATCACCATGGGGCTGGGCGAGCTGGTCTCGGCCGCGGCGCTGATGTTCATGGGCTTCTTCGGCGGCGAAGGCGGCATCAGCATCGATCGCGTCATGGGCACCAGCCTGCTGGGCGTGAAGTACACCTCGCCCTGGCAGGTCTACTGCCTGGTGATCGCCTGGGCCTTCATCGCCGCCATCCTGATGCGGCTGCAGACCCAGACGCCGCTCGGCCGCATGGCCAACGCCACGCGCGACAATTTCGAGCGTGCGCAGTTCGTGGGCTACGATCCGCGCATGGTGCGGTTGCTGCAGTTCACCCTGGCCGGCTTCTTCGCCGGCATCGGCGGCGGGCTCTACGTGCTGATCTACGAGATCGTCACCTTCGACACCGTGTCGGCCGCCAAGTCGGCCAATGCACTGCTCGCCGTCTATATCGGCGGCGCCGGCGGCTTCTTCGGACCGATCCTCGGCACCATCGTGGTGGTGCTGCTGCAGAGCGGCGTCAGCCTGCTCAGCAACGCCTGGCTGCTCTATGTCGGCGTGCTGTTCATCGTCATGGTGATGTATGCGCCGGGCGGGCTGATCGGGCTGATCTTCATGCACGTGCCGATCTGGCGCATCGGCCGCCTGCGCGAGCTGCTGGTGCCCTACGCACGCGCCTTCCCGCCGGCGCTGCTGATCATGCTGGGCTTCGTGCTGCTGGTCGAGCTCACCTCCTTCACCACCATCGGCGCGGCCCAGGGCAAGAAGTTCGCGATCGGCGGCAACACCATCGACACCACGGCGCCGCTGCCGTGGCTGATCGCGCTGGCGGCGCTGCTCCTGGGCGCGGCATGGATCCGCTACGAGGCGCGCGGCTTCCGCGAGCGCTGGGACGCGCTGATCGAGGATGCCAAGCGTCAGGGGGTGATGTCGTGAGCGCCGATGTCGTGAGCAGGTTGGCGGTCGAGCTCAGCGCCGTGCGCAAGAGCTTCGGGCAGACCGAGATCATCCGCGGCGTCGACCTCAGCATCCCGCGCGGCGAGCGCCATGCCATCATCGGCCCCAATGGCGCCGGCAAGACGACGCTGTTCAACCTGATCTCGGGGCGCTTCCCGCTCACCTCGGGCACCATCGCGGTCAACGGCAAGTCGATCGCGGGCCTGGCGCCGCAGGAGATCAATCGGCTGGGCCTCTCGCGCAGCTTCCAGATCACCTCGATCTTCCCGCGCATGACGGTGTTCGAGAACATCCGCTGCGGGCTGCTGTGGTCGCAGGGCTATCGCTATTCCTTCTGGCAGCTCCTGGGCGGGCAGAAGGCGTTGAACGCCGAGGCCGACCGGCTGCTCGAGCGGCTCAATCTCGCTGGCCGGCGCAACCTGCCGGCCGGGCTGCTGTCCTACGCCGAGCAGCGGGCGCTGGAGATCGGCATCACCATCGCCGGCGGGGCCGAGATCATCCTTCTCGACGAACCGACCGCCGGCATGAGCCACAGCGAGACCGAGGCGGCGGTCGAGCTGATCCGCGGCGTGTCGGAAGGCAAGACGCTGATCATGGTCGAGCACGACATGAGCGTGGTGTTTGGCCTGGCCGACCGCATCACGGTGCTGGTCTACGGCGAGGTCATCGCCTCCGACAAGCCTGCCGCCATCCGCGGCAATTCAGCCGTGCAGGAAGCCTATCTCGGGACGGTCGCAGCATGATGCTCGAGGTCCAGGACCTGCACGCCTATTACGGCAAGAGCCACATCCTCCAGGGCGTCGATCTCGCGGTCGACGAGGGCGAGATCGTGAGCCTGCTCGGGCGGAACGGCGTCGGCCGCTCGACAGCCTGCAAGGCGATCATGGGGCTGCTGCCACCGGTCGGCCGCGTCGCCTTCAAGGGCCGGCCGATCGCGGGCCTCAGGCCCGATCAGATCGCCCATGCCGGGGTGGGCTATGTGCCCGAGGACCGGCAGGTGTTTCCAAGCCTCACGGTGAAGCAGAACCTCGAGCTCGGCCTCAAGCGTGCCGGCGTCTACGGGCGCTGGAAGCTCGACGACGTCTTCACGCTCTTTCCCAACCTCGGCGCGCGCAGCGACAATCCGGCGGGCGTGCTGTCGGGCGGCGAGCAGCAGATGCTCACCATCTGCCGCACGCTGATGGGCGATCCCGACCTCGTCATCATCGACGAGCCGACGGAGGGCCTCGCGCCCAAGCTGGTGGAGCAGGTGGGCCGGCTGCTCGACGAGATCGCCCGGCGCGGCACGGCGATCCTGCTGGTGGAGCAGAAGCTCACCATCGCGCTCAAGATCTCCAAGCGCCTCTATGTCATGGGCCACGGCCGCATCGTCTTCGAGGGCACGCCCGCCGCGCTGGCTGCCGATGCGGCAATTCGCAAGGAATGGCTCGAGGTCTGACCCGGCGTTAGTGCGTGCGGTACGGCGCGGCGGGGTCTATTGAGGCGCGTCCCGGAAGCTGAAAGGTCAAGACAGTGTGGCGACGGAAAGCACCGGCCCTCAAGATCGTGGGCTCACGCGAGAGCCCGCAAGACCGGTCGCCCCGGAATCCTGAGCGTGTGAACGTCAAGGAAGAGCTCAATTACTGGTGCAAGACGTTTGGCTGCACGCCGCAGCAGCTGCGGGTCGCTGTGAACGCCGTCGGCGTGTTCGAGGTCAAGGTACGGGCGTTCCTGGGGCGGGGTGAGGCGGCCGCCCCCCAATAATCTTCAAGCGAGAGATACACCGGCCGCGTGGCCGGGGATGTGGACAGGTGGTAGGTTGCGCCAATCTTGTCATCCCGAACGCAGTGAGGGATCCCTCGCTGTGCTCGGTTTGACATGAATCCCGTCACCGCCCGATCCGAAGGTACCGCCCGAATGACCCCGCCGAACACCGCGCCCGTCGCCAACAATCTCGAAGCCTTCCTGATGCCGTTCACGGCCAACCGGCAGTTCAAGAAGAACCCGCGGATGCTGGCCAAGGCCAAGGGTGTGCATTACTGGACGCCGGAGGGCCGCAAGATCATCGACGGCACCGCGGGCCTGTGGTGCGTCAACGCCGGCCACGGCCGCGAGGAGATCAAGGCGGCGATCGCCAAGCAGCTCGACGAGATGGACTACGCGCCCTCGTTCCAGATGGGCCATCCCAAGGCCTTCGAGCTGGCGGCGCGCCATGCGGCGATGCTGCCGGGCGACCTCAACCACGCCTTCTACTGCAACTCCGGCTCCGAGGCCGTCGATTCGGCGCTCAAGATCGCGCTCGCCTATCACCGCGCCAACGGCCAGGGCACGCGCACCCGCTTCATCGGCCGCGAGCGCGGCTATCACGGCGTGGGCTTCGGCGGCATCTCCGTCGGCGGCATGGTGAACAACCGCAAATGGTTCGGCGCGCAGCTTCCCGGCGTCGACCACCTGCCGCACACCCATCTCGCCAAGAACGCCTTCTCGCGCGGCGAGCCGGAGCATGGCGTGGAACTCGCCGATGCGCTCGAAGGCATCGTCGGCCTGCATGACGCCTCCAACATCGCCGCCGTCATCGTCGAGCCCTGCGCCGGCTCCACAGGCTACCTGCCGCCGCCCAAGGGCTACCTCAAGCGCCTGCGCGAGATCTGCGACAAGCACGGCATCCTGCTGATCTTCGACGAGGTCATCACCGGCTTCGGCCGTCTCGGTACCGGCTTCGCCGCCGACAAGTTCGGCGTCATCCCCGACCTCATGACCGTGGCCAAGGGCATCTCCAACGCCACCGTGCCGATGGGCGGCGTGTTCGTGCGCAAGACCATCTACGATGGGCTGATGCAGGGTCCCGAGGGCGCCATCGACCTGTTCCACGGCTACACCTACTCGGCCCATCCGCTGGCCTGCGCCGCGGCCTCGGCGGTGCTCGACATCTACAAGGACGAGAACCTGTTCGAGCGCGCGGCCGAGCTGTCGGGGCATTGGGAGGACGGCGTGCATTCGCTGAAGGGCCTGCCGGGCGTGCTCGACATCCGCAACCTCGGCCTCGCCGCCGGCATCGACCTCGCCGCCACCGGCCCGGTCGGCACGCGCGGCTACAACGCCTTCGTGAAGGCCTTCGAGCTCGGCCTGATGGTCCGCCAGTCGGGCGATGCCATCGCCATGTCGCCGCCGCTGATCATCGAGAAGGTCCAGATCGACGAGATCATCGACCTCGTCGGCCAGACCATCAAGGCGACGGCGTAGACGACCGGGCTCGCAGAAAAGGAAAAGACCTCACCCTGAGGAGCGGTCCGCCGGACCGCGTCTCGAAGGGTGGGGGTCAGGCGAGGTGCGCGTTCCCATCCTTCGAGACGCGCGCTCCTCAGGACGGGGGCTTTCGGCGTGGGGAGCGATAAGAGATAGGGTGGGCGCGTGACCTTCAGTTTCAGCGCCGTCTCCGCCACGCTGCTGCACATCGCCATCGCGCTCGCGGTGACGGTGCATGTGCTGCTCTACAAGCGCAGCGTCGGCGCGGCCATCGCGTGGATGGGCATCGTCTGGCTGTCGCCCTTCGTCGGCGGCGTCCTCTATTTGTCCTTCGGCATCAACCGGGTGAAGCGGCGCGCCCGGCGGCTGCGCAACGAGCGCTCGCACCTCTTCATCGTCGACGAGGCCTCGGCCGGCGCCGGCCCCGCCGATCCCATGTCGCCGCTGGAGCATGCCATCGGCCGGTTGACCGGCCTTCCGATGGAAAGCGGCAACGAGGTCGAGGTGCTGCGCAGCGGCGACGAGACCTATCCCTCGATGCTGGCCGCCATCGACGGCACCACGATGAGCATCGGCCTCTCGACCTACATCTTCCGCGGCGACGAGGAGGGCACGAAGTTCATCGACGCACTGGTCCGCGCCGTGGGCCGCGGCGTCGAGGTGCGGGTGCTGATCGACGGCGTCGGCAGCGGCTATTTCTGGTCGGGCGCCTATCTCAAGCTGCGCGCGGCGGGTGTGCCGGTGGCGCGCTTCCTCCATTCGTATTTTCCGTGGCGCATGCCGTTCGTGAACCTGCGCAACCATCGCAAGCTGCTGGTGGTCGACGGGCGCGTGGGCTTCGCCGGCGGCATCAACATCGGGGCCGAGAACGTGCTGGCGCGGGATCCGCCGCACCCGGTGCGCGACACCCACTTCCGGCTGGAGGGGCCGGTGGTGGAGCAGCTCACCGAGGCCTTCGCCGACGACTGGCTGTTCGTCACCGGCGAGAAGCTGATGAACGCGAGCTGGTTCGGCTCGATCGAGCCCGCGGGCGCCATCGGGGCGCGCGTCATCACCTCGGGGCCGGACGAGGACATCGAGCAGATCGAGTTCGCGGCGATCCACGCCATCTCCTGCGCCCGCCGCTCGATCCGCATCGTCACGCCCTATTTCCTGCCGCCCGAGATCCTGACCGTTGCGCTCAGCCTCGCCGCCATGCGCGGCGTCGTAGTCGACCTCTACATGCCCGAGCATTCCAACCATTTCGTGCTCGACTGGGCGCGGCGCGTGCCGCTCAGGGCGCTGCTCGAAGCGGGCTGCCGCATCTCGCTCAGCCCCGCGCCGTTCGAGCATTCCAAGCTGATGGTGGTCGACGACGGCTGGTCGCTGATCGGCAGCGCCAACTGGGACACCCGAAGCTTCCGCCTCAACTTCGAGCTCGACATCGAGGTCCACGGCGCCGACTTCGCCACCCGTCTCGCCGGGCTGATCCGCGAGGGCCGCCGCCTGACGCTGGGCGAGCTCGACAACGAGCCGATCCTGTTCCGCCTGCGCAACAGCGCGGCGCGCCTCCTCCAGCCCTATCTCTGAAGGCGCGCGCGCCGCGCGGACGTTCGGCCGTCAGAACGTCGAGTCGAGCCGGACCCAGCTGAATTGACCGCTGTCCTTCGGCGGCTGGTTGCACATGCCGGCGAAGGTGGAGCCCTTGGGCACGGCAACCTTGATGCGCTGGCCGGGTTCCATGAGCAGCACCAGGTCGCGGTCGGAATCGTTGCGGCCGGGCCGAATCGTGACCCACCGCACCTGGCCCGCCGGACAGCTGTTGCTGAAGTTGGCGAACCCGTTGTCGGTTTCAGAGGTCTTGGCCACGGGTGCGGGGGGCGCGCCGCAGCCCGATTTGTAGCCGCAGTTCTTGAAGGCCAGGCCAGCGGGATTGAGCCCCTTCACGCCGGCTTCCTCCTGGCCGGGGTGATGGCATCCGCTGCAACCCAGGCCCGTCTGCTTGGCGAAGAACGGATTGGCCTGGGCAATTCCCGACAGGCCGAGGGTTGCCAGCGCGCAGGACACGCCCGCCGCGGCAACGAGTGACGCAAGCTTCCAACGATGACGCATTGTATCTCCAGGTCTGACAGGCTCGTTCGGACGACTTCCTGTCTGTGTTCGGAACCGGTCAATACTCTGCATTAGTCGTTGAAATATCTAAGGAATTTCAGGAAACGACTGCAGCCCATGTGCGACGGAGCGGGCTCAGCGCAGCGCGGCCCTGAGGCGGGCGATGCGGCGTTGGACGCGATGCTGCACGCGGCGCAGCGGGCTGCGCTTGGCGGCCGCCTCGGCCACCTGCAGCTCGAGCACGATCGGCCGATGGTCGCTCGGCCCGAACGCCAGGGTCCCAGCCGAGAGGCAGGCGACGCCGTGCGCGAGGCAGCGGTCGAGGCGGAAGGGCACGACATTGCTGCCGAAATGCGTCGTCTCGCGCGGGCCGACATCGGCGAAGCCGGGCAGGAGTACAGGGCCCACGGCATTGTAGTCGCCGATGATCGCCGACGGCGCGCCGCGCAGGGCTGCCGCGATGCGCGAGAGCTGGCGGCGGTTCAAGAGCTGGCCGTGCGAGAGATGGACGTTGGCGAAGGTGATGTCGCCGATCCGCACGATCTGCGAGCGCCGCCGCGGCAGGCGGCCGGGCAGGCGCGAGGCCGGCAGCGGCAGCACGGTGGGCGTCACGAAATTGTGCCGGCTCCAGACGGCGAGCCCATGGATGCGGCCGGGCCAGGGCAGGCGGTGGTAGTGGCCGCTCACCAGGCTGGGCAATATGTCCATGTGCTGGGTGACTTCCTGCATCAGCAGGACATCGGGGCGCTCGCGCTCGATCAAAGCGGCCACGTCCTTGGCGGCGGCGCCGCTCAGACGCAGCAAGTTCCAGCTTATGACCTTCACTCCCGCCTTATAGCTTGGCGGGCTTGTCGCGGCGAGCGCGCCTGATCTGTTCGGTGAATGACACCGCGCCGCCGGCCGCC
>CANIRG010000346.1 GCA_947469635.1 Rhodospirillales bacterium | reverse complement strand
CGACGGGCATCGGCCCCGAGCTCGGCGGCAGCTGCTTCTCGGCCGCTTCGGGCACCTCGTCGTACGCCGCCTGCGAGCCTCGGTTCTTCATCGCCCATTGCTGAAGGAGGCTCGCCGCCGTGGCCGTAACCAGCAGCCCGACCCCAATCATCAGCGCAGCGACGAAAAGTTGGCGCATATCCCCAAGGAATTAAAACGCGCCAACGCGCCGGACGGACCCCTCCGCCCGGCCGACAGCCGGCACCATTCGATGAAAACGCCCGCGCACGCTCGCATGCCGCGGAACCCACACCAGGACCCACACTCCGCGGCGGCGCGAAAGATACATCTTTCGGATGCAATGATCGAGGGGAGAACGTGCTTGCACCCTGGGTGCCAGATGATTCTCAGCTGCCGCTCGCGGTCTGCGCCGGCCCGCGCGGGCCGTAGGCATTGGGTGGTGGCGGCGCGGGGAACTGCGCGGGGCCGATGTAGTCCGGCGAGGTGGTGAGCACGACCGGCGCCGGCGCGGCGGCGGCAGGGACGATGGCCGGAACCGGGACCGCCACCGGCACGGGAGGTATCGGCGCCGGCGCGGTCGCGTCGAACGGCAGGACGGCCAGCCGCACCAGCGAGGGCAGCGCCTGGCCGCCCGCCGGCACCCCCGCATCGAGCGGCACGCCGCCCGCGAGCGGCATGATGCTGGAGTAAGGCCCATAGGCTTCGGCTGAAGCGGGCAAGGCGAAAATGCCACCCGTGGAAACCACCGCCGTGGGCACCGACGGACCCGTCACCGGCGCCGCGGCGATCAGCGTCTCGACCTCCTCCGGCCCGACCTCGGCCGGGCCGGCGCCCTGCTCGGGCCTTTCCTCCTTGTCGACCGTCTGCTGTGCCAGCGCCGGCACGGCCGCCAGCACCGCGCAGGCCGCGACCGCCAGGATGTGCATTCGATTCATCGTCATGACGAGCCCTCCATCGCACGGGAAAAAACGACGCGAATCGAGAGCGAGTTCCTTGACGCCACCACCCTGGAGCTAATTTCAATCAGCAACTTTCTCCAAAGACCGCACGTTCCTGTGACGGGATTGTGATGTCCCGCAGCAAGGCCCGCAGCAAGGGAGGAATTCGATGGTTGGGGCGCTCAAGCTGGCCGTTACGGCCCTGTTCCCGGTCTCCATATTGCTGGTCCCGATGGAGGCCGGCGCGCGCGAGATCGAGCAGGCCTCCGTGGCCGAACCGACGGCGCGCGAGATCTGCGTCGTCCGCATCGACGATCCGCTGCCCGCCGCCCGCCAGGTCGGGGCCTGCACCAGCTTCCTCGCCAACAACGACGCCTCGCCGGCGGAGCTTGCGACCGCCTATCTCTCCCGCGCCCATGCTCAGGCGATCCTCGGCAATTCCAAGGCCGCGGCGACCGACTATCTCGCCGCCATCGACGGCTTCAGCCAGCTGATCGAGCGCACGCAACCCAATCCGCTCCATGCCTATCGTCGCGCCACCGCCTATCACGCGCTGGGCGACGCCGACCGCGCGCTGGCCGACTACAACGCCTCGATCGAGCGCAGCCCGCGGCGGGCCATCGCCTTCCTCAACCGCGGCATCCTGCTCGCCCGCTACAAGGGCGAGTTCAGGAGCGCGCTGGCCGACTTCGACGAGGCGCTGGGCATCGAGCCCGCCAATCTCGCCGGGCTGATGCTGCGCGGCGAGGCGCGCTCGGTGCTGGGCGACTATCCCGCCGCCATCGCCGACCTCGACAAGGCGGCGACGCTGGCGCCGAGGCAGCCGCAGATCCACGTGCTGCGCGGCCTCGCCAACGCCCGGCGCGGCGCGCCCGAGGCGGCTCTCGCCGACTACGGAAGGGCGCTGTCGATCGACACCGACAATGTCGATGCGCTCACCAACCGCGCGGCGCTGCTCGCCGTGGCGGGCGACAATGGCCGCGCCATCGCCGACCTCGACCGCGTGCTGGCGCGGCAGCCGGCCAATGCGGTGGCGCTCTACAATCGCGGCTACAGCCACTTCGCCCTGCGCGACTACGACGGCGCCGTGGCCGACTACAGCGCCGCGCTGGCGGCCAACCCGGAGATGGCGGTGGCCTACACCAACCGGTGCCTGGCCCGCATCGTCGCCGGCCGCGACGAGACCGGGGCGCGCGCCGACTGCCGGCGGGCCGCCAGCCTGATGCCGCAGAGCGCCGACGTGCACGAGACCCAGGCCTTCCTGCACCTGAAGCTGGGCGAGGCCCAGGCCGCGCTGGCCGAATACGAGGCGGCGCTCGAGATCGACGACACGCGGCCGATCGCCCTCTACGGCCGCGGCCTCGCCCGCCAGCGGCTGGGCGATGCGGCCGGTGCCGCGAGCGACCTCGAGGCCGCCAGCGCCCGCTTCCCCGCCGTCGCGCGCGAGTTCACCGCCTACGGCATCCAGTGATCGCCAACCGCGGCTGACGTCTTCCCCTCCTCCCTCGAAAGGGCGGAGGGGAAAGCCCCGCCCGGACTCTGTCCATCCACCAACCACAACAAGGGAGACAACGATGCGCGGATTAGCCCTGGCGACGATGTGGTTCGGCCTCGCCTTCGCCTTCACCGGCGCCGTGGCCGACGGGCTCGAGACCTGGCGGACCGCCGGTCATCAGCCCTACGACGGCTGGGTGGCGCCCGACGCACGCGCGCCGTCGGTCGCCGAGGCAGCCGCTACCAGAAGCCACACGCCTCGGGCGGAACGTTGACCGCCGAGCGCAGCGTGCCGTCGCGGAAGCAGCCGTTCACCCAGGTGCCGCTGTAGACCTGCCCGTCGGTGTTGGTCTTGGTGCCCTCGCCGTCCGGCTTGCCGTCGCGCCATTCGCCCTCGTAGCGATTGCCGCTGGCGAAATAGAAGGTGCCGCGCCCGCTCTGCTTGCCGGCGCGGTACTGGCCCTCGTAGCGGCTGTGGGGCCGGCCGTCCTTGAACCATTGCAGCGTGCCGGTGCCGGTGGCGAGGCCGCCGGAGCAGCCGCCCGACCAGTAGACCGATTCGCCGGGCTCGGGGCCTGCGTTCCATACCTTGCAGCCGGTGCGGGGATCGGCGATCCAGCCCGGCGGCGACCGCGTCTCTCCCGACGCCGACAGGGCGCCGAGGGTCGAAAAAGCCATTGCCACCAGTGCCATCACCGGCCGGATCATGGGTACGCACTCCTTGCGGCGCAAAGAGTGGCCCGGATCGCCGGCGGGGCCAAGCCCGATCAGTGTGGGAATTGCTTCCAATCTGGCGACAACCGCCCTCACACGAGGGCGCAGGGGGTCAGGCCGCTACGCCAGGCCGACACGATGGATCGTGACGCGGCCAGGCCCCTCCTCGATCTGGTAGAGGACGCTCAGCGAGGGACGCCCCGTCGTAGCCGATGTCTGGCTCACGAAGAATTCGCCACCTTGGGCAAGAGGGATGCCCGCCTGGTGCGGGGCTTGCTCGAGGAGAGCCCAAAGCGCATCGAGCGCATCGATTACGAGAGGCCATTCAGCCGCGATGGCTTCGAAGGCCTTCTCGGAAAGCCCGGTAATCTCGACGTTGTACGGCTGCGTCCCCCGATCGCGCGGTAACAAGCTTTGCCGCTTCCTCTCTCGCCCAGTTTATGGCGGCGTCCTCGATCTCCACCGGCAGCATGTTCAGCGCGGTGAAGTATGGCATCACCGCGCCGTTCTCCGCTGCTTCCCAAACTCGCGTGTGGCTGAAATCACTGATGGATCGTGCAGTGTTGTTGCGACACACGAACTCGATGACATCGTCTATCAATTGGCGCTCGATCTCGCCGAGACGATCCTCCGGCGCGAGCAGCAAGGCCTCGTAGCTGGCTTTGTCGTAGCCGAAGTATCTGGTTTTTCCGATGCGGATGCGTCCCTCGTCCTCGAGCTCGCCCAGTGCCAGCCCAAGGTCGGTCGCAACAGGGCCCATGGGCTGCTTCCGATACTCGACGCCGGTCAGGCCACGGCCTTCGGCGATGAACCAGATCATATCGGTAAAATAGAGAACCTTATGCAGCTTCACGCGGCCAAGCTCATCCGGCCTCGTCTTGGCCACGACGTAGTGGATGACGTCCTTGAATTTCTGCCGGTTGAACTGTTCCATATTTCTCAACATAGGTACCGCGAGGAAGGCCGACTAGGGGATTTTGCCGATCTCGCCCGCCGCCTTGAAGCTCTCGTTGACCAGGTCCTCCAGCGTTCGCTCGCGAACGATCTCGGTCTGCCACATGCCGAGGTGGCGGCCGAGCAATTCGGCGGCACGCAGCGCCGGCGCATAGGCGCCCGCCTCCATCGCCGCCATGCGCAACGCTTCTAGGTCGCGCACGATCTTGTCGGGGGTGATCGACGGCTTGCGAGTCATGTCTTTCTCCTTGGTTGTGTTGAACAGCTCTCGGGAAGACCTCAGTAAGGCCGCCGCGCCGTCCAGCCGGTCCACACGCCGCCGACCGCACGCATCCGGCGGCGGAACGGCGGACGGCGGCCGCTGAATTCGATCTCGACGATGCCGCGCACCACCAGCCCGCCGAGAAACTCCCGCAGGCGCCCGCGCGCGACGCCGGTCCATTCGCGGATCTCGTCGTTGGTGGGGCACGGCCGGTCCTGATGCATCGCGATCATCGCCAGCAGGTTGCCCGCGGCGGCGGCGAGGATCGGCCGGTTGGTGCGCATTCAATTCAGCCCCCGCCATTCCGACAGAAGATGCCCCGGCACGCGCGACTGGCCCGATTCAGGACGCGGCCCCCAGTCGCCTTCGAGCCAGAACTTGCCCGGCCTGTAGCTCTTGAGCCGCACCCGCCATTGCCCGTCGTCGTCGTAGGAGCCGCCGGTGCCATGGCCGCCCGCACCCGACGGCGCCGCCGGCGCCGACGCCGCCACCCGCGCCTTGCTCACCCACAGCCGCCAGCCCGCGCCCCAGCGATGGGCGGTGCGGCTGTGGGCGCTGGCATGGAGACGAAAGCGCTCGGTCTCCGAATCGAGCGCCGCGCGGTCGAGGTCGGGACGGGCCCTGGCCGCCCAGGCGATGTCTTCCTCATCGGGCCTCCAGCTTTCCGGCAAGGCGTGCGCGCGCCCTGCTCCCGCCGCCCCTCCACGCTCCTCGATCCCTTCCTCTCCTCGATCCTTGATCCCCTGATGGGAATCATCGAGCCCTCGCGAGGCGACAGCGACGGCGAGCGGCGGGTCGGGGAAGCGGCTCTGCGAGGGCCGGTCGATCTTCTGGTGGCGGCTCCAGTTCACCACGCGCAGGTAGTGCGCGCCCGCGATCTCGTAGCGCTCGACGCAGCCCTGGGCTTCGAGCTCGCCGAGCCAGCCCTCGATCAGGCCGGGCGCATCGTCGTCGTAGGGGAACAGCAGGCTCGCCAGCATGCGCGGGCTGGCGCGCGCCTTGCCGTGGTCGTCGCACAGGGTCCACAGCTCGACGAACAGCAGGCGGGCGTCGCGGCTCACCTCGCCCATGCTCTGCGACTGCGGGAACTCGGGCTTGATGCAGCGGATACGGGCCATCGGTCTCTCCGGGTCAGGCGCTGCCCATCAGGCGGCGTTCGCGGGCGGCAACCAGCTTCAGCTCCCCGGGGCCCATCAGCCGGTTGCCGACGCGGAAGCGGTCGCCCTCGATGTGGACGCCGAAGCCGCGGCGGCGCAGCAGCTTCACCTCGTCGAGCAGCGCGCCGTAGAGCTGGGCCTCGCGCTGGTCGCCCTCGCGGCGCAGCGCGGCGATGTAGGTGAGATCGGCGGGGAGCATGCTCCACTATGCGATATCCGCATTGATATGTCAATATCACAATGCTACATACGCACTATTGCGCATCACGCATTGCGTTCATAACAGTCACATGGATCTCAAATGGTTGGCCGAGCAGCTCGACAGGCCGGGCTATTCACAGGCGGGCCTCGCGCGCGCCATGGGCAAGGACGCGGCGGCGATCAACCGCATGCTCAAGGGCGATCGCCAGATCAAGGCGAACGAGCTGCCCTTGATCCTGGGCTATCTCGACACGGCGCCGCCGGGCGGCATCCCCGGCATGGAGGACCGCCCCGTCCTCAGCCAGCAGATCCAGCGCATGCCGCCGCCGGGCGAGGGCCCGGCCGACGTGCCGGTATGGGCCTCGGCCGAGGCGGGCAGCGACGGCGCCATGTTGCTGACCTCCGAGCCGATCGACTATATCCGCCGGTCGGAGCGCATGCAGGGCGTGCGCAACCCCTTCGCCTTCTACGTCATCGGCAGCTCGATGAGCCCGGCGATCGAGCACGGCGACCAGGTGGTGGTGAACCCCACCATCCCGGTGCGGCCGGGCGCCGACTGCGTGTTCGTCCACGAGGACGGCGACGGCACCATGCTGGCGCTCGTGAAGCGCCTGCTGCGCAGCACCCCCGACCACTGGCGGGTGCGCCAGTTCAATCCCCCGAAGGACTTCGACCTGTCGAAGAAGAAATGGCCGCGCGCGCTCTGCATCACCGAGAAGCGGTACGGCTGAGGCGCCAGTAGCGACCGTATTCGTCGCGGTGAAGTGATAACGAGCACCGTTGAAGGCTATTTCTTGGTATTCTGCGCGGGACCCTATCAGCATTGCGGCAAGCGGCTGATATTGCTCGAGTGGGTCGAGGCGGAGCCTGACATCACGATGCCGGAACTGGCGGCCAAATTGAAAGCCGAGAAGGATGTGACGGTGCATCCGGCCTCGTTCTCGCGGGTGCTGCTGCAGGCCGGGCTGTCCTTCAAAAAAAAGCCTGCTGGCCTCGGAGGCCAAGCGCGAGGATGTGCGCCAGGCGCGTGACGAATGGAAGGCGCACCGCCAGCCGCGCATGCGCGAGGCTGTCCACCGCCTGGTCTTCCTCGACGAAACCGGCACGATGACCAAGATGACGCGGGTGCGTGGTCGGGCTCGCCGCGGTATCCGCTCGAAAGCCGATGCGCTGTTCGGACACTGGGCCACCCAGACCTTCATCGCCGGGCTGCGGTGTGATGGCCTGACCGCGCCATGGGTGATCGACCACCCCATGAACCGCCAGACCTTCGACACCTACATCGAGACCCAGCTCGCCGCGACGCTTCAAGAGGGCGACGTGGTGATCATCGACAATCTCTTGTGGCGCGACAATCAGGATGAGAGGGGCGCGACAATCAAGATGAGAAGAAGCGGCCGGATGGTTAATGATTGTCGTTGGCCGCGTGTTTTACAAGCTGATTGACGGCGATGATGGGTCTTGATCGTCGCGCAGCGTCAATCAGG
>CANIRG010000345.1 GCA_947469635.1 Rhodospirillales bacterium | reverse complement strand
CGTCCGGCATCGGCAGGCCGGTGCGGGCCGAGACCAGGGCGGCGAGCTGCTGGCGATCGTCGGCGGTCCACACGCCGCCGGCCGGGCCGAGGCGGCCGATCATGCGCGCGGTGGCGGCACGGTCGCCTTCGTAGTCGCGCGGCACGACGGTGCCCGTCGCGGTGGTCGTGGTCGTGGCGGCGGCCGGCGGCGCGTAGCTCAGCAGACGGTCGGTGTAGAGCGTGGCGTTGCGCGCGGCATGGTTGGCCGCACCGGAAGCAGCACCGCCCACGGCCCCGCCCGCGATCACCGTGCCGACGGCGCCGAGGAAGGCGGCGCTGGCCAGCGTCGCGGTGGCCCACGTCACCACGCCATGCGCGGTGTCGCGGAAGTAGGCCTCGTCGCTGTGCACGCCGTTCCACAGATGGCGCAGGCGCCCTGCGAGATAGCCGCCGATCGCCGAGGCGATGACGGCGGTCATCACGAGATAGACGCCGGCCACGGTGGCGGCCTTGGTGGTCGTGATGTCCGGGCTGCTCGCCCAGGGATTGATCGACGCGAATCCGATGCCGCTGCCCAGCGCCAGAAGCACGAGGGAGAGAGCGGCGGAGACGGCGGCGCCGGCGAACACGGCGGGCCAGGAAATGGCCGACGTGGGAGCCTGCTCGTTCTCGACGATGACGGTATCGACCATGTGCGGAAACTTCTCCTTGGAGGTGGGCGATTAACGTCGCTTCCAAAGACGGGTTGCCGCGAATCGATGCGATCGCTCCAGATTGGAGGGATGTCGCTCCGCAATGAACCCGATTGCATGAGACATGCAGCGCGGCGCGTGCAACCACTCCATCACGGATGACAATGACGAGCGGTTGGCTCTGCCGAGAATGACTTCGATGGCTTTCCCCAAGATCGGCGACGCAGTCCTTCTCTTTTCAACCCGTTGCCAGGACGCGCGACGTCTGGCCCGGAAATTCGTCAGCGGCATCTGTCTGATCGCAGCGCCCGCCCTTGGCCCCACCTCCCTCGCACTGGCCAAGGAAAAACCCGACCCCTCCCCCCCGGTCGCGGGCGCTGCGATCTCTCCTCTCGATGCAAGGACGATCCGTCTCACCGGCACGATCAAGGACGGCGACGCGGCACGGCTGCGCGCGATGCTGACCCGCGCCGGCGCCGCCGCATCCCCCACGGTGGAGCTCGCGAGCCCCGGCGGCGACCTGATGGAAGGCTATCGCATCGGCGGCCTGCTCAAGGAATTCGCCGCCACGACGGTGGTGCGCAAGGGCGACACCTGCCTCTCGGCCTGCGCGCTCGCCTTCCTGGGCGGCAGCGCGCGCAATGCAGCCGGCGCCAACCGCTGCAATCTCGAGATCGGCGGCAAGGTCGGCTTCCACAATTTCTGGCTCAATCCCAACGGCGCCGGCAGCGCCACCGGCGGCGCCCGCGACGGCACCTCGGCCGATCCGGTGATGAGCCGGCTGCAGGGCTTCAACGAGGCCACCGGCGGCGCGGCGCGGTTGCTGCGCTATGCCGCCGAGGTCGGCATGCAGCCCAACTTCGTCGGCAGCCTGATGGGCCGCTCGGCCGACGAGCTGCAGTATATCGAGACGGTGGGCCAGTTCCTGTCGCTGGGCATCTGCCCGATCGGCCTCGCCCCCACGACGCTGTCCAGGGCGCAGGAGGCGAGCAACGTCTGCAACCATTCGACGGGCTGGCTCGATGCGGCCGCGCCGCTGCAGGCCAACGAGATTCCCGCGCGCAAGGCCAAGCGCCGCCTGCTCGAACGCGTCCAGAGCAACATGCAGTCCGCGCGCTCGCAGCCCGCCCGCACCAAGGGCGGGCTCGCGGAGCAGTTCGAGTCGGGCTCCATCATGCGGGTGGGCGGCGAGACCGACCGGCTCTACGAGGATCTGCAGGCGGCCGGCGTCGCGCTGCCCGACATCGTGGGCCCGACCTTCGAGGTCGGCCGCCAGCGTGGCCGGACCTTCGAGGTCGTGTGCTACGTGAGCCTCTCGACCGAGGACCCCGACAGGTTCGACGTCGTCGTCCAGACGGCCAGGGGCGGCCTGGCCCAACCCGCGATCGCGCCGGTCGAGGGCTGCCGCCGGCTGTTCCGGCTCGATCGCGACGCCGTCATCAACCGCGGTGCGTGATCGCCGGCCGCGGCGAGCGCAACGTCGCGGGCCCTTCCAGGTTGCAGCCTGGCGACAGGCAGCGAATCCGCGTGCCGTTCGTTGCATCAGCCAAACCAAGGGGTCCGACATGAGATCGAGATTGGTCTGGCAGGACAAGCAGGAACGCACCTTCGTGCTGGCGCTCGAAGCGGGCGAGGAGATCGTGGCGGCGCTGGGTGAGTTCGCGGCGTCCTGCGACCTCGCGGGCGCCGAGCTCAGCGCCCAGGGCGCCTTCGAGCGCGCGACCATCGGCACCTTCGACCAGCGCCGCCAGGAGTATCGCGCCATCGAGCTGGTGCGGCCGGAGCTGGTGAGCCTGGTGGGCGAGCTGCTGCGGCCCGAGGCCGGCCGGCCTCGGCTGCATCTCCATGCGGTGCTCGATCTCGGCGGCCGGCGGCGCGGCGGCCATCTCTTGCGGGCGATCGTGCGCTCGGGCCTCGAGCTCACCGTCGTCGAGCCGCCGCTCGTGCTGCGCCACCGCCAGCGCCCTGACAACCGCCTGGCCCTGGTCGATCCCATCGTGTGACCCCGCGCGGCCGATGCTGGCCTTCGTCCGCGCAAGGCGGAGCGATCATGCGGGATCGGAACAGGAAGCGGCGCGGTGCCGTGGCCGTGTCGACGCCCTCGAAGCCATCCAGTGGCCCGACGGCGCGCCATTCGCGGATCGCGACAAGGCGGGGTGGGACGCGGTCGTGAGGGAAGCCTCGCTCAAGGTCGACGGTCGCAAGCTGGAGAGGTTTCCCCGCCGGAACTGCGAGCGCGCGCTGCGCTGCGGATGGCAGTTCCAGGCGCCCGAACGTCGCCGCTGCGCGGCGGATGGGCGGGAGGAGAGATGACCTGCGACGCGGGAAAATTTCCCGCCCGGCGGGGAAACCTCAAATGCAGGCGGGACGGCGTTTCAGGCCAGTCTTCCCGCTTCCCGCGCCTGCCCGACGCGGTAATAGGATACCGTGTCAGGTGAAATAACCCCCGGAATGGACGCTATGATGGTTGTCGTTCCCTCGTCATATCGGGCATGTGGAGGGAATGGTTGATGCAAATGAACAAGCCGCCCAGAAGGGCGCGCGATGCGACGTCCTCATTGTCGAGGACGACGAGATGCAGGCGCAGGAGATTTCCGAATATCTGGAGCGGGGCGGGCTCGTCGTCCATTCGGCGGTGTGCGGCTCGGACGCCACGCGCATGGCGCGCGATTGCCCGCCGCATCTGGCCCTGCTCGACTACAACCTGCCCGACACGGTCGGGACCGATCTCGCGGTCGAGATCAGGGCGATCGTGCCCAACCTCTCCATCATCGTCATGTCGGGCCGCATCGAGGGCCTGTCGGACGACATGATCCAGTCGCACGGCATCAAGACCTTCCTGCGCAAGCCGGTGCGGCTGAGCACGCTGCGGCAGATGATCATGACCCTGGTGAAAGCCCACCGCGACGGCGCCGCCGCGCATTAGGCCTGCTCGTGAGGCGTCCGTCGATATGGACAGGGGCGATGGCGGCAGCCTTGCTGTCCGCCGCCTTGCCGCTCCAGGCATCGTCGCAGCAGGCGACCGTTTGCGAGGAGGACCTGCAAGCGGCCCGTTGCCTCGGGCGGCTCGATGGCCTCGCGGCGTCCCGTTCGTCGGTGCCCGACGATGATCCGGACGGACAGTTCCCGGACAGGTCGTTCTGGCGTTCGTTCGACAGGGGTTCGGCCGTCGGTCACTACGGTCTCGTCGCGGGGCGCTTCCTGACGCCGCTCCCGGCGTGCATGAAAGCCATGGTATGATATCGAACGAACTGGGCTAGGATCGGGGCGTCGCCCCTTACCTCCAGCCCCGGTTCGCCCATGCCCCAGTCCCCGATGCGCTTCTTCGGTTCGCACGCGCTTTGTGCGCTCGTCCTCGCCGTGACCCTGGCCTTCTTCGCGCCGGCGCAAGCCGCGTCCCTGCCGACGGACAACGAGCAGGAGATCCTCGTCAAGACGACCCTGATGACCTTCAACGATGCCAACCTGACCGGGAACTACAGCATCCTGCACGCCAAGTCGGCGAAGGTGTTCCGGGCGCAGCTCACCGTCGAGAAGCTGGCCGACTCCTTCAAGGTCTTCCGCGACAAGAAGGTGAACCTGTCCAGCATCGTCGCCGACGAAATCGAGTCCAGCAAGGCGCCGGTCCTCGACGCCAAGGGCGTGCTCACGCTCAAGGGCCGGTTCAAGGACGACGAGAAGAAGGTCCGCTTCGACCTGCAGTTCATCGACGAGGACGGCGCCTGGAAGCTCGTCGGCCTCAACGTCAACTACAAGGAAGAATAGCGCGGGCCGTCGGCGCACCGTGACGATCCTCCGAGGAGGCTCGTCGCGACAGTCGGTATGCGATATTCTCGCCGGCATGGAGCATTGGTTCAGGAACGAGTGGGCGAACGTCGTCGCGGTGGTGATGGCGGGAGGCGTGGCCTTTCTCATCTGGCTGGCCGGCCACGCCTTGGCGAGCGACGTCTCGTGGGTCCGCCACATCGGCACCGCGGTCGCGATCGTGGTGTTCTTCGCGATCCTGCGGTTCTGGCACAAGCTGCAGAACAACGATCCGGGGTAGGAGCGAGGATCGGGTGCTCCGCAGGCTGGTGAATTCCGGCGCGCTGGCCTAGGATTCGAGGGCCGGGGCCCTCCGACAGTCCGCACGTTCCCGGCAGGGTGCTGCGATGCGCACATATCTGAAGCTCGGTTCGATCGCCGCCGGCTTCGCGGGCGCGCTGGCGGCGGCCGTGTACTTCGTGCCCGATCGCATCGACGTCGACGCCTACAAGCCGGCGCTGATCGAGGCCGTGCGCGAGGCGACGGGCCGCGAGCTGGTGATCGACGGCAGGATGAGGCTGCGGCTGTTCCCGGTGCCCGGCATCGGCGTCGGCCGCGTTCGCTTCGCCGACAGCGCCGCCACAACCTCCGGCCCGAAGCTGATCGACGTGCGCTGGATATCGGTCCGGCCGTCGTGGAGCGGCCTGCTGGCGGGCCGGGTCGAGATCGGCAGGCTTGCCCTCGTCCGCCCCACGATCGAGCTGGAGACCGACGCTTCGGGACGCTCCAACTGGGACTTCGTCGTGCCGGCCCGCACGCCCGGCGAGAGCAATACAGGGATGCGGGTGCCCATCGGCAAGCTCGAGATCATCAAGGGCACGGTGCGCTACGCCGACCGGCGCACCGGCCAGACGATCGTGGCCGAGGAGGTCGAGGCCACGGCGACGGCCGCCACGCTCAGCGGACCGATGACGCTCGCCGGCACCGCCAGGGTGAACGGCCTGCCGGCCGAGGTCGCCCTCGACATCGGCCCGCCGACTCCCCACGGCAACACCACGGTGCTCAAGGTGCGGGTCCTGAGCGGCGAGCTCGACTTCAAGGGCAGTGTCAGCAGGCTCGCCCCCGATGCCGTCGTGAAGGGCCATCTCAAGGCCGAGACCGGCCTGCTGGCCGACTTCATCGCCGACCTGATGCGGGCGTCCGGCGCCCCGGTGCCCGATGTCGGCGCGGCGGTGTCGGGACGGTTCACCTTCGACGGCGGCATCGAGCTGTCTCCGCGGCGCCTGGCGATCGAGAGCTTCACCATGCGCATGGGGCGCGAGCGCGCGAGCGGGACGCTGGCGATCACGCCGGGGCCGGTGCCCGCCATCTCGGGTCATGTGAAGTTCGGCGCGGTGGACCTCGAGCGATGGCAGGCGGCATTGGCCGATCCGCGCTTCCTGGCGCTCCTCGCCCCCAAGCCCCCGCCGCCGGCCGCGGGCGCCGGCGCATCGGGCAAGCCCATCGCGGCGACGAAGCCGCCGCCGGGCAAGATGGCGGCGCCGGCCGACGTCGATCTCGCCCTCCGGATCGACGTCCGGCGCCTGCTCTATCGCAAGCAGGCGATCCGCGACGTCGCGCTGACGCTCGACCTGCACGACGGCGCGCTCGCCCTGCCGACGCTGCACGCGCGGCTGCCGGGCGACATGATCCTGGACATGGCCGCCGACGGCAGCTTCAGCCTGGCCGGCGCCCGGCTGCGCGACACGCTCGCCTGGTTCGGGCTCGACGCCGGCGGCGTGGCCGAGGACAGGCTGCAGTCGCTCAAGTTCGCCGGCCGCATGAAGCTGCTGGACGGCCACGCCCATCTCGCCGATGCGACGATCGAGCTCGACGAGCTGCGCGGCAAGGGCGAAGGGGATTTCTCGCTGTCGCTGCCCATCGTCTCGCGAGTCCAGCTCGAGTTCGACACTCTCGATCTCGACGCCTACCTGCCCAAGCCGATCGATTTGGGGAAGGCGACCAGGGTCGCGGCCCCGCAGGGTGGCGGCGGCCCCGCGGTCGGCGCGCCGGCGGCGGTTCCTTCGGTGGCTCCTTCGGCGGCCCCTTCGATGACGGCTCCCGCCGAGCCCATGGCGCCGCTCGCCTTCGGGCTCAAGGCCAAGGTCGCCAAGCTGGTGTTCCGCCGCGAGACCATCGCCGGCATCGAGATCGACGGCGCGTTGCAGGGCAACCGGCTCAAGCTCGCCAACCTGCAGATCGCCAGCCTGGCCGGCGCCAAGCTCGCGCTGCGCGGCACCGTCGACGACTACGGCACGGTGCCCAACGTCAACCTCGCCTTCACCGCCAATGCGCCCGATGCAGACCGGCTGCTCGACTATCTCGGCCTGCCGCGCTTCGCCAACGGCAGGATCGGTGCGGCGACGGCCAGCGGCACCTTCGCCGGCACGCCGGCGGCGATGAACCTCGGCAACGTCGCGATCGACTTCGCCGGTGCCAGCGCCCGCGCCTCCGGCCGGCTGGCCTTCACCGACGCGGTGGATTTCGACTTCCCGAGCTTCTCGCTGAACTTCCCGGAGCTCAACCGGCTGATCGCGCTGTCGGGCGGCCAGACCGGACCGCCGCTTGGGGCGTTCGCCCTGACCGGCAGGATCAAGGGAAGCTCGCGCCGCGCGGTGTTCACCGGCGACGTCGCCGCGCTCGGCCTCAAGATGACCGGCTCGCTCGACGGCACCTTCGGCCCGCGGGTGCGGATCGCCGCCACCGTCGACGTGCCGGGCACGCTCGACCTCGACAGGCTGATGGGCGCCCCGGCGGCCGCATCGCGCGCGTCGGCGCCCGCGCCATCGTCGCCGGGTCCGGCACCG
>CANIRG010000344.1 GCA_947469635.1 Rhodospirillales bacterium | reverse complement strand
GAGGGATCGAAGGCGGGGGCGAGGAGGCGCGTCAGCCCCTCGGCGAGCGCAAGGCCGAGCACGGTCGCGAGGACCACGACGAGTGCCGCCTGGGTGAAGCGCTTCATGCCCGGATCAGACACTTGCTGCCTCGATCACGCAACGGCACGACTGAAGCCCATGTCCTTCGTCGGCGTAAGAAGCCGCCACCTCCCCATCTGAATGCTACGGCGTGGACATCTCTTTCGGAGGTCCTCTCCGCCGCGCAGCGGGGGAGAGGAAGGGGCCCATCGCGCAGCGATGGGAAGGTGAGGTGGTCATGGTCTTCGCTGGGGGGGCGCCCTCGAGGCGCGCGACCGTGCCGGCACCTTCCTTGCCTCACTGTACGGCATCATCGCCGGCGCCACCGTCGGCTGGACGTCTGACCGTCTCACCGCCGTCTCGACGAGTCTCATCGAGTCTCAGCGGGGTGAGACGCCTCCGATGCCCATGGCATAAGGCTTTTGGGCGCGAGTCTCAGAATCTCACGACTCTGCTCCTCGCAAAACGCATTCGCCGTTACGGGCAGGTCGTGCCGTCGGTGAAGGAGACAGAGCCGGTATTGGCGCCGGCGGTGGCGCAGGTGCCGTTGACTCGAACATTCCCGGTTGAGCCCGCCACGACATCGGTGTTGCGGAGCGAGATCGCGCGGCTGGAGGTGGCAACGGCCGACAGGGAATTTCCGCTCACCGTCAAGCCAGTCGTGTCGACCGAGCTCAAACCGATCGCGGTGGCGGTCGACGTGACCGCCGCACTGTTGTTGCTCACGGTCACCCCGGTCACGCCTTGCACGAATATGCCTAGTGAACCGCCGGCTCCTGTCCCGACCATCGTTATGCTGTTGTTGCCTATCGTGATGTTGCTGCCGTTGACGATACTGATGCCGCTTCCGCCCGTGGCGTTTTCCATGACGATTCTGTTGCCGGTTATCGTGGCGCCCGCGCTTCCAGCGGCCCCGATGATCGTGCCGTTACTGCTGGATGTGTAGTTGAATGTCACTCCGCTGACTGTGCTGTTGTTTCCCATCGTGAGCAGGCCATCAATCGCCGGCGTGGTGCTGGAGATCGACGCCGACGGCAGGGCGACATCGACGACCCGGCCCGATGCGGTGCGCACCGAGAGCGTGCCGCCGCCGTAGAGCGTCTGGCCGGTCTGCAGGGTCGTGGAGGCGGTGGTGACGAACCCACCCGACAGCACGACCACCGAATTCGTGCCGGCAGCAGTCACGGCGCCGGGCAGGGCGGTGCCGGCGGTGGTGGCGCTGCTGATGCCGGTGATCGCCTGGCCGGTCGCCGTCGTGACCGCCTGCTCGGTGTAGGCCGGCGCGAGCTGGACGGTCTTGGCGTTGGCGACGATATCGACGTCGCGCACGATCGTGTCGGTCATGCGCCGTTCCTGCAGCGTGCGCTTGGCCCTGTCGGGCTCGGCCTGCAACGGCACCCGCAGGCGAAGGCCGGCGAAGAACTGGCTGCCGCGGACCTCGTCGGTCTGCCATTCGGCGCCGACCGTGAAGCGCGTGCCGTTCCACAGGTTGGGCACGTCGTAGTCGGTGAGCTCCAGCCGCAGGCGCGGGCCGGCGACGACGGAGGCCACGCCCGTCGGCTCGTCGAAGCGGAACCCGCCGGCATAGAAGCGGAGCTGATAGGGACTCTCCACAGGCACGATGGGGATGCGCACCCCCGCCTCGGCATCGAAGCCGCGCAGGGCGTACTCGATGCGCTGCAGCATCGCCGGCGTCGTCACCTGGAGGGTCGAGCCCGATATCGACCCTACCGGCTGGGTGCTGGTGGGCGGCCCGAGCGGCTGGGCGACGTTGCCCACCGGCCAGTAGCTGTTGGCGCGGAAATCGAAGTGCGTGCCCAGCGCCTCCGCCCCGAAGGTGAGCTGGTCGAACATGTTGTTGTTCGGGCTGTGCCGGCGGTCGTAGAAGCCGTAGAAGCCGGCGTTCCACCCGTCGGCCATCATGCGCCGGACGCCCAGGCCGAAGTTGCCCTCGTGGCTGTTCTGGTCGTCCATCTTGAAGCGGACGTCGCCGAACAGCATCGTGCGCTCGTCCTGCAGCAGCGGCACGAACAGCGCCGCCTCGCCCAGGTTGCGCTTGGTGCCAGCCTTGCCCTCGATATCGAGGAAGGCGCCCCATTTACGGGCCGGCTCTTCAGCCATGACCAACGTGGGCACGACAAGGAACGCACCCATCAGCGCGCCCGCGACTCTACGCACACCCATATTCGATGCCCCAGCTTGCAATGCCCTAGGGGCAGGTCGTGCCGTTGGTGAAGGAGATCTGGCCGGTCAACACACCACCCGGCAGATAGCAGCCTCCGGATTGGAACACGTTGCCGGTGGAGCCCGCCGTGCCGATGGTGCCGTTGCCCAACCACATCGCGCGGGCGGTGTCGCCCCCGGTCGAGATGACGGTGTTGCTGCTGAAAGTCGTCGTTCCGGAGCTGGTGCTCAAGAAGAATGCGCTCCCGAAATTGCCGCCCGTGGTGGTCGCGCTCAGGCTGTTGTTGTTGATCGTGAGGGTTCCGACGCCGCCGGTCGCGACAATCGCAGTGGTATTATTGGCACCCGTCTCGGTCACCGAGATCATGTTGTTGGAAATCGTGGCGTCCGCGACATTGTTCACCCGCACGCCGTAGCCGCCCAGGCCGCTCGACTGGGTGTTGGTGATCGTCATCCCGGACAGGGTGCTGCTGGCACCCATGTTCACGGACGCCGCACCGCTGACCGAACCGTTGATGGTCGCCCCCGGCAGGCTGACCATCACGGTACGGCCCGACGCCGTCTGTATCGAGACCATGCCCCCGCCATAGAGCGACTGGCCGCTCTGCAGGTTCGTGCTCGCGGTGGTGGTGAATGTTCCCTGCAGCACCACGAAGGAATTCGATCCCGCGCCGGCGACGGCGCCCGGCAGCGCCGTGCCACTGGTGGTGGCGCTGCTGATGGCCGTGATCGCCTGGCCGTTCGCGGTGACGGCCTGCTCGGTGAAGGCGGGCGTCACGGCCACGGTCTGCGTGTTGGCCACGATATCGACGTCACGCACGATCGGGTCGGTCATGCGCCGTTCCTGCAGCGTGCGTTTGGTCCGGTCGGGCTCGGCCTGAAGCGGCACGCGCAAACGGAGGCCCGCGAAGAACTGGCTGCCGCGCACCTCGTCGGTCTGCCATTCGGCGCCGACCGTGAAGCGCGTGCCGTTCCACAAGCCCGGCACGTCGTAGTCGGTGAACTCCAGCCGCAGGCGGGGGCCGGAGACGACCGACGCCACGCCCGTCGGCTCGTCAAAGCGGAAGCCGCCGGCGTAGAAGCGGATCTGGTAGGGACTCTCCACCGGCAGGACCGGGATGCGCACGCCGGCCTCCGCATCGAAGCCGCGCAGGGCATATTCGAAACGCTGCAGCACCGCCGGCGTGATCACCTGCAGGGTCGAGCCCGAGACCGCGCCCACGGTCGGGCCGGTGCTGGGCTGGCCCACCGCCTGGACCGTGTTGCCCACCGGCCAGTAGCTGTTGGCGCGGAAATCGAAATGGGTGCCCAGCGCCTCCGCCCCGAAGGTGAGCTGGTTGAACATATTGTCGTTGGGGCTGTGGCGGCGGTCGTAGAAGCCGTAGAAGCCGGCGTTCCACCCGGCGGCCATCATGCGCCGGACGCCGAGGCCGAAGTTGCCTTCGTGGCTGTTCTGGTCGTCCATCTTGAAGCGGACGTCGCCGAACAGCATCGTGCGCTCGTCCTGCAGCAGGGGCACGAAAAGCGTGGCCTCGCCCAGGTTGCGCTTGGTGCCGACCTTCCCCTCGATATCGAGGAAGGAACCCCATTTACGGGCCGGTTCTTCAGCCATGACCGACGTGGGCACGACAAGGAGCGCGCCCATCAGCGCGCCCGCAACGCTACGTATAACCAAGTGTCGATGTCCCCCCGAACGTCAGAAATCGCACAAAAGGAGACAGTCGGTTGCAACGACTCTGCAACCAGGATGGCGAGGATATGTCCCAGCCGAGGCCATCCCCCGTCCGCCCTTCGGGAAGTCGCCTTTCCTCCCTGCGCCCAGCGCGGGGAGGAAAGCCCCCTTTGCTCTGAGCGAGATGCAGGGAGGGGGAAAGCGACAGGGCAGGGCTTGGGCTATACTCCGTCCAAAGAAGCCGGATCGAAGGGAAGAGCGCCATGCCACGGATTGGATATCTGCTGCCGACGCGCGAGCGGGTCATGGAGGGGCAGCACGAGACCGCGCCGCTGCTGGCGCTCGCCGAGCGTGCCGAGGCGCTGGGCTACGATTCGATCTGGGTGGGCGATTCGCTGCTCGCCCGGCCGCGGCACGATGCGCTGACCCTGCTGGCGGCCGTGGCGGCGCGCACGCGCACGGCCGAGCTCGGCACCGCCGTGCTGCTGCCGGCGCTGCGCAACCCCGTGCTGCTCGCCCATCAGGTGGCGACCCTCGACCGCATCTCCGAGGGGCGGGTGATCCTGGGCGTCGGCATCGCCTCGGACTGGCCCAACATCCGGGCCGAGTTCGAGGCCGCCGGCGTGCCCTTCGAGAAGCGCATCGGCCGGATGATCGAGGGGCTGGCGCTCTGCCGCGCCCTGTGGACCGGCAAGGCGGTGGATTGGCCGGCGCCGGGGAGGGAAGGGCGCTGGAAGGTCACCGCAGGCATGCTGGGACCGACGCCGCACCGGCCGGGTGGTCCGCCGATCTGGATCGCGGGCGCCGTGGCGGCCTCGCGGGCACGGGCGGGCCGTCTTTACGATGGCTGGTTCCCCAATTCGCCCAGCGTCGCGGAGTACCCCGTGCAGTGGGCGGAGGTCCAGGCGGCGGCCCGGGCGGCGGGTCGCGACCCCTCCGGACTCACCGGGGCGATGTACCTGACCCTGGCGATCGACGATGATTACACACGCGCCGAGCAGAAATTGAACGGCTATCTGGAAAAATATTATGCCATGCCCCCTGCGGAAACGCGCAAGCGGCAGATGTCCTACGCCGGCTCGGCGGAGGGCGCGGCGGCCTGGCTGAAGAGCTACGCCGACGGCGGTGCAAGCCATATGGTGCTGCGTTTTGCGGGCGATCACGAGCGTCACCTGGAGACCGCTTCCCGGCTGCGTCGGGCTCTCGGCTGGTAGGATCCCGGGGGACGAAATTGGCAATTGTTTGACGGAACCTTGACGCTGGAAAGTTCCTGAAAGGGACTTGTACCGGCCGGGACTCGACAGGTTCCGCGTAAGGATTGTAATCTAAAATTGCGAGTGGATCATTCACACCTCTCACGGGGAGATATCTGCATGCAGCGTCGTACCTGCACCGTTATTGGCGGTGTCGTCGTCGGTATGTCGTTCGTTACCCTCGCGACGAGTGCGCTGGCGAGGAACAACTACTACTCGCAGCCGAGTTACAACACCGCGCCGCGCTATTCGGCGCCGTCGACGCCGCGGTATACGCCGCCGCCCACCTATACCCCGCCGCCGAAGACCTACACACCTCCGCCGAAGCAGACCTATACCCCGCCGCCGGCCCCGAGGCCCACGCCGCCCGTCGTCCACACGCCGCGGCCCACGCCGAAGCCGCCGGTAGCGACCGCTCCGCCTCGGCCGACGAATCCGCCGCCGGTGGCTGGCACCACTCCGCCGAAGCAGTTCACTCCGCCGCCGAAGCCTCCGGTCACACCGCCGGTCGCCGGTGGTACGACGCCGCCGAAGGTTCCGGGGACGGCGCCGCCAATTGCCGGCGGCACGACGCCCAAGGTTCCGGGTCAGGGCACGACGCCGCCGAACGGCGGGCAGGGTGGGCAGCAGGCGCATGGCGGCCCTCGCGACGGCAAGGGCCAGCACGGCCAAGGCCCGGGCACCACGCCGCCGAACACCGGGAATGGTGGCCAGCAGGCGCATGGCGGCCCCCGCGACGGCAAGGGCCAGCACGGCCAAGGCCCGGGCGGCCAGCAGGCGCATGGTGGTGGCGGCAAGGACCAAGGCACCGGGCCGCGCCCTCCGAGGATCAATCCCGATCAGCAGGGTTGGGTAAAGCCCCCCAAGGATGTGAAAGAACCGCCGAAGCAGCAGGCCTTCGTCCCGACGCCGCCGACGCCTCCGAACCGGGATGGCTATGTGTTCCAGAGACTGCCGGGCGGCATGGTGCAGGTTTCCCGCTTCGGTCAGCCCCTCATGAAGGCGAACGAGGGCCAGGCCCAGAACGCCTTCGGCTTCCAGCCTCCGGAGCAGGCTGAAGGCGGCGGCGGTGGTGGTGGCGAAGGAGCCGAGAACCCCTTCGCGGCAATCCTGGGACAGGTCCTCGAGAAGGTCGTCGAGGTCATCACCGAGAAGGTCAGCGAAGGCGGCGGTGGCGGTCAGCAGGGCGGCCAGGGCCAGCAGGCTGAAGCGGAAGAAGAGGAGCCGGAATAGGTTCCCTTTCTCCCACCCGGGCATAAACGACAAGGCCGAGGATCAATCCTCGGCCTTGTTGCTTTTGAGCCTTCCCCTGAAGACGCAGGGCTACCCGAAGACAGAAGCGGGAAAGCTTTTTTTTTCATTCTCCTCCCCCGTCTTCGGGGGAGGGCAGGGAGGGGAAAGCGACACCGCGAATCCTGCGACGAGCGGACCTCCATATCGGGAGGTGGCGCGGTCCGACCGGCTAGCCGCAGGCGACCGAATAGATGTGCTGGACCTCGCCGGGGAGCGGCATGGCCTCCCAGGTGCTGCCGCCGTCCTGGGTGCCGAACACCTCGCCGTCGTAGCGCGCGCCGATATAGACCTGCTGCGGATCGCGCTGGTGCAGGCCGATCGACATGATGGTGCCGTGCACCTGCACCTTGTCGAAGCGCTGCCAGCTCTTGCCGCCGTCCTGGCTGCGATAGATCGCGCCGTCGTGGCTCGACGCCGCGACGGATAGGGCGGTGTAGAGCGTGTTGGGCTCGGTGGGCGAGGCCTTGACGTCCCGGCCGTAGGTGATGGGCGAGAAGCGCTTCATCTCCATGTCCTGCCACGTCCGGCCCTTGTCGGTGGTGCTGAACAGGCCCATGCGCAGCGCCGCGATCGCCTCGTCGGGATTGGCCGGGTTGATGGTGATGGCGTGCCCGTCGAGCATGCCCTCGGCCGTGGTGTCGCTCACGATCTTGCTCTGGAGATGTGGCAGCTCCGCGAGCTTCATCAGCCCGCCGCTGCAGTCGGTCCAGGTCTCGCCGCCGTCCTGGCTGTGCATGACGCCGTTGATCTCGAGCGCGGCGAAGATCTCGTCGGGCCGCGTCGGATGCTGGGCGAAGCGCATGACGCGCGAGG
>CANIRG010000343.1 GCA_947469635.1 Rhodospirillales bacterium | reverse complement strand
CTCCTTACGCGTCGCCTCTGCGCGCGCTCCTCGTGGTTTCACAACTCCAGACACAACGACCCGAGCACTGATGCGCTCGGGTCGAGGCGCAGGATAATACCGCCCGTCATTGCGGAATCAAGGGCGACCAGGCTGGATCGGACGCATCGGTGGGCGTCGGTACCTGGCGTTCGAAGCGGCCGGTGATGTCGATGGCGTGGAGAGTCACCGAGCCCGCGCGTCCGGCCGAATTGGGTTGCTGGCGGAAGAACATCAGCACGCGGCCATTGGGCGCCCAGGTCGGACCCTCGACCAGGAAGCCGTTGGCGAGCAAGCGCTCGCCGCTACCGTCGGGCCGCATCACGCCGATGCCGAAGCCGCTGCCGGCACCGAACTTGGTGAAGGCGATGTAGTCGCCGCGCGGCGACCACACCGGCGTGGCGTAGCGCCCTTCGCCGAAACTGATGCGCCGCTCGCCGCCGCCGCCTGCGCTCATGACGTAGAGCTGCTGCGTGCCACCGCGATCGGAGTTGAAGGCGATCTGCGTGCCGTCGTTGGAATAGGACGGCGAGGTGTCGATGCCGGGCGTGAAGGTGAGCTGACGCCGGCCACGGCCGCGCACGTCCATCTCGTAGATGTCCGTGTTGCCGTTCTCTGACAGGCTCATCGCCACGCGGGTGCCATCGGGCGAGAAGCGCGGCGCGAAGCTCATGCCCGGAAAGTTGCCGAGCAGCTCGCGGCGGTTGCTCTCGACGTTCTGCAGATAGACGCGCGGCGGCGAGCGGTCCTCGGCATAGGCCATGTAGACGATTTCCTGCAGCGTCGGCGAGAAGCGCGGCGTCAGCGCCAGCGTACGGCCGTCGGTGAGGTACCGGTTGGCGGCGCCATCCTGGTCCATGATGGCGATGCGCTTGACGCGGTTGTTGAGCGGGCCGTTCTCCGCGACATAGGCAACGCGCGTGTCGAAGTAGCCTTCCTCGCCGGTGACGCGCTTGTAGATCGCATCGGCGATGATGTGCGCGATACGGCGCATGCTGGCGGGCTGGGTGTTGTAGGACATGCCCGTGAGCTGCGTACCGATCACGGCGTCCCACAGGCGGAAGTCGACCTTGATGCCGCCGCCGACCTGGGTCACCTGGCCCACGACCACACCTTCCGCGCCGATGCCGCGCCATTCGGGAAAGCGCGGCGGGGCATTGGGATTGACGTTCTGCTGGACGAAGGAGCCGGGCGGAATCGACCGGAACAGGCCGGAGTTCTGCAGGTCGTTGCGGATGATCGAGGCGATCTCCGCGCCGATGCGGTCGCCGGCGAAGTCGACGATGGCGATGGGCTTGGGCTCGAAATTGGGCTTGTTGATATCGATCGTGAGCTGCGCCTCTGCCGGCGTCGTTGCGACGGCAAGAGCGAGGGCGCAGAAGATTGCCGCCAGATGTCGGGGGATCATCATGTCGAACCTCTTCTTGTTCATGCGGGGATTGCCTCTATAGCGCGACGACGGTCAGTAGTCGCGGGGATCGAAGTTGAAGATGATGGTGCGCCAGGCCGCGAACTTCTCGGCCGAGAGAGGCCACGGCTGGCAACGTGGGTTCATGATGGCGCGATGCGCCGCGTCCGCGGCGGCGCGATAGATCGGGTCGTTGTTGTAGCGACCCGTGTTCTGCTGCTCCGCCTTCACCGGCGTGCCGTCCTGGCCCATCTGCACCACGAGCGTCACGACAAGCTCGTCCTGGCCCTTCACGCCGGCCGGGAAATTCCAGCACGGCCGGATCTTCTGGCGCACGCCCTCGACCTCGCTCGCCGTAACGACGTTGGCGAAGTTGGGCGCCGCTGCCGCCTGGCGCGTGATCTGCTGCGGCGGCTTGGGTTGCTGCTGGGGCGTCTGGATCTTCTGGCGCGAGTCCTTGTTCTTCAGGATGTCGTCGATCATCGAATCGACGTTGGGCTTGGGCGGCGCCGGTTTCGGCGGCGGCGGCTTGGGCGGGTCGGGCTTCTTCACCTCGGGCTTCGGCGGCTCCGGCTTGGGCGGCTCCGGCGGCTTCTCGACCTTCGGCGGCTCGGGCTGCAGCGGCTTCATCGCAACCAGGTCCTCCGCCGGCTTGGGCGGAGCGGGCGTGGGTTTTTCCTCGGGCTTGGGCGGGGGCAGCGGCTTGAATTCCGCCATGTCGGGCCTGGGCGGCTCCGGCGCCGGCGGCGGGTCCGCCGTCTTGGGCGGCGGCGCCTTGGTGGTCTCCTTGTCGATCTTGGCGTCCTTGGGCTGCGGCGGCGGATTGCCGATGGTCGGTGCTGCCGCCTTCTTGTCGATCGCCTCGAACTCGACCATCACCGGTTCCGGCTCGACCGGCGGCTTGCTGAAGAAGTTGAGATTGACGACCGCCGCCACCATCGCAAAGACATGCACCCCCGCCGACAGCACGGCGGGCGTGCGCATCTCGAAGGAGCTGGTGGGGATGTGACGGTCGGTCATGGCTTACCGGCGCTGTCCCGGCCGGGCGGCTGGGGCGGGCGCGGCAGGCGTCGCCGGCTGCGACTGCTCGCCCAGCAGGCCGAGCTGACGGAAGCCGGAATCGATCACCACGCCCATGACTTCCATCATGCGTCCGTAATTGATCGCCTTGTCGCCGCGGATGAAGACGCGCTGATCGGGTTTCTCCTCGTGCACGGCCTTGAGCTTGGCGCCGAGCTCGGCCACCTCATACTTGGTCTCGCCCAGGAAGACCTCGTCCTTGGCATTGACCGACACGACCAGCGGCTCGTCCTTGCCGCCGACCTGCTGCGCGCTGGTCTTTGGCAGGTCGACCGGCACGCCGACCTGCATGAGCGGCGCGGTGATCATGAAGATGATCAGCAGCACCAGCATGACGTCGACCAGCGGCGTGACGTTGATCTCGGAGATCGGCGCCCAGCGCCGCCGCCGGAAGCGACCGCTGCCACCGCCGCCCGAGGGAACGATGCCTGCCATCAGACCTGCTCCTCGAGCTGACGCGACAGGATGGTGATGAACTCACCGGAGAAGGCTTCCAGCTGCAGGGCGTAGCGCTGCACCTGGCCGGAGAGGATGTTGTAGGCACCGGCCGCCGGGATGGCGGCGACCAGGCCGATCGCCGTGGCGAACAGCGCCTCGGAGATGCCGGGCGCCACGACGGCGAGCGAGGTGTTCTTCGACATGGCGATATGGCCGAAGCTGTTCATGATGCCCCACACGGTGCCGAACAGGCCGACGAAGGTGGCATTGGCGCCGACCGTGGCCAGGAACCCCAGCCGCTTCTCGATCGCCTCCATCTCGCGCTGGATGGTGACGCTCATCACCTGCTCGATGCGTTGGCGGAGCGCCGCACGCGCCGTCGCGCTGGCCGTCAGGCCCTTCGACACCGAGCGGCGCCATTCGCGCATGGCTGCGGCAAAGATGCTCGACATCGGATCGTCCGGCTTGGCGCCGACCCGGTCGTAGAGATCCTCCAGCGACACACCCGACCAGAACGTGTCCTCGAACGCGCGCGCGGAGCGCTTCAGCGTGCGCAGCCGCAGCACCTTCTCGAAGATGATCGCCCACGACCAGAACGACGCAATCAACAGCGCAATCATGACCGCCTTGACGACCCAATCGGCCTGCAGAAACAGGCCGTAGACGGACATGTCGAGCGGCGGTGTGCTGCCGCCGAGGGGGGTTCCGGCGGTCTGCGCAAACGCGTCCATTTTAGTTTCTCCGTTGTTTGCGAGCTTTATACTCGAATATGGCGTGAGCGGGGCGGCACCCGCCTGGGCACGGGTGCGGCAACTTCGGCGAGCGCGGCCCTGGCCAGCGGCGGCAGGCGAACCGGACGACCATTCTCGCCCATGCAGGCGACGATCAGCTCGGCACGGACCAGAATCTTCTCACCGCGGCGCGCTTCCTGGATCATGTCCAGCGATGCGCCGCGTAATTCTCCACAATGCGTACGGATATTGATCGTCTCGTCGAGCCGTGCGGGCTTCAGATAGTCGATTGCGCAACGGCGCACGACCCAATTCACCCCGCGTGCCTCGCGCAGTGCGCTGTGCTCCTGGCCGAGCAGCCGCAACAGCTCGGTGCGGCCGCGTTCGAGGAACCGCAGCCAGTTGGCGTAATAGACGATGCCGGCGGCGTCGGTGTCCTCGTAATAGACCCGTAACGGAAGCATGTGGACGCCGTTCTCGATGCGGCCCGACGTCGGCTCGGAGCCGGAGATGCTCATGCCTCCTCCGGGTCCTCGGCATGGGTGCCGCTCAGCAGGTCGAGCTGCTGCTTCTGGCCTTTCGGCACGTCGACTCCGAGATGGCGGTAGCCGCCCTCGGACAGGATGCGGCCACGCGGCGTGCGCATCAGCAGGCCGAGCTGCATCAGATAGGGCTCGATCACGTCCTCGATGACGTCGCGCTGTTCCGACAGCGCCGCCGCCAGCGTGTCGGCGCCGACCGGGCCGCCGCCGTAATGCTCGGCGATGCAGGTGAGATAGCTCCGGTCCATGGCGTCGAGGCCGCGCGTGTCGACCTCGAGGCGCCGCAGTGCCTCGTCCGCCGCCCTGGCATCGACCCTGGAATGACCGGCGACGGCGGCGAAGTCGCGCACTCGGCGCAGGAGGCGATTGGCGACGCGCGGCGTGCCGCGCGAGCGCTTGGCGATCTCCGCCGCGCCGTCGTCGGCGATCTCCATCTTGAGCACGCGCGCGGCGCGGCGGACGATGGTCTCGAGCTCGGCCGGTTCGTAGAAGACCAGGCGCAGCGGGATACCGAAGCGCTCGCGCAACGGCCGCGTCATCAGGCCGGAGCGCGTGGTGGCGGCGACCAGCGTGAAGGGCGGCAGCTCGATGCGCACGGAGCGCGCCGCCGGGCCCTCGCCGATCATCAGGTCGAGCTGGAAATCCTCCATCGCCGGATAGAGGATCTCCTCGATCGCCGGGTTGAGGCGATGGATCTCGTCGATGAACAGCACGTCGTGGGTCTGCAGGTTGGTGAGCTGGGCGGCGAGATCGCCTGCCTTCTGGATCACCGGACCGGAGGTCGCGCGAAAACCCACGCCCATCTCGCGCGCCACGATCTGCGCGAGGGTCGTCTTGCCGAGGCCCGGCGGCCCGTGGAACAGCACGTGGTCGAGCGCTTCGCCGCGCGCCTTGGCGGCGGCGATGAAGATCTTGAGGTTCTCGCGCGCCTGCTTCTGGCCCACGAAGTCGTCGAGCGTCTGCGGGCGCAGAGCCAGCTCGGCGGCGTCCTCCTCGGCGCGCTTGCCCGCGACCAGCCGTTCCGGCACGTCGCTCATCGCGCCAGCTCCTGCAGGCCGGCACGGATCACGGCATCGAGCTTGGCCTCGCTGCCCAGCCGCTGCGTCACACGGGCGATGGCCCCAAAGGCCTCGACACGCTTGTAGCCGAGATTGACCAGCGCCGAGACCGCATCTTCGTTCTTCGAGCCGGGCGAGCCGGCCGGGATATCGATGGTCGCCGTCGCTGCCGGCGCCACACCAAAGGCCGCGGCCTTGTCCTTGAGCTCCGTCGCCAGCCGCGCGGCGAGCTTGGGGCCGACGCCGGCAGGCCGGCTCAGCGTCGCGCGATCCTGGGCGGCGATGGCGCGGGCGATCTCGTCGGGCGCCAGCGTCGAGAGAATGGAAAGGGCCACGCGGGCGCCCACGCCCTGCACTGTCGTCAGGATGCGGAACCAGTCGCGTTCCGCCGTCTCGAGGAAGCCGTAGAGCGCGATCGCATCCTCGCGCACGATGGTTTCCACGAGCAGCGTCGCAGTGCTGCCCGCCACGAGATCGCGCAGCGTGCGCGAGGAGGCGGCCACGAGATAGCCGACGCCGCCGACATCGATCACGGCGCTGTCGGTGTCGACCGAATCGACGATGCCTTTCAGCTTGGCGATCACAGTGCGGCCTCGATGCGTTTGGCGGTGGCGCGGTGATGGGCGTGGCAGATCGCGACCGCGAGTGCGTCGGCGGCATCGGCGGTGGCCTCGACGCCGGGAAGCAGGCGGCCCACCATCATGGCGATCTGGTGCTTGTCGGCATGGCCCGCGCCGACGACGGATTTCTTCACCAGGTTGGCCGCGTACTCGAACACCGGCAGGCCGGCCCGCGCCGGCACCACCATCACCACGCCGCGCGCCTGGCCGAGCTTGAGGGTCGAGCCGGGATTGACGTTCACGAAGGTCTCCTCGACCGCGGCTTCCTGCGGCGCGTGGGCGGCGACGACGGCCGCCACGCCGTCGAACAGGAGGTTCAGCCGTTCGGCGAGCGAGCGGTCGGCCGGCACCTTCACCACGCCATGCGCCACATGGCGCAGCCGGTTGCCCTCGACGTCGATCACGCCCCAGCCGGTCAGCCGCAGACCCGGATCGAAGCCGATCAGTCTCATGGCGTTCGCGTCAGGCCGCGAACTTGGCCAGCGCGTCGTCCGACACCTCGAAGTTCGCGTAGACGTTCTGGACATCGTCGTTGTCTTCGAGCGTCGAGATCAGGGTCATCAGCGCCTCGACCCCATCGCCATCGACGGGCGCCGTGGTCTTGGGCCGCCACATCAGCTTGGCGGAGGATGGCTGGCCCAGCGACTTCTCCAGCGCCTCGCGCACCGCGATGAAGCTCTCCTGGCCGCAATAGATCTCGTGCACGCCCTCCTCGCCTTCGCCGCTCACCACGTCGTCGGCGCCGGCGTCGATGGCCTTCTCCATCACCTCGTCGGCCGTGCCGGCCTTGAGCGGGAAGCGGAACTCGCCCATGCGGTCGAACATGAAGGAGACGCTGTTGGTCTCGCCGAGGTTGCCGCCGTACTTGCTGAAGGCGGAGCGCACCTCGCCCGCCGTGCGGTTGCGGTTGTTGGTCAGCGCCTCGACGATGACGGCGACGCCGCCCGGCCCGTAGCCTTCGTAGCGGATCTCGTCGTAGTTGGCGTCGGCGTCGGGGCCCGAGCCGCGCTTGATGGCGCGATCGATCGTGTCGCGCGTCATGTTGTTCTCGCGCGCCGCGATCACCGCCGCCCGCAATCGCGGGTTGGCCGCCGGATCGGGCGCTCCGAGGCGCGCGGCCGTGGTTATTTCACGTATGATCTTGGTGAATATCTTTGCCCGCTGAGCGTCCTGACGCCCTTTGCGATGCATGATGTTCTTGAATTGGGAATGGCCCGCCATGGCCTGACAACCAGATTGAGTGAGTGGAGGGGCCGGCTATACCACTTCTCGTGGCGTCGGGACAAAAAAAGGCGGGGGCCGAAGCCCCCGCTAAAAAACGTCGGAACCTAGATTCCGACGCCCCCTCTAACCTAGAAGACAGCTCGCCGATGCGGCGAAAAATCG